>CAMWUY010000007.1 GCA_947177615.1 uncultured Porphyromonadaceae bacterium
GTCCTTTGCTCTACCAACTGAGCTATGGCACCTTATAGGGGTTGCTCCGGGGATTGTTTCCCGTTTGCGTTTGCAAAGTTAATACTAATTTTTTATTTGACCAAATGTTTTGGCTCTTTTTTATTTTATTTTTTTGTTTAGAACTTTTTCGGACTGATTTTTGTCTTTTATTTAGGTGAAAATGGGGGAGGGGGATGGGGTCATAACCTAATTTATTTTGATTATGGATGTCGTGTGGCTTGTTGTCGGGTTGGTGATGATACTGGTGGGAGCTAATATGTTGACGGATGGGGCTACATCGTTAGCTCGTCGTTGGGGTATGTCAGATCTGATGGTTGGTCTTACTGTCGTAGCCTTTGGCACATCAGCCCCGGAGCTGGTGATCAGTATTTCATCAGCCTTGGCAGACAATCCGGGTATTGCTGTCGGTAATGTGGTGGGGAGCAATATATTCAATGTTTTTGTGATCCTTGGCGTTACGGCAATGGTCCGTCCGGTGATGGTGGAGCGTTCGGTATTGAGCGTAGATATTCCGCTGGTGATATTGTCGTCAGTGGCTTTGGTGGCTATAGGTCTGTCGCAATGGTTGGATGGGACGGCTCCGGTTGTGACTCGTGTAGACGGTATATTGTTGTTGCTCTTCTTTTGCATCTTTATGTATCATACTCTGCATTCGGCTCAGTCGCTGCCTGAGCAGGATGCCGTGACCGATCCATCGGCTGTAGAGGCATCGCGTCAGCGTGTTATGCCTTTGTGGAAGGGGATATTGTGGACGGTGCTCGGACTCGCCGGCCTTATCATAGGTGGCGACCTGTTTGTAGATGGAGCGTCGGGGATAGCTCGCGCATTGGGTGTCAGTGATGCGGTGATCGGTCTGACAATAGTGGCAGCCGGCACATCGTTGCCCGAGCTTGCGACATCGGTTACGGCTGCTGTCAAGGGGAATCAGGGCATCGCGATCGGTAATGTCATAGGCAGCAATATCTTCAATATTTTCATGGTATTGGGTTGTTCGGCGGTGGTGAGAGAATTGCCTTTTGCCGGCATTGATAGTTTCGATCTGCTGACGTTGATGGTGTCAGCGGTATTATTTTGGCTCTTTGCCAGAGTTTATGGTCAGCGTACGATCACGCGTCCGGAGGGCACCCTGTTGCTGCTCTGTTATCTGGCATACATCACAGTCCGTCTGATACAATTGTGATAGAGACGGTTATCTCTTGATATATTTGCGTCCGTTGATGAAATATGTTTAATATTCAATACCGCCAGAGAGCATATAAAGATATATGTAAGATGCTTTTTAAGAAATAACATAATCAAAGGTCTTAGCGGTATCGAATGTTTATGATGTTGTTGTGCGTATTGAATTCGAATGGGATAATCCATGTAGAAAAGTATATGTGTAAAAGGATGTTGCAGAGTTAGTGAACGCAAGGATAGCAAAAATATATGAAATTGGATTTCAATATAATATTAACTTGGTTATATACGTTTTAATATTGTTGAAAATCAATTTTAATATATATTAACGGTTGATATGAGAGAATTTTTATGGTGTATTGTCACTAATATATATCCATGGATGCTGCGCAAGTGGTATAAGATGAATATCGGTAATGGTTGCAGAATATCAATGAGTGCGCATTTGGATAAATCAATTAATCCTCAAGGTATACATGTCGGTGATAATACATGGGTTCTGAGGGAGGCAATGATTTTAGCTCATGATCATTGTCGCAGCCTGCGCACGGATACTAAAATCGGGCGCGACTGTGTTATAGGTGTCCGTAGTATTATCTTGCCCGGAGTGAATATTGGAGATGAGGTAGTTGTGGGTGCCGGCAGCGTTGTGACACATGACGTGCCTGATAGATGTGTTGTCGTAGGCAATCCCGCAAGGATCATCAAGGAGGGTATAAACGTGAAAAATGGCAAAATTTTAAAATAGTTGCATAATATTCGATTTTATATCTTAAAACTATCCAAACGCTTGGCAATGCTTGTGTATATAACATTTTTTTTATAATTTCGCGTTGCGACGTTTCAGATAATTACAATTATCTTTCGTGGCTATATTTTTAAGAATCTGACGTATAAGAATATAATAGAGTTCTTATCTTGTCACGTCAATTGATATATATAATCGTCCTCTTTGTTTGTAACTGCTTATGGTTGAGTAAAATACGATCTTTGGCAGGACTCAGAGATATGTACTTTTGTCATCAATCCACAATACTATAATAACGGTATGAAACTAAATAAAGTCCTCCTCGCGCTCGGCCTCGGACTATTGCTGACGTCCTGTAAGGTCCCGAAGGATATCACATATATGCAAGGTTTTGACAACAATCAGACCGAGGCTGTGGCTCCTCCGGTGCGTATCACTGTGCAACCGGATGATAAACTCGCAATTATCGTGACCTCCAAGGATCCGGAGTTGGCCGTTGCCTTCAATCTTGCGATCGCTCAGTATCGTATCGGTACCGGCACCAACGGTTCGACGATGGAATCAAAGGCAGCCGCGTATACTATCGATCCTGATGGCTATATAGACTTCCCGTTGATAGGCAAGCTGAAAGTGGCCGGTCTGAACAGATATGGTGTCTCCGAGCTTATCAAAAATGAGATACTGGCCCGTGGTCTGGTAAAGGATCCTGTAGTGACGGTAGAGTATCTTAACGCCAAGATTTCAGTCTTAGGAGATGTCAAGGATCCCGGACAATATTCGATAGAGCGTGACAATATGACCCTATTGCAGGCTATCGCGATGGCCGGGGATCTGAATATCACCGGCAACCGTACCAATATCCTCGTTGTCCGCGAAGATAGTGGCAAGGATATAGCATACCGTGTAGACCTGACTGACACCAAATCTCTTATGGAGAGCCCGGCATACTATCTGCGTCAGAATGACGTTGTATATGTCGAGCCTAACAACACCCGCAAGCGTCAGGCCACAGAGACAGCCAACGTCTTCTACAACCCTACCATCTGGGTGTCTGTCGCCAGTGTGCTCACTTCAATAGCGGTGATTATCTTTAGATAATGCAGCTTTTTACTATACAAGAATATAACATACACATTAACTCAATCTCAAGTCCGATAGTGGCATCTCAGTCATGAGAAAGAATGAAGATAAAGAAGAAAAAAAGACAGTCAAACTCTCTGACGTAATCGTGTTGACAATGCGCCACTGGCCGTGGGTTGTGGTCTCTGTAATAGTGTGTGTGTGTTTAGGTGTGTTGTACGTCATGCATCTTCCGCCCCTGTATTCCAGAGATGCAGCGGTGGTTATAAAGGATGAAAACCAATCCGGCAGTGCTCTGAGCTCTCAATTCTCAGCGTTTGCCAGCATGGGTATGTTTGGCAATGGCATGAATATTAGGGATGAGGTCAATAAATTGCAGAGTCCTGATTTGATGTCCGAGGTCGTAAGGCGTCTGGAACTCAATAATACCTACGAGATCCCCGGCCGTATGCGCGATAATGTGTGTTACGGTGACTCACTCCCCATTAAAATCACACTGCCGGATCTCAAAGATCTGTCGTCTGTCAAGATGGAGCTTCACGTTGCTCCCAATGGTGATGTCACCATCGAAGAGATGACCAGCAAGGATAAGCAATTGCCGGTAAACAGTGATCAAATTATTAAATTCGACAGGCCTGTCAAGACACCTTTAGGTCAAATGGTCGTATCCAAGGGACCTAATTACAAGCCGGGGAAAGACTATATAATCAAATGGTCGCACATACCTGTGTTTAAGGCTGCCTCTGACTTCGGCAATGAGGTCAATATCCAGCTACAGGATATTTATGGCAATACAATTCAGATGTCTTTGCTAGATCCCAGCATTCAGCGTGCCGAGGATATTCTGAATACGATCATAGAGGTTTACAACGAGAATTGGATAGCAAACAAGAATCTGTCAGCGTTGGCCACTACCAAGTTTATCAATGAGCGCCTTGTGTCACTCGAACAGGAACTTGGTGGTGTGGACAAGGATATCGCAGACTTTCAGTCTGCCAATCTGATGCCCGATGTCGGACAGACTGCATCCATGTATATCCGCAACAATCAGGTGGCCGAGCAGGCTATATTCGATCTGACCAATAGGCTTCAGGTGGCACAATACATGCGTCAGTTTGTAACCGATGCGGCCAACAAACATCAGATTTTACCCAATAATGTAGGTCTTGAAAATTCTACATTGACCCAGCAGATCTCAGAGTATAATAAAAAGCTGATGGAGTTCAACAGGCTGTCAGTCAATTCCTCTGAAAGTCATCCGATGATTACGGCTCTCGACAATGATCTGGATGGTATGAGAGTCGCCATCATAGCAGCCCTTAACAATACGGTGCAGAGCTTGACGGCACAATTGCGTAATGCCCAGGGTGAGAAAGATAAAGCACAGGCACGTTTGGCCGGGACACCGGGTCAGGCTACCCATCTGTTGGGTATCGGCCGTGAGCAGAAAGTAAAGGAAAATCTATATCTCTTCCTGCTTCAGAAACGTGAGGAAAATGAATTGACCCGTGCATTTACTGCATACAATACTGAGGTCATAGCTCACCCGTACGGTGATAATAATCCTGTAGCACCCCGCAAGGTCGTAATTTGCGCAGTCGCATTCCTGGTCGGTCTGTTATTGCCGTTCTTTGTGACATTTATGATCAAGGTGCTCAATACTAAGGTGCGCACCAAGAGTGATCTCGAGCCCCTCGGCCTGCCGCTGCTCGGTGAGATACCGTCATGGCATCCGAGTAAGAAATATCGCAAAGAGCTCGAGGAGGAGGGTCTGCCCGAGAATATCGCCGTACGGCCGGGCAACCGTAATGTCATCAACGATGCATTCCGTGTCTTGCGTGCCAACCTGCGCTTCATGTTGGGCGACCGCAAGCACCATGATGGCGCATCTGTATTGATGATGACCTCGTTGGTGCCGGGTAGCGGTAAGTCATTTATTTCTGCCAATCTGGCAGTGTCCTTGGCGCTGCGTCATGGTAAGGTGTTGGTCATAGATGGTGACTTGCGACATGGCAGTTTGTCGGAGATAGTCAAATCCCCGTCTCGTGGTATCAGTAATTACCTCAACGGTGGATTAGATGATATCAATTCAGTCATGGTGCGTGATGTGGACGGATTGGGTATTGATGTGCTCCCGGTAGGCCACTTCCCGCCTAATCCCACGGAGCTGCTGGAAGGTGAGCGTTTCAAACAGCTTGTTGACAAATTGCGTCATGAGTACGACTATATCATCATCGACTGTCCTCCATACGCCAATATGGCTGATGCCAAGATTATCAATACTGTTTCCGACTGCTGTCTGTTCGTAGTACGAGCCGGCCTCTTCCGACTCGATGATCTGGATATTCTGAAACAATTGTATACAGATAAGGAGTTAAATAACATGTCACTTATTCTGAATGGTACGACCGACGGCAATACCGAGCGTTACGGATATGCCGACAATTATCACAAGAACGACGATTGATGTAATGAGTAATGGCTGAGTCATTGAAGCGGCAGACTGTACGGGGCACAGTATGGAGCTTTGTAGAGAGTTTCTCTGTACAAACGGTGACGTTTATAGTACAGATAATGATGGCCCGGGTTCTGACACCTGCCGACTATGGTCTGACCGGCATGATCGCCATATTTATTGCGATTTCACAATCTTTGGTCGATAGTGGTTTTTCGCAGGCCCTGATCAGAAAACAGGATCGTACTCAGGTAGACAATAGTACAGTTTTCTTCTTTAATATTTGCATAGGCGCGTTCCTATATTTGCTCCTTTTTATATTTGCTCCTCTGATAGCGCGGTTCTATGGTGAGCCTCTCTTGGTCACTGTTACCCGCTTTATGTCGATAAGTCTTATTATCAATTCACTCATCGTTGTCCAGCGCGCTTTATTGTTTGCACGAGTAGACTTCAAGACAGTCACAAAGGCTTCTCTCACTTCTGTTATCATTTCTGGAGCAATCGGTATATATATGGCATATACCAACTTCGGATACTGGTCTATTATAGTCTATTATCTGGCAAATCTGGGTATAAACATGATCCTGCTGTCTATATTGGCGAAGTGGCGACCGTCATGGGTATTCTCCTGGCAGTCCTTCAAGGAATTATTTGGTTTTGGCTCAAAGCTGGCAGCTTCAGGTATTATTAATACTCTGTATAAAAATATATATTTATTGGTAATAGGCAAAGTCTTCAGGGCGGCTGATCTGGGATATTATATACGCGCTCAACATTTTGCAGACTATCCATCGGCCAATATGACCACTGTAATGGAGCGCGTCACATATCCCATTTTATGCCGGATACAGGATGATACAGCTCGACTCCAGTCCGTGTACAGGCGGATCATACGAATATCTGCCTATGTTATATTCCCCATGATGACAGTCCTATCCGCATTGGCGACTCCCCTAATATTACTCTTTCTAAGGCAACAATGGCTGTTTACTGCAGAACTTTTATCAATACTCTGTTTTGCCATGATGTGGTATCCCATACATGCCATTAATCTTAATCTGCTGAAAGTCAAGGGTCGGAGTGATTTGTTCTTGAAACTTGAGATATATAAGAAAATAATTAGTGTCGTTATACTGTGTATATCAGTCCCTTTTGGATTGGTGTTGATGTGTGTCGCCGCTATTATTAACTCTATCTTATCACTGATAATTAATACTTATTATACGGGCAAGATGATCAATGTAGGTTTCTGGCGCCAGATGCGCGACATTTTACCTATTCTTTTGCTTAGCCTTTTTACCGGTGCATCAGTCTATCTTACCATCCTATATTTTAATCTGCATCCTGCTCTCTCACTCGCCGTCGGTGCCGTTGAGGCAATCATAATATATCTGGGTCTCTCCAAGATGTTTAAATTTAATGAATTGGCAGAACTTATCAGCATGGTGCGTGAGAGAAAATAAAATAACATTATGCTATGAATACAGAAAAGACCAATATAACCGTCACCTCACCGCTTCTCCCTCCGTTAGAGGAATTTCTACCCTATCTGCAGGATATCTGGGACAGGAAGTGGATCACCAACAATGGCAATTATCATAAAGAACTGGAGAAAAAGCTCTGTGAATATTTGGGCGTCGAGTACATAAGTCTTTTCACCAACGGCACTCTCCCCCTGATAACAGCTCTTCAGGCTCTCGGCATACGTGAGGGAGAGGTCATCACCACGCCCTATAGCTTTGTGGCCACCACTCATTCTATATGGTGGAATGGTCTCAAACCTGTATTTGTAGATGTGGATCCGGCTACGGGTAACATAGATCCTGAGCGCATAGAGGAGGCGGTCACGCCCGCGACCAAGGCTATAATGCCTGTACACGTATATGGCAATCCATGTGATACGGAGCGCATACGTGAGATAGCGGACCGCCACGGATTGAAAGTAGTGTATGACGCTGCCCACGCATTCGGAGTTGAAGTGCAAGGAGAGTCGATACTCAATGCCGGAGATATCTCAACACTCTCGTTCCACGCCACTAAGACGTACAATACCGTGGAAGGGGGTGCATTGGTATGTCATTCAGCCGAAATGAAGCAACATATCGATTATCTCAAAAACTTCGGATTTGCCGGTGAAACCTCGGTCATGGCCCCCGGCATCAACTCCAAGATGGATGAGATACGTTCGGCATACGGTCTGCTCAATCTACAGTATGTGGATGCGGCCATAGCACATCGCAAGAATATATCAGACACATATCGTGAGGTCTTGAATGACGTAGAAGGTATATCTATGTTTGAGCCACGTCCCGATGTCAAATACAATTACAGTTATTTCCCTATCTTTATCGATGCAGGGAAATATGGTATGACACGTGACGAGCTTTACTTCAAGATGAAGGAGTCCGGAGTGCTTGGCCGCCGGTATTTCTATCCGCTCATATCAGACTTTGAGCCGTACAAGGAGTTGCCATCGGCCGATCCCGCCAATCTGCCTGTAGCAAAACGGATGGCTGATAGTGTGATATGTCTGCCGATGCACCATGATCTGAGTGCCGCAGATGTAGAGCGTGTGTTGGAAATAGTGAGTCGAAAAAGATAACGGCATTCTGAGTTAGTCTCAGGTAGTGTTACATCGTTGATATAGCGGATATATTACCTATGATTGAGAAAAAAAAGATATTGATGTTGGGTGGTTCGGCTCAACAGGTTCCGGCCATAGAGAAAGCGAAGGAGATGGGCTATTATACAGTATTGATAGACTATCTGCCCGACAATCCCGGTCAATATGTGGCCGATAAATGGTATCAAGCCAGCACTACTGATGTAGAGGCCGTAGCCGATATAGCAGTAAAAGAGGGTGTAAGCGGTATATTGCCGTATGCCTCGGATCCGGCGGCTTTGCCCGCAGCGATTGTCTGTGAGCGATTAGGATTGCCTGCCAATCCTGCTAAATCCGTTGAGGTGCTGGGAATAAAACATAAATTCAGGGAATATCTTCGTAATAATGGCTTTCCAAGTCCAAAGGCCGTCACATTCAGTCCGGACACACCGATAGAGGAGGTGATCAATAAGATTGAAACATTACATTTTCCCATTATTGTCAAACCGACAGATTCTTCCGGTTCCAAAGGTGTATCATTTCTTACGGACACGGAAGGTATAGAGAATGCCATCGGATTTGCCATACCATATTCACGTAATAAGATACTGATTGCTGAGGAGTATATAGAGCGTAAGTATCCTTATGTAATAGGTGGAGATATATTTATTGATGACGGTAAGGTAGTGGTCTATGGTGATACCGATACGTTCAGACATAATAACGGTCAAGGTCTTATCCCGTTAGGTGAATGTTTCCCCAATCATCTCAACACCGAACAACGTGCCAGATTGCATGCAGAGATACAACGTCTTGTGACGGCATTGGATCTTAAGGCAGGTCAGATGAATATTGAATTACTGATGGACAAGGATGACAATCCACATTTCCTGGAGCTTGGTCCTCGTGCAGGGGGTAATATGATACCATTTCAGATTTCAGATGCCTTTGGTGTTGATCTCATTGCAGCAAATGTTAATGCAGCCATGGGATTGCCAACCAATCTTGACCCCGTCACACCCGAAGAATGTTTCGCCACTTACGTACTCCATAGCCATCAGGACGGTACATTCAGGGAGGTAAAATATTCCGATGAGATCGAACAATATATCTATCGGAAATTTTACTATAAACATCCGGGAGATGTGGTTGAGGAATTTGACGGTGCCGGAAAAGCTATCGGCATAGTCTTTCTTAAATATCCTGACATTGCTACCATGGATCGCATGTGTGACGAGATCGATGACCATGTCAAAGTGATACTTGAGTAAAATCCGGTAGGTGACTTATGAAAGAGATAGGAGCATATTTCGAACTTGAATTGCCTCTTGATCCATCAGTGAAATCGCTTCACGATGACGGTGTGAGACTCAATTCGGCTCGTCATGCTCTGGAATATATACTCTCTCTCCAGTCAGATATCGACTCTGTCTGGCTCCCGACGTATACATGCGAAGTCGTCTATGAACCACTTAAACGCCGGGGAGTCAAGGTTCTGCGATATAATATAGATAGAAATCTTAAAATACCGCAGCTGCCACAGATTGGCCCTGAAGATATCATAATCCTAAATAATTATTATGGGATCCTGGATGCCTATATAAATAAGATAGCCCGGTTATACGGACAAAATGTAATCATAGATAATGCGCAGGCATGGTATGCAGATTCTGATAATGGTTTCAGAGCCTTTTATAGTCCGCGAAAATTCTTCGGTCTGCCCGATGGAGGGATAGCAGTCAACGTTCCGGAAGAGACAGGGATAATAGATAGAGATAAGTCGTACGACAGATGCTCTCATTTGTTAAAACGCATAGATGTGTCAGCCTCGGCAGGTTATCATGACTTCACGGAAAATTCCGCAAAGTTGTCTGATATCGGGATGATGCGTATGTCTAATCTTACCGGGCGATTGCTCAATGTTATTGACTGTGAAAAGGCAAAGAATATTAGATTGAAAAATTTTGCATATCTCTCAGGAAACCTTGATTCTATAAATGAATTGGAGCTGCCCGGTGCTCAAACTTATGAATGTCCGATGGTATATCCGTTACTTGTTGAGAATGGTGCCCGTATCCGCAGACATTTGATCGAGAATAACATTTTTGTCGCGACATATTGGCCTAACGTGCTTGAGGAGTGCCCTAAACACTCAGATGAGTATTATCTGGCCGACAATCTTTTGGCTCTGCCGATTGATCAAAGATATGGTGAGGAGGATATGAAACGCATCGTTTCAGTAATTAAAGCAAAGTTATGAGCGAATATTCATATAGTATATACTTACGAGGATTTAAGGAGTCGGATGTTGAGCAGATCAATCGCTGGCGCAATGACCCTGAGATACAGTCTCTGGTAAGTGCTCCTTTTAAATACGTGCCTGAAGCAATAGAACGCGAATGGGTACGCAGTAAAATGCTCAGCAATCACCGTGACATATATCTCGCTATCTGTCTGAAGGAAAATGACAGGATGGTAGGCTATATATCCATCAATGATATAGACCATATCTCACGCAAGGCCAATGTCGGTGGAATAGTGCTGGATAGGGAGGTGCATGACGGTATCGTGCGTCATGAGGCCGGCTTGTTGATACGCAAGCTTGCGTTTGACGAGCTAAATTTAAATCGTCTTGAAGGGAGTTGCCTCGCTGAACATATAGCCTCCAGGGTAGTGATGGAGGCGACAGGATATACTTTGGAAGGAATTTTAAGAGATAACGTATATAAAAATGGTAGTTATCACGATTCCTGTATATATTCTTTACTACGCAAGGAATATTATGAATGGATGGAGCGAGGTGACTATTCTTTAGCTTCTTTTGCACGCAAGGCCAAGGCCGTCCGTAAAAAATACAGAGGATGATACAGAAAAAAATCTTATTATCTTTTATAGCATTATTTTGTGCATTAGGTGTCAGAGGTTATACTGACGCTGATCTCCGGAATGCGAATGAAGAGATACAGAGATTGTTTGATGAGACCGGAATGTCAGCTTTAGGAATAGCTGTGACAAGGGGTGACTCTATCATATATGCGCAATCATTCGGATATAGAGTGTTGCCCGATGATAATCATCCCGGCGAATTATTGAGTAATGACGATTTATTTGTCATCGCTTCTGTCTCCAAAACCTTTATCGCTACAGCTATAATGAAATTACAGGAGGATGGTATGCTTGATATTGATGAAGATGCACAAAAATATCTGCCATTCCCGTTGCGCAATCCTACTCATCCCGATAAAGTAATCACAATACGCCAGCTGATAAATCATACCTCCGGCATCAATGACAATCGTAGCTGGTGGAACATCGACTATATAAATCCTGAGAGAGATAAGGAATATTACAAATGTTTCTCTGATGCAGAGCCCGGTAAGGAGTATGACTATTGTAATATGAACTATACCTTGCTCGGTGCCATACTGGAGATGGTTGCCGGCAAACGTTTTGATGAGGTCATTGATGAAACGATAATAAGGCCACTCAATATTGGCGGTAGTTTTAATGTAAACTATATCAATCGCTCAAGGCTCACTAACCTTTATCATCATGATGATGAGAATGGTGGAGCAATGATAATGAATCCGGAGTATTATAAGCCCTATATCCCTCAGATAATGCGCAATTATGAACTCGGACGCTCACTCGGATTGGAATACCCTGCCAGTGGTATGAAGATCACTCCCTCCGATCTGACTGTTTTTATGCGTATGCATAGCAATGATGGTGAGTATCGAGGTGTGAGGATAATCTCCAAAGAGAGTGAAGATGAGATGCGCCGCAACTATGTGGGATCACATAACTACGGACTTTCATTCAGACACTATCAGGACTTTATACCCGGTAAGTCAATGTATGGACAGACCGGAGGCAGTCAGGGAACCAAGACTGCGATGATATTTGATCCGGAGGAGCAAATCGGATTTGTAATATTCGAGAGTGGTGCGCGCACCAAGGATCGTGACGCGTATTCCGAAGTTCACAAGCCGATAGGCCAGATATTATATAAATATCTGTTTAGTGAGTGATCTTTCCGGTAATTGATGAGAGAATTAGATAAGCGCTGCGATGTCGTCGTCCTCAATCAGAGATTTGTTCAAGGGTCAGAAGTATGATGTCATTCTACTGGCATTCGGGGTCATACTTATGATGTTACGTTCCATGCGTATACTGTATGTACGACCCTTTCCGGAAATATTCACTCATAGTATTGGAATATGCTGTGTCACAGTGTATATTATAACCAATTATCGCAAACTTGAGAAGTTTACCTTATTCAGTCTCACTGTGACTTTCCTGTTGATTGTCATATATATATATGATATTCTGCGGGTTAATGCCTTCAATATTAAGAGTGTAATAGGATTGGCAGGAGTCCTCATGGGCGCAATTGTAATTGTGCAGGCACCTTTGGAAGACAAACGATTTATCTATCGCACATACAATCTCCTGATACAGTTGCTCGTTGGGATAGGTGTGATATGGTGGATACTCTATTTGTGCAATTTTCCTCTCACTTATATTGTTGATAATTCTGACAATTTTTATCAGTATCATGTATATACGTTCTTTAATATTGTTATCAATCCCAATTCGATAGAAATATTGCCTCGATTTGCGGGACCTTTCCTTGAGCCCGGCCATTTAGGTACGATGTGTATCTATTTATTGTATATCAATTCATTTAATCTCAAGAATATCGGTAATATCGCCTTATTGCTCGGTATTATTTTCTCTCTCTCATTAGCTGCCTACGGACTGTTGATTGGTGCGGTGTTGATATATCTGTTTAATAGACGCAAGTATTTCAGCATAGGCATAATGGCCGCGATATTTGTAATTATAGGTATAGGATCACAATATTTTAACAATGGTGATAATCCGTTGTACCAGATAGTGTTTTCAAGATTGGAATTGACTGAGAATGGAGATGATATAGTGGGTAATAACCGAACCTCAGTGTTCTTTGACCTTGCGTATGCAAAGTATTTGAATTCTGACAAGACAATGTTCGGTGTCGGCACAAAGGCATTCGGCAAACAATCTGACGGATCAGACAATGTCACGATGGGTACGGCCGGATATAAACGATATTTTTATCTCAGAGGATATTTCGGAATGATAATTATCTGTGCGTTTCTGTTGATATACACGTTGCGTTATAAGTCGAGGATGAGTATAGGATATTTGATAATATACATAATTGCCAATATAATACGGGACTATCCTACTAAAGAGATATGGATGTATCTGTTCTTATTGTGTATTCCGTTATTATACTATTACGGGACACGCATCAATTACCCTGATGAAGAAGACGATATGGATGGTGACAGGAGTTTAGACTATAATCAGGGGAACGTGACAGAACAGTAGGGTTGTAAGGTTAATATATAATGGCTATGAAGGTATTACATTTATGTATGGACCACAATTTTGTTGTGGATTCTCGCAAGAAATTTGAAGAATATTATCCGGGACAAAATATATTCATCCTTCACAAAGTTATTGATCAATTCAGAATTGTAAAGGATACCACCGGATTTAAAATATATAATCTTCAGGATGAGGGGGATCAGGATAAGGTGGCGGAGTTGTGCAGCAGTGAGCACGTCGACAAAATAGTGTTGCACGGGATGGTGCCCTATATGGCGAAGTTATTACCTAAAATCAAGGCAGTCAAAGATGTGAAGGTATATTGGCTGTTCTGGGGATACGAGCTTTATGAAAGCATAGCTTATAATAAGGGATATAAACTGATTGACGGGCATTTTAACCCATTCAATCCAAGTTCGTATTATAAACCTTTTTTTATTACCAAATGGATCAGAAAGGTGCTCGGCAAGTCAAGAGCTGATGATTATGAGCGGATCATGACTATGGTCGACTATTTCTGTTTCTGGAATTACAAGGATTTCCAACTTCTGAAGCACTATTATCCGCTTCCAATGGAATTTCGTTTCTTCGCATATAGTGCCACAGGCAAGACGGCACAGCCTCCATTTTTGTTTGATCTTGAGAATAGGGCGGCAAAGCGTATCCTGATCAATCATCAGGCCACTGCATTTGGCAATCATATTCCCGTACTTCGCAAACTGGCTGAAATTGATAAAAATAATTTATTTGAGAAAGTAGTGCCTCTATCATACGGTTTTAATATTATAAGAAACGAAGTATTGCGCAAGGGTAAGAAGTATTTTGGAGAAAAATTTGTTCCCATTTTGGATTACATGACCCAGAATGAATATTTCGAAATGCTGCAAACCATAGATATTGCTATTTTTGGCCAGCACCGACAGGAGGCCTCAGGTAATATAATACAACTGTTACGCAATGGTGTGAAGGTTTTTCTGAGAAATGATAACAATCTGTTATCATATTACAGGGAAAAAGGATATGTCATATTCTCATACGAAGATGACTTGAATGATATATCAGCTCTAACATCTCTGACTTTGGAGCAAAAAAACCATAATCGTGATATAGCACTTCGGCATCAGTTACGCTATGATGACTTTATGCCCTCTCTGTTAGATTAATAATCCTTGTTAATACGAAATGAAGCAGCTTGTCATAATCGGAGCCGGAGGTATGGGCCGCACGCTTTTCGATATAGCACGTGAGTCACTGGGTTATGGAACCGAGTTTGTCATAAAGGGATTTATCGATGACAATATCCACGCACTCGACGGATTTGAGAATTATCCTCCGGTTCTCTCTACCATCGACGGATATATGCCGCAACCCGATGAGGTATTTACATTCTCCATCGGGGGAGAAGCACGTAGAGCATGTATCACCAACCTTGTCGAAAAGGGAGCTGTATTTATCAATCTAATTCACCGCACAGCGCGTATCGGCACCAATGTACATATAGGTACCGGCAATATCATTGCCGCTTACACCACATTGGGCGCGGACTGCAGTCTCGGATCTTACAATATGATACAGTCCTATTCCGTTATAGGACATGATGCCACGATCGGAGACTTCAACCGTATCGATACACATGTCACATGTGTCGGCGGTATCAGGATACTGGATGAGTCCACGATACACACAGGTGCCGTCATCAATCATAATGTTACCGTAGGCTGTCATGCCAAGGTCGGAGCGCTCAGTTTCGTGATCAGGAATGTCCGTGATGGCGTCACCGTCTTCGGCTCACCGGCCCGCAAGATGTAATAACAACAGGGATAAGGCTTGGCCTACCCTCTTAACGTAGATATAAAATATGACAGAATTTATCGAAAAGTTTGCAGAGATTTTTGACGATGTGGATCCGTCATCACTGAGTGCCGACACCAAGTTCAGAGATCTCGATGACTGGGACTCAATAGCAGGACTCTCAGTCATTGCTATGGCTGATGAGGAGTATGGTGTCACACTCAATGCCGATGACATGCGCTCTTCTCAGACTCTGGGCGATCTGTATGCCAAAATACAGAGCAAGAAATGATGCAATCACCCTTTTCGCTCACTGATAAGACTATACTTGTCACCGGAGCATCGTCAGGTATCGGGCGTGCCACTGCCATCGAATGCTCACGGCTCGGAGCGCATCTCGTACTTACCGGACGCAATGTCGGACGACTTGAAGAGACTCTATCTATGCTCGCCGGGGATGGCCATGTCGTCATCGCTGCCGATTTGACCGTAGAAGAGGATATTGATGCTCTCGTAGAGGCTCTGCAGCCAGTAGACGGACTCGTATTATGTTCAGGTATGGGCATGATGACACCGGTACAGTTCTCCACACGTAAGAAACTGATGGAGGTGTTCGATACCAACTTCCTCTATCCTGTCGAATTGATGCGTCGTATGCTCAAGAAGAAAAAGGTCGCATCACCGGCATCAATCGTGGCTGTCGCATCTATGGGAGGCACTCACTTCTTCACCGTCGGTAATGGCGCTTACGGAGCATCCAAGGCCGCTCTCGACTCTTTCATGAAGTTTGCTGCAAGAGAACTGGCATCAAAATCCATAAGGGTCAATACCGTTCTGCCGGCCATGATTGACACTCCGCTCATACACCGCGGAGCCGTCTCTGACGAGGATCACGCGGCCGATGCGCTCACCTATCCGCTCAGACGGTACGGACGTCCAGAAGAGGTTGCATACGCCATCATATATCTACTCTCGGATGCTTCGGCATGGACCACAGGGTCATCTCTGATAATCGACGGAGGCAAAAGCCTTGTCTGATATAGCAGGAATCTCTCTTACAGATTATCTATATGATACTTAAAGATAAAATATGTGTAGTCACCGGTGCCGCTCAGGGTATCGGCAAGGCCATCGCAGCCAATATGATAGCCGAGGGTGCTGTCGTGTATGGATGTGACAGACAGACGGGCTCCATGGAAGATGTCGCCTCAGGATGTGCAGATTTCCACCCGCTCTATTTTGACGTAACTGATGCAGCCGCTGTCAAGGCAGCTATGATGCAGGTCAAGAAAGAGCAGGGGCGTATCGATGTTCTTGTCAATAATGCCGGAGTCGTCTTCAACAAGAAGATCGGAATGATCGTGCGCGAGGAGACCGAACTCATGTTCCGTGTCAATGTCATAGCTGTTATCGAATTGACTCAGCTCGTGTCGCGTATCATGGCACGCACCGGTGGTGGCTCCATAGTCAATATCGCCTCAGTGACCGCAGTGCTCGGGAGCGCCGGGCAGTCCGCATACAGTGCTACAAAAGGAGCGATAATCGCCTTCACCAAATCTGCCGCCAAGGAGCTCGCACCGTCCGGGATCAGAGTCAATGCCGTAGCTCCGGGAATTGTCAAGACCGAGAGGTTCGAGGAACTCTATGAGGCCTCGGGTGACAAGATCGATGCCCGTATCGGACGCATCGCGCTCGGTCGGCTCGGTGATCCGGATGATATCGCCAAGGCCTGTGCTTTCCTGGCCTCCGACAATGCCTCTTACATCTCGGGACAAATACTCGGCGTAGACGGTTGCGCTTCGATTTAGGTATTAGTTATTAGTGATTAGTTATTAGTGATTAGTTATTAGTTATTAGTGATTAGTTATTAGTTGTTAATGACCGGTTATTTGTGGGATAAGTTTCTCTTGTATTCGTTATATTCTGATGTTGTTAGATATAGATAAAAAAGCTCCTGAGGCGTTCGCTGCTATTGATTCTTGCGGAAACCGTATTACTTACGGTGATATTATCGCGCTCTCCCAGGCTCTCAGTCAGACTCTCCCGGAGCGTTCGCTGATGTTTGTTCTCACCGAGAACAATGTCGGGGGAATAGCATGGGTCATGGCTGCAATCATCTCCGGTAATGTGCCACTGATACTCAATGCCCACACTGATGAAGCTCTTCTCCATACACTTCTCGACACTTATCGACCGCAATACATCATCGCACCGGCAGAGGGAGAGAATGCTGACGGGCTGCTGACTCATTACGGATACACAATCACTAATCTCGACAATGAGCCGGTGGAACTTAATCCGATGCTCAGCCATCTGCTCCCCACATCTGGCTCGACAGGGAGTCCAAAACTCGTACGTCACAAGTATGAAAACATCGAGGCTGCCGGTCTGAATATCAGCACATTCTTCCGACTCACTCCGGAGGATCGGGCCTTTATGGTTCTCCCGCTCTATTACACTATGGGCCTCTCCATGGTGTTCAGCCATTTCAAGGTCGGTGCCACCATACTAATCACCGATCTCAAGATGACCGATCCGGGATTTTGGAAATTCCTCAAGGAGCAGGAGGCTACAAGCTTTACCGGAGTGCCGTTCAGTTACGAGGTGCTTGATAAATTGCGGTTTACCAGGATGAAACTCCCTCACCTTACACTTCTGACACAGGGAGGGGGCAAGATGTCGGCCGAACTCAATATGAAGTTTGCAGAATATTGCCGAGACAACGGCAAACGGTGGATCGCCACATACGGCCAGTCCGAGGGTACGGCGCGTATGGCGTGGTTGCCCGAGGAGTATGCCCTCAGCAGAATGGGAAGCATCGGTATTGCCGTCCCCAACGGAGAACTATCCCTGCGCGATACCGAGGGTAATGTCATCACTGAGTCACCCGCCACCGGAGAAATGTGCTATCGAGGACGCAACGTCACCATGGGATATGCCCGCTGCCGTGAGGATCTTGCCGCAGGCGATGAGCGGCACGGATTTCTCCCCACAGGTGATATCGCCTATCGCGACGAGGATGGGTTCTATTATATCAAGGGGCGTATGGGCCGGTTTCTCAAGATATTTGGCAATCGTATCGGTCTCGACGAGTGCGACCATATTCTGAAGTCGGCCGTGACGTGTGAATGTGCCACGACCGGTACCGATGAGAAGATATTGGTCTATCTGACCGATATTGAGCAGAGTGAGACGGCACTCCAGGCATTGCTCAGAGCCATCAAGGTTCCGGCAAGTGTGATCGAGATCCGCCATATAGAGACTCTCCCCAAGAATGATGCCGGTAAAGTCCTCTACGCCCGTCTCCCCAAGGAATAACATCACGTGCAGATCATCATATACAGATAACTCCGGGTATGCCGGTAACTCCGATAAAATAACACTACTATGACTAATTTAGAGAAATATAACAATTTTTTCACCGAGGTTTTCGGTGTAAGCGTTGATGCGCTTGGCGCAGATTTCAATAAGGAGAATGTGGCAGAATGGGACTCCGTCCATCAGCTCAATCTCGTGTCACTCGCCGAGGAAACCTTCGACATTATGCTCGATCCCGAGGAGATAATGGGCTTTACCTCATACGAGAAAGGTAAGGAGATAATGGCCGCTCAGGGTGTAGACCTCAACTGAATATTATGGCAAAATGGAGAATTAAGAATGTCCGTATGGCCGGTGTGTCAGCATGTGTGCCCGAAAGGGTA
Organism: uncultured Porphyromonadaceae bacterium; assembly: GCA_947177615.1. GTDB lineage: Bacteria > Bacteroidota > Bacteroidia > Bacteroidales > Muribaculaceae > Lepagella. Next base: position 18,957 of record CAMWUY010000007.1, read on the forward strand.
GTGTCCACCGAGGAACTCGGCATTCTCACACCCGAAGAGTCTGAAACCTTCAATAAGACTGTCGGTATCCGCCAACGTCACTTGGCTGATGACTCTGTTTGCGCTTCAGACATGTGTCAGAAGGCAGCGGAGAAACTTCTGGAAGATCTTGGCTGGGAACGCGAATCTATCGATGTGCTGATCTTCGAATCGGTGACAGGTGATTATCGTACGCCACCGACCTCTTGTCTCCTGCAGGACAGACTCGGACTCCCCGACACGACATTCTGTCTGGATATGCCGATGGGGTGTTGCGGTTGTCTGTATGCTATCACTGTGGGTGGTAATATGTTGACAACCGGCAATGTGCGCCGCGCTCTGTTGCTGATCGGCGACACTGCATTGCGGATGGGCTCGATGAAGGACAAAAGTCGTGTTCCCCTTTTCGGCGATGCAGGGACAGCCATTGCTCTCGAATATGACCCGGAGGCGCCCGAGATAGTGGTCGATTTCCATACATACGGCAAGGGATATGAAGCTCTGATGACACCGCACGGAGGTTTCCGTCATCCCGCCACACCGGAGTCATTTGTCGAAGAGGATTTCGGCAACGGTATAATCCGCGCGCCCTACCATACGCTCATCAATGGAATGAATGTATTCTCGTTCGCCATATCCAAACCCCCTAAGTCAGTCGAACAATTTCTCGAGACTGAGGGTATAGACCGTAATACGGATGTGGATTACTTCCTGATACACCAGGCTAACAAGATGATAGTGGATCGTGTCGTCAAGAAATTGAAGCTGCCGGTAGAGAAGGTGCCGTACAATATTGAGGAGTTCGGTAATCTGGGTGGTGCCTCCATCCCGTCCCTGATGGTCACACGCCTGCGAGACCGGCTCAGCGAGCATCCGGTCCGGCTATTGATGTCATCATTCGGCTTAGGTTTGTCATGGGCCACTATGAGCGCTACATTCGGACCTATGGTGATACCCGAGTTACAATATATATAATGCAGCTGTACCGTCGTTTTTTCAAACGCATCATCGATGTCACACTCTCCGGTGTGGCATTGCTGATTTTGGCCATACCGCTGGCACTGATTACGGTATGGCTTCATTTTGCCAACAAGGGAGCCGGCGCGTTCTTTCGACAGGAGCGCCCGGGACGGGACGGCAGGATTTTTAAGGTTATCAAATATAAGACAATGACCGATGAGCGCGATGCCGAGGGCAATCTCTTGCCCGATAAGGATCGTCTCACCGGGGTTGGTAGGTTCGTGCGCTCCACCTCGATAGATGAACTGCCGCAGCTCTGGAATGTCTTCAAGGGTGATATGTCGCTGATAGGCCCGCGTCCGTTGCTGGTCTCATATCTTCCATTGTATTCCCCGCAGCAGAGGCGCCGTCATGAGGTCAGACCCGGCATCACGGGGTGGGCTCAATGTCACGGACGCAATAATATCTCCTGGGCACAGAAGTTTGAATATGATGTATGGTATGTTGATCATCTTTCGTTTGCTACGGATATTAAGGTGATCCTCACCACGATACGCAAGGTTGTAAAACGGGAGGATATCTCGGCCGAAGGTCAGGCTACAGTCGAGGCTTTCGACGGAACGAATTAAGGAACGCGCTCTAACAGAATTGAGAATTGAAAATCAAACAATTTGTCAACAACGTATTCACCTCCAATTCCTTTGTGGTGCATGATGACCGCAATGCAGTCATCATCGATGTAGGTGATTTCACGCCGATACAGGAATATCTCGTCTCTCAGGGCCTCGCTCTGAGAGCTGTTTTTATTACCCATACCCATTATGACCACATCTATGGTGTCGGCGATCTGATGGCGGCTTATCCGGAGGTGCCTGTATATACCTCGGAGTTTGGCAAGAGAGCTTTTGGCGAGCCCGGATGGAATTTTTCACGTTATCATGACACTCATATTTGCATAATTTCGGATAAAATTATATCTTTACAAGATAATGTACAGGTTTCGGCATTCGAGGGTGTAAGTATTCTTGCCATACGCACTCCGGGACATGATGAGAGTTGTATGAGTTATCTGTGTGACAACGCTTTATTCACCGGAGACTCTTATATACCGGATGTCAAGGTCATCGCGACATTCCCGCGCAGTGACAAGACGTTGGCCCGGCACTGGTATGACAGGCTCTCTGCAATGTCCGACAAATATGATATTTATCCGGGACATGGTCCTGTCAGAATAATAGATCCTGACCAATGAGAGATAGAATATTGTTATGTCTTGCCCACATGAGTGGCAAAGAGATGGACTACATCAAGGAGGCATTTGATGCCAATTGGGTCGTGCCGATGGGTCCAAATGTCAATGGTTTCGAGGAGGATCTCGAGAAGTTTGTCAATCGACGTGACAATCAGCCGCCGTTGCATAAATCGGTTGTAGGACTCAGTGCCGGCACGGCAGCCGTTCACCTCGCGCTGATAGCCTGCGGTGTCGGTCCGGGCGATGAGGTGCTTGTACAATCATTCACCTTCTGCGCATCAAGCCATCCCATCACTTACCTGGGCGCTACGCCGGTCTTTGTTGACTCGGAGCGTGAGACCTGGAATATGGATCCCGATCTGCTCGAGGAGGCTATCAGGGACCGTATCGAAAAGACGGGGAGGAAACCCAAAGCCATCATACCTGTCGCTCTGTACGGTATGCCCTATCAGATAGACCGCATCATGGAGATTGCCGACCGTTACGACATTCCGGTCATCGAAGATGCAGCCGAGGGGTTCGGCTCAAAATTCGACGGACAAATACTCGGCACATTCGGACGCTACGGCGTGCTCTCGTTCAATGGCAACAAGATTATCACCACTTCCGGAGGGGGTGCCCTGATATGTCCTGATAAGGAGGCAAAGAATGAGATACTCTTCTATGCCACACAGGCGCGCGAGAGTTATCCCTATTATCAGCATGAACATATAGGCTACAATTATCGTATGAGCAATATCTGCGCCGGCATAGGACGCGGCCAGATGACAATACTTGACGAGCATATAGCTCATCACAAGCATGTCCAACAGCTGTACACAGAGTTGCTCGGAGACCTGCAGGGCTTCACGATGCATCAGAATCCCGGTCCGGAATATGACTCCAACTTCTGGCTCTGTGCAGCCATCCTTGACAAGGATATCCGCATCAAGGGTCAGGATGAGGCCTACAAGTCAGTGATCACAGGCGCAGTCGGCGGAGCGGCGGGAGTCACACACGCAGCTGCGACGGCTGTCACGGACTGTCAGCCCGATGCCAATGTCGAGGCGCTCCGTGTATTTCTTGACAAGGCCAACATCGAGGCCCGTCCGTTGTGGAAACCGATGCACCGCCAGCCCGTATACCGCAATGCTCCCGCTTACGTCAATGGTGTCAGCGAAGATCTGTTCCATTCAGGAATATGTCTCCCCGCCGGTCCGTTCGTCTCAGATGATGATGTCAGATATATAGCCGACCACATCAGGGCGGCAATTGATGATTAGTGCTGCGATACACATTATCAAGTAACGGAATTATTCAGGTCACAGGTTATTGTATCAGTAGAAGAGTGATGAAGTCATTAAAGAACACGATCAGATGGTATTTCACCCGGGATGCACTTCCATTCTGGGGTATGATAATTCTTGACAGTATTTTCGTCATCGTCTCCGGTCTGTTGGCCTTTCTGTTGCACCATTGGCACGAACCGATGTCCGGTGTCTTCTGGCCTCTGTTGCGAACACTTTTAATATTTCTCCCCTGTTTCTGGGTGTCCTTCAAGATATTCCATACATACGTCGGGGTCATAAAATTCTCCTCTTTCAACGACCTGGTGAGTATATTCCAGTCCGTTCTCGTGGCGATGGCGCTTGTGGTCATACTGCAGGAGTCGCTCCGTGGCACACGGCTGATCCTGCACTTCGGCGGAGCCAATATGGTGCTTTTCGGACTCCTTGTCGTCACCTTTATGGTCTTGACACGTATATGGGTCAAGACTCTGTATGAAGAATATCTGCACCGCAATATCCAGCAGAAAGCATACATCCTCGGAGTCCGCTCCGGAGCGGTATCCCTGGCCAAGAATATCAATACCTCGGCGACGTCTCAATATCGTCTGGCCGGGTTTATTACCAACGAGCCCAACATGGTTCATCACATGTTGATGGGTAAGGAGATATTCCTGTTTGATCGTAGTCTGATAGACAAGATGCTCAGGCGTAAGGTGCATTATATCATCGTGTCGCCCCTGATGATGAGCGCATTGCATGAATATTCGGAGCTGACGGGTGAGTTTGTTGATGCCGGCATCAAGTTTCTGGTGCTTCCCAATGCTACGGAATGGGACGGCAAGTCTGATATACAGGTGGCTAATCTGAAGCCTGTAGATGTCGAGGATCTGTTGCCGCGTGAGAAGATTGAAGTGGACATGAAGGCTGCGGCTGAATTATTGACCGGTCATGTAGTGATGATAACTGGTGCAGCCGGCAGTATAGGTTCGGAGATGGTCCGTCAGATAGCCACCTACGATCCGAAGATACTGGTGCTCGTGGATCAGGCTGAAACACCGATGCACGACATACGTCTGATGATGAGCAAGGAGTATCCTAATCTGCGTGCCGAGACCATTGTGGCCGATATCTCGGATAGGCGCATGATGGAGCGTCTCTTCAACAGGTACAGACCCGGGTACGTCTTTCATGCAGCTGCCTACAAGCATGTGCCGATGATGGAGAATAATCCATACGAGAGTGTGGTTAACAATATCTTAGGAACCAAGATAATAGCTGATTTGGCTGTCAAATATGGCACTCGCAAGTTTGTCATGGTCTCTACCGACAAGGCTGTCAATCCGACCAATGTCATGGGATGCTCCAAGCGTATATGTGAGATATATGTCCAGAGTCTTGACAAGGCTATCAAGGATGGTGAGGTGAAGGGTGTCACACAGTTTGTAACTACACGTTTCGGAAATGTCCTTGGGTCTAACGGCTCTGTTATCCCTCTCTTCCAGAAGCAGATACAGTCGGGAGGACCATTGACTGTGACCCATCCCGATATCATACGCTATTTCATGCTCATACCTGAGGCGTGCAAGCTGGTCATCGAGGCCGGCACTATCGGCAAGGGGGGAGAGATTTTCGTATTTGATATGGGTGAGCCTGTCCGGATTGCCGATCTTGCCAAGCGTATGATCCAACTTAGCGGCGCGGTCAATGTGGATATCATTTATACCGGTCTGCGCGATGGTGAGAAACTGTATGAAGAGGTCCTTAATGACAAGGAGATAACCCTTCCGACATTCCATCCCAAGATCAAGATCGCCAAGGTGAGGGAATACGATTTTGATGCAGTCAGTCGCAAGATCGATGATCTGATCGATACCAGCGCGGATATTGATGACATGCAGATAGTAGCTAAGATGAAGGCTATCGTGCCCGAATACAAGAGCGCCAATTCCAAATATTCCTCACTCGATCAGTAGTAGTCCTTATTTTCTATTCTTGATATAGCTCAGTGTTTCGTCAAGCTCCGGCAGCCCGAGGAGTCGTGAGGTGAAGATATATGCGGCAATACCGCACAGCGCTTGCGTGGCGAATATAGCTGTCGCGTTGATATGTAGTGATACGTTCTCCGGGAGTATCAGATGCAGCCCGTATCCCACGATTATGGCAGTCAGGGCCATCGCTGTCGCAGGCAGGATAAAGGGCATATAGGGCTTGACCAGCTCCGTGACGGAGCAATGCAGCCCGTGAGCGGTGACAAACAGTAATATCAACCATGTTATCAATGTGGCTGCGAGCAGTCCCCATACCAGTGCGGGAACCGTATGCCACCATATTGTAGCGGCGATGGCGGCAAAGAGCAATATATCTTTGACACTCTCCGAAACGACCAGATGACGCGCCTTCCCGAGTGATAGCAGAAAATTGGAATAGAGCGAGATCAGAACGACAAAGATCCCCCGCAGACAGAGTATCTGAAACAGAATTATCGCGTCATCCCATTTGTCTGCAAAGAGGAGATGAAAGAGATTGGGAGCCGTTGCGGTCAGCAGTATCATAGCCGGCAGCAGAATAAACGCAGTGAATCGTCCCGTTTTTATACAATATCGTTTGAATGCCTCCGCCGAATCCTGTACTCCCGACAGCAGTGGCACAAATGAGGCTGTGAGTATCTGCGATATGGAGGCGGTACACATTTTACTATATTTGTCAGCCTGTGTGTAGACACCTAATGAGGCCAGTCCATACCACACTCCGATTACAAAGTTGTAAACGTTCTGTGAGATCGTATTGAGCATAGATGTCGTTAAGACACTCACCCCTACGCGACGTATCTTGCGCAGTGACTCCCTGCTGAATGTCATTGACGGCCACCACCCTCCGGTGCACCATAGTATCAGCGTCTTGACAGCCGCCATTATTACCGAGTACCATACCATTGCCCAGGCGCCATATCCGGCAAAGGCCATCCATACACCGGCTATACCCGATATGATGATTGCCACAGTATTGGATACGGCTATCATCTTGACCTCCATCGACTTCATCATGCGATTGGTCTGAACGATGGCCAGACCGTTTATGACAAAGGTCAGGAACATAACCTTGGACATCGGTATCAAAGCCTCGTTGTCACCGAACAAAGAGGCTATCCACGGAGCGGAGAGATACAGTATGATGTATATCGCTACAGAGACCGCCAGGTTAAACCAGAATACAGTCGAATAATCCCTCTGATCGGGTTGCTTCTCACGCAGCAGTGCGGCTCCGAAACCACTGTCTACAAATATGATGGCAAAGGCCTGAAATATAGCCAATGCCCCTACAAGGCCAAATTCCTCCTTGGAGAGAATATTGGCCAGTATGACCCCCACAACGGCATACAGCACCTGAGTGGAGAGCCTGTCGATGGTATTCCACTTCAGAGTTCTGGCTGTGCTTTGTTTCAGGTCGGACATAGTGTTACGGGAGCGGGATCAGCTTACCTCCCCCTTTATGAGAGATTTTCGGGTTGCCGCTATAATATATTTTGGTCGAGCCGATACCCTTGACATACAGTTCTTCGGATGGTGAGCACCCGATGGTGCCGCCACCGAATATCTTGCATGATATGGATTGGGCCTTCAGTTCATCTGCCTGAATTGTGCCTGTGCCGGTCATACGGAATGTCGCCTTGTCGCAATGGCCGGAGAGCGTGACCGTACCCATACCGGCAGTGATCTTGGAGTATACTTCAGTAGCGTCAATGCCCGAGACATTGATTATACCGTTACCGATCAGCGAGATCTCGATTTTAGGACATTTCGCCGGCGATTCCACTATGATCCTGGCATCTGAATAATTGAGTATCTTATTCAGAAAATCAGAATATACATATAGTGTAGGACAGTCCGGGTAGAGAGCTGTGTCCGAATCGTCAAAGTCATCGGTCGATACCTGTATCTTTAATGTCCCGTTGTTATTGTTGATGATCAGAGGAGCATCCACCTCATTATCTCCGGATACCCATCTGACAGTGCCGTTCAATTGAGGATCATTGCGATATACGACATTGACACTGTCCTGCACCAGCAAGGTGGTGAACTGACCTACATTCCTCACCTTTTCGACACCATCCTGCGCAGTCATCTGCAGCAATGAGACCAATGTCATTATTACGACCGGTATCAGTCTTGTATATTGATTCATGTATCTGTTATATTTGATTTCCCATCAGTCCGTGTCTCATATAAAATGTCAGACATGGGCTCATGGTTACGGATTTAACGAACTTTCATGCTGCTTTATTTCACCTTGCCCGCTCTTTAGCAGATTTTCTGTTTTATCCAGTATCGGCATCAACTCATCGAGGGTGCATGCCCGCAGCATGGCGATGCGTGTCTCTCTGAAATTGGGTATACCCTTGAATAGGGGAGAGGCGGCCAGATGACGTCTGATGTGCAGGATACCCCTGTATTCATCAATACGTTGCACGCTCTCCTCGACCTGACGGCGGAGCAACGCGAAACGTCTCTCCAGTGTCATCGGTGTGTAAGAGCCGGTATCGAGCAGTTCACGCACCTCATGAAATATCCATGGAGCGCCGAATGATGCTCGTCCTATCATTATGCCATCCACCCCATACGTCTCGAAGGCCTGCCGAGCCTCGTCGGGAGTAGTGATGTCACCGTTGCCTATGACCGGTATTTCCATGCGTGGATCCTGTTTTAGCTCGCCTATCAGTGTCCAGTCGGCCTGACCGGTATACATCTGGGAGCGTGTGCGTCCATGCACGGTCAGGGCCTTGATGCCGCAGTCTTGCAGACGTGGGCCCAAGTCCGTGATGATCTTGTTTTCACAATCCCAGCCCAAGCGGGTCTTGACAGTCACCGGTATGGAGACCGCATCGACGACGGCCTTGGTGATGGAGAGCAATTTGGGAATGTCGCGCAGCATACCCGCGCCGGCACCCTTGTGAGCAACCTTCTTGACCGGGCATCCGAAGTTTATATCCAGTATGTCCGGCTGAGCCTGCTCGACGATGCGGGCGGCCTCGACCATGGCATCCGGCTCGCGGCCATATATCTGTATCGCCACCGGCCGTTCACGATTGTCAATATGCAGCTTGCGCGTCGTCGACGCGATATTTCTGATCAGTGCCTCTGCCGAGACAAACTCCGTATATACCATCGAGGCCCCCTGTTCGCGACATATCAGTCGGAAGGATGGATCCGTGACATCCTCCATCGGAGCCAACATTACAGGGCGGTCCCCAAGATCTATATCTGCTATCTTCATTGTAACGTTAATCGGTTGAGCGGATGAGAGGCGATGAGACGTGCCATCTCAAGCAGATCTTCACGCGTCACCTGCATGATACGATCGGCAGTATAGGCGGCATCATACACCTCATTATAATATAACAGGCTTTTGCCCAACGACATCGCTGCCGCCTCGCGATGGTCGGTACTCACCAGTAGTTGTCCGCGGTATTGTTCGCGGATACGGTTGAAGAGCCGTTCGGACATAGGTGCCTGGGCCAGCCGGTCCAGTTCACGCCTCACGACTCCGGTACACTTCTGCACCATCTCACGGTCAGAGCCGATGTATATGTTGAAAGTACCTGTATCGGAGAGCAAGGCGACATTGCTGTCCACGGTATATGCAAGGCCGCGGCGTTCGCGTATCTCCTGATTGAGACGGGAGTTCATACACGGACCGCCCAAATGGTTGTTGAGCAGGAAGAGGGCGTATCGACGGGGATCCTGCCTGCCGAACAGGCGTGTCCCCATGATGGTATGTGCCTGATGACCATTCTCATCTATAGTGCGATCAAATTGTTTCACGACCTCAGGCGGAACACGATTTAACCCCGATGATGTGAAATGCAATCTGCCGAAATATCGTTCCATCAGTCGTTCGATACGGGCGGGACTGCCGGGATCGACGGCATATATTACCATATTGTCCGGCGTATATCTTGTGTCCAGAAATCCGCGGCAGTCACTACCTCTGAGAGAGCGTACAGACTCGGGTGTGCCCAGGATGTTGTGAGCTAATGCCGAGCCGGCATATATCAGCTCCTCGTAGATATCAAACACCGCATCTGCCGGAGAGTCAAGATATGACTTTATCTCCTCTATCACGACGTCCTGCTCCTTGCGCAGTTCATGTTCCGGAAATATTGAGTCGGCGATTATGTCGGCAAGCAGTTCGATGGCGCGTTCGGCATTTCCGGCCGGCGAATTGGTGTATATAAGAGTCTCCTCCTTGGAGGTATAAGCATTAAGTTCGCCACCGATAGACTCGAGACGATTGGAGATATGCCAGGATTTGCGATGTTTGGTTCCCTTGAAGATGGTATGTTCCAGAAAGTGGGCCAATCCCTCACGATCAGCAGGGTCATCGCGGCTTCCGGCATTGACCGCCACGCCGATATAAGATACATTGCCGTCCGACTGACGGATCACAATGCGCAGTCCGTTGGATAAAGTCAATATTATAGGTTTCTCTTTTTTCATATATAAACGATCCTCAACTCCCCGGTTGTTAATTCCTATATATGTTTCCTCAGTCGAGCCACCGGGATCTGCTTGGCATCACGATACTTGGCTATGGTGCGTCGTGAGAGCGTGTAGCCCCGTTTCTGCATCTCCTCACATATTTGAGCGTCACTGAGCGGGTGTTTCTTATCCTCATCCTCTATAATAGCCTCTATCTGTGCCTCTATCTGCCGGTTGGTCAGCGTCTCCCCCTGCTCCTCATCACCCTTGACGTTTGAGAACAGTTCGCGCAGAGGCTTGACTGCTCCCCACGGTGTCTCGACATACTTGTTGTTTGTGGCACGCGATATAACCGAGAGATCTTGACCTGTGATGGCGCTGATATCCTTAATCATCATCGGACGCAACGTGTAGACATCCCCGGTCTCGAAATATTCACGTTGCAGGCTTACGATTGCTGTCATGACTGTCAGAAGTGTCTTCTGGCGCTGACGCACATTCTCGATAAATTCCCGGGCATTATTGTATCCGGTCAGTGTGAAGGCCTTATCCCGTCGGACTCCACGCTTGCGCATCGCCGGGTCATTGACCGCATCTACATAGCTCTGCTCTATGCCGAGTGCCGGAAAGCGGTTGTTGACCGTCACGGAGAGAAGTCCCTCCTCATTGCTGACCGTGAAATCAGGATAGACGATGGCTGCCGCCGTCTCACGTTCGCTACCGTAAGCCGCCCCGGGTTTGGGATTGAGTGTGCGTATGAGCCTGCCCGCTGCCGTGACACGTTCTGGAGAAATCTTCAATCCGGATATAATCTTATGCGAATGCTTCTTTGTATAAGCGTCAAAATAGTCTCTCAATATATTGATGGCGTCATTGCGCTCGGTAGAGTCGGGCATTACGCCTAATTGCAGCAACAGACAGTCCTGCAGATCGACAGCACCGACTCCGGCGGGATCCAGACCGCGAACCACCTCCATCGCCTGCTCAGCCACCTCCTCCGGTATCTCGACGCCTGTGTTAATGGCTAAGTCATCAAGTATATTGCGTAGCGGGCGTTGCAACCGTCCGTTTGAGTCAAGGTTGCCCACTATATACCGGGACATTTCAGTGACATCCTCCGGCAGACGTTGTTCTCCGATCTGTGTCAGCAGATGATCATAAAGCGTCTCGGACTCATCCGGAGCGGTAAAGTCATAATCGTTACCATCGGGAGATGAGTTGTTGATATGGCGCAGGTAATATGGGGTTTCGTCGTGTGTAGATGTGTTGTTGTCCTCATCGATACATAGAGCCGGATTTTCCTCAAGCTCGCTCTCGACTGTTTCGTCAAATTCGCGCGCATTGAGCTCCAGCAGTCTGACAAATCTCAGTTGCTGTTGCGACAGACGCAGACGTTGTGTCTGCTGCAATTCTGTTATAGCCTTCGGTCCTGCCATATTATAATAATAGTGCAAAATTAGCAATTTTTTCACAAAAACAGAGTGTGAAATTTGGGTAAATGAGATAAAAGTATTACTTTTGCACATAAGTATGGAGGTCAGAGCGTCTGTCCGTCACATCGGCTTGAAATATGCCGGGGTGTATATCGATACCGGATGTGTCCGGCAGCGTTTTAAGACTCGAAATGTAATAATCAACAAGAAAAGTTTAAATTGCAATGGCAGAAAACAATAATCGTCAGGATGTCAATCCGATAGATGATATCAACGATCGTCTCACCAATGCCGGCCAGAAGGTGGCGGCCAATAAGAAAATCATCTACTGGACTCTCGGCGTTATAGTTGTAATCGCAGTATTTATCGGCTCCTATTTCTGGATTTATCGCAATCCGGGTCTCAACAACTCGTGGGCCGCTTACAATCAAGTAGAGCAGACAGCTCTCGGCAACGATACTGTCCGTGCGCGTGAGTATGCCAAAGTGGCTGACAAATACGGTCATTTCGATGCCGGCAATGTGGCGGCTCTCTCTGCAGCCGAGGCTTACTATTCTATCGGCAAGTATGACGAAACCGTCAAGTATCTTGGCAAGTTCAGCACCTCCGACGAGGTTCTCGAGTCGCAGGCTAAGATGTTGCTCGGTGACTCATACGTCAATCTCAAGAAATATGACGATGCCATCAGCGCATACAATGCATGTATCCGCAAGGCTGCCGGCAACCCTCAGATCGTCCCCGTGGCTCTCTATAAGGAGGCGAATGTCTACGACGAGCAGAAAAATTATCAGGCTGCACTCGACTGCTATACCCGCATCAAGACCGAGTTCCCGACATTCCAATTCGGCAATGGTATGGCCGTGGAGGCCTATATTGCTCGCGAAGAGGCTCGCCTCGGCAAGTAATCATCCCTTAGAAAAAACCATAAAATAATAAAACATTGCTATTTTATGAAAGGGTCGTGGCTCGAGAGCCCCGGCCCTTTTCTCTAATTTCTTATTATGATAGCTAAAATATTGGTTGTGTTCGGAAGTGGCGGCCTGGGAGCAGTCTGTCGCTATCTTATAGAGCTGGCGATGCGTCACTCCATGATGGGGCTCTCCACGTGGGTGATCAACTCTATAGGTTGCTTTCTGATAGGCCTCTTTGCCGGCTGGCTGGTCAATAGCCATTGCGGCTGGAGTGTCAACGGCAAGGAGTTTTTCCTCTTAGCCTCCATGACAGGTTTCTGCGGTGGCTTCTCTACCTTCTCTTCATTTACGCTGGATTGTGTTCATTATTTCGAGAAGGGACAGGTTGAGATATGGGTGATATTTGCAGCGATGACTGTTTTCGTAGGTCTCTTCGGGTGTGCTCTGGGTTATTGGCTCGGACGCCACATTTGATGCTCTGACACACCCTCTCCTCTCCACACGATAATCTTTGTTAGACCCTTTCCCACAATATATGTGTTGTGGAAAAGGGTCTAAAAAAACAGCCCTGCTTCACAGCAGAACTGTTCGAACTAATCAAGTTATTTCTACAAACCTAACATAAACGATTAGTGATTACAACTAATACCTTTGATTTACACCTTTGCTACCTATGGATGCAATTCCCATAAACGGAGCTAATATCTTATCTTATTCCTATCCCTCACGAGGGTTCTGAAAATGCTCCGGATTGCGATGATCTCTTAAAGCGGTTGAGAGATCTTGATCTGCATCCTTAACCTATATTTCTATTTTACCTTAATATGAATTTTAGTTATACCAAAGAGTATGGTGTGCTATCTCTATTGCACATTGCAAAATTAGCATAACTTCTGTGATTTGTCAAATAGTATAAGATACAATATAAGGTGTAATATAAGTATTTAGATTTTTAAACATCAGTAACACAGGATAATATAAAAATCTAATATAAGTCTTAATATAACATATTCAGAATGTTAATATAAGATTACGTTCCCGAATTTGTGTGAAATTTTGTGGTCAGTTGATGAGATTGAACAGGCGGAAACGGATGTCACGCATCAGAAGTAAGAAGGGTGAAAGGATAGGGA
>CAMWUY010000008.1 GCA_947177615.1 uncultured Porphyromonadaceae bacterium
GAGCATAAGGCCGGTCACTGCCACACAGATGAATTGTTCAAGTATGTGCTTGATGACAGGAGCCGCGGTGCTTTCACCGGAATGATCAGGGTGGACGAAGGGTCAGCAGGTACTGAGGCATATCAATCCAACCGCAATATAGTCGGCAGTCGGGAGGCCAGGATGTACAGCAAGCCCCAGTTGGAGATATACAATGATGATGTCAAGTGTTCGCACGGCTCGGCGATAGGACGTCTTGATGAGTTGCAGCTTTTCTACATGCAGACGCGAGGCCTGCCGGAGTCGGAGGCACGTCTGCTGTTGAAACAGGCCTTCCTCAGCGATGTCATAGAGAGAGTACGGATGTCTCACCTGCGCGAGAGACTCACTTATCTTGTAGAGCGTCGTTTTGCCGGTGGTGACGACTCATGCGCAGGTTGTCAGTCATATAGTGATTGTGGCAGTACAATAGAATTGTAAATCAGTTATGGAGAGAGTATATAATGTTGCCGATGTACGCGGGATGTTTCCCTCGTTGCAAAATAAGGTGCAGGGTAAGCCATTGATATATCTCGACAATACCGCGACGTCTCAGACACCCCGGACAGTGGTCGAAGATATAGTGTCGGATTACTATGAACGCAAGGCCAACGTGCATCGCGGTGTCCACACACTCTCTCAGGAGGCGACAGCCCGACAGGAGGAGACCCGCCGTCGCGTGCGCGACTATATCAACGCAGACTCCGTCGAGGAGATAATCTTCACCCGCGGTACGACCGAAGGTATAAATCTTGTGGCGTCATCTTACGGTCAGCGTTTTCATGAGGGTGATGAGGTGATACTCACTGTCATGGAGCATCATGCCAATATCGTGCCGTGGCAACTGTTGCAGAGCCGTGTCGGCATCAAGTTGCGAGTGGTGGATATCAATGATAAAGGGGAATTGGATTTAGAGCAGTATGAGTCTTACTTCAACGATCGTACCGTCATGGCGTCATTCACTCATGTGAGTAACGTGCTGGGCACCATAAATCCTGTCAGGGATATGATTGCGACGGCTCACCGTCACGGGGTGCCGGTGCTCGTGGATGGAGCTCAGGCGTCGCCCCACTTGCGTATAGATGTCCGTTATCTGGATTGTGACTTTTATGTATTCTCGTCACACAAGATGTATGGTCCGACCGGCATAGGTATACTGTACGGTAAGAAGGCTCTGCTTGAGTCAATGCCACCATATCAGGGGGGAGGAGAGATGATAGGACATGTGAGCTTTGAGCATACCACTTTTGCTGACTTGCCATATAAGTTTGAGGCAGGCACACCCGATTTTGTAGGTATCGCGGCCTTTTCCAAAGCATTGGATTTTATCGAAAGTGTCGGTTTGGGTAATATCGAGGCGCACGAGGAGGAATTGTTGCGCTACACTACCGAGAAGATGAGGGCTTCGATACCGGGGCTGAGGATATATGGTGAGGCCCGGCATAAGAGTGCAGTAATATCGTTTTTGGTGGATGATATCCATCCTTATGATATAGGGATGTTGTTGGATGGATTGGGTATCGCCGTGCGCACAGGTCATCATTGTGCTCAGCCTCTGATGGAACGTCTTGGCATTCCCGGCACGGTGCGTGCGTCATTTGCAGCATATAATACAGTCGAAGAAGCAGACGCATTTGTATCCGGCCTGAAGAGGGTCGTGGAGATGTTGCGTTAATAAGATGTCAGGAGCTCGATCCAAAACATATAAAGATCGCCCCGAGAGCCGGATTGACAGACTTTCGGGGCGATGTCGTATATTGTAAAAGGGTATTAGAGCGCTCTCTTACAGTGACAGAGCTGCGAGGGCTCCCACTAAAACGATAAGGATTATAATACCGATAAAAGATATTATCAGTCCTGTGAGTGCGAGTCCGCGCGGACGCTTGAATACACCGACGAGTGAGAAGATGGCTCCGAGTGCCCAGAGTATGAAGTCAAGTACGGGAACCCAGCACAAAACGATAGCAAGTATGGCAAAAACAAATCCTGTGGTGCCGATACCGTTGCTTCTCTTTTCCACGACGACAACAGTCTGTTCGGTGACAGGCCGTGGCTGGTATCCGTAAGGTTGGTTAGCCTGTGGTACAGGGGCTGCCGGCGGAGGAGTCTGATAATCTTCGTTGGAACTTGAGTAATTGTCTTGCATAATATAAGTGTTTTAATTCAATATATTTGCAAATATAATAAAAAATATTCCAAAGAGTTGTAATTCTAAATATTTTTGATATGGAGTCATCTGTATTCCGGTTATAATCGTAATAATTATGGCCGGAATTTACAAATTGATTATATGAAGATGAAGCGAATTCTAATATTCTTACGCGTCGATAGACCTACTCAGCAGTAGCGGGACCTCCGATTTGCCCATGATATTAAATCAAAGTTCGGAAAATGCTCATTTCTCAAATTCTAATGTCTATCTTCGGGGGCGAAGCGGTTGGGGAAGGTCCAGTGCTGACGTGGTCTGATCATCGCGTATGTGACCAGGCCTATACCTATGAGGATAAACGGTATACTCAACACCTGACCCATATTGAGTCCATAGCGGGCGATCATATCGACTTCGTCCGCTACCTGAACATTCTTGATATACTCTATCAGAAAACGTGGCAGGAAAATACCTATAAAGAAGATGCCGGTGATGAGCCAGGGCCGCTCCTCTGCATTCTTGCGCCAATACATCCACATCAACAGGGCAAAGAGTGCAAAATAGCATAATGCCTCATATATCTGTGTGGGGTGAGCCGGCAGTGTCTCACCATTTCGGACAAAGACGAACCCCCAGGGGAGATCGGTATAGGCTCCGTATATCTCGCTGTTCATAAGGTTGCCAAGACGTATCAATCCGCCGACCAATGCAATGGGAATGACAAGCTTGTCAAAGGTCCAGGAAGCAGGCTTCTTACTGACAAACCATGAGAAGAGGTAGACGGCAATGATATTGGCAATAGTGCCTCCGTGGCTGGCCAGACCGCCGTTCCACACCTTGAGTATCTCCTCGGGATGGGCACTGTAGTAGTCCCATTCATAGAAGAATACGTGTCCCAGACGTGAACCGACTATGGTAGCAACCACAACGTAGGCCAGCAGAATGCCGAGCCATCGTTCGGGTGCACCTTCATGTTTGAACATTGCGGCTACGATCTGATAGCCTATCAGAAATCCGACTGCAAACATCAGTCCGTACCACCTTACGGTGAACGGACCGAATGTAAACAGCGTCGGATCTGCATTCCAGATTATTTCAGCGAGCATATCCGAGTATTAGAGTTTTTCTACTATTTCAGCAGTGTCACGGGCTATCATCAGCTCCTCGTCAGTAGGTATAACGACAACCTTCACCTTAGAGTCCGCACCGGAGATCTCCACCTCCTTGCCTCGAGCCTTATTGGCCTCAGCATTGAATGTCACTCCCAGGAATGCCAGTTGTTTGCATATCTTTTCTCTTGTGCTCAGCTGATTTTCACCCACACCGCCTGTGAAGACGATGATGTCTACGCCACCGAGTACGGCTGTATATGCACCGATATATTTCAGTATACGGTATTCATACATGTCGAGAGCCAGAATAGCCTTCTCCTCACCGCGTGCCACAGCATCCTCTATGTCGCGCATATCGGATGATATCTCAGAGACTCCGGCCACACCACTGCGTTTCTGTATCAGGTTGGAGAGACCGTCAGCGTCGAGACCCTCCTGTTTCATCAGGTATACCAATGCGCCCGGATCAACGTCACCTACACGTGTGCCCATCATCAGACCTTCGGTCGGTGTCAGACCCATTGAGGTGTCGACCGATACGCCATCCTTAATGGCTGTGATTGAAGCACCATTGCCGATATGGCAGGTGATGATACGCTGTTTGTCGTAAGGCACTCCCAAGAATTCACAGGCGCGACGCGACACGTAGCGATGGCTTGTGCCGTGGAAACCATAACGACGCACACCATATTTCTCGTATGCTTCGTAGGGGAGAGCATACATAAAGGCTTTCGCCGGCATGGTCTGATGGAAGGCAGTGTCAAATACACCTACCTGAGGCACGTCGGGGAGGATATCCGATACCGCCTCAATACCAGTGATGTTGGCGGGATTGTGCAGCGGAGCTACAGGATAGCACTCCTTGACCTTGGCGATGACTTCAGGGGTGATGAGTACTGACTTGCTGAATTTATCCATGCCATGCACCACGCGGTGGCCGACAGCGTCAATCTCGTCGTATGACTTGATGACCCCCTCGGTGGGATCAGTCAGCAAGTTGAGAACCTGACGGACAGCCTCTTTGGCATCAGGCATACTGACCTCGATAACACCTTTGCTGCCGTCAGGGCGTTTGAACTTCAAGAATGAGTCGGGGAGACCGATCTTTTCGACTCCACCTTCGGCCAGTACAGCCTTGTCATCGGAATTGATGAGCTTATATTTCACACTGCTTGAGCCACAGTTCAGAACCAATATCTTCATATACTGCTATTATTTATCATTTATTCTTTTTCTCACCGATGGCCTGATTGCAGGTCACGATGATAGTATTGATTATATCTTCGACAGTAGCACCGCGTGAGAGGTCATTGACCGGAGCAGCGAGGCCCTGCAGGATAGGTCCGACAGCGCCGGCGCCGGCGAGACGCTGCACGAGTTTGTAGGCTATATTGCCGACCTCGAGAGAGGGGAATATAAGGGTGTTGGCATGACCCGCGACATTGCTGCCCGGAGCCTTCTTTTCACCGATTTCCGGTACAATTGCCGCATCGCTCTGCATCTCACCGTCAACCACAAGTTCGGGGGCCATCTTATGTACCAGTTCCACAGCATTGCGGACCTTATCAACTCTCTCGTGCTGCGCCGAGCCATAAGTGGAGAAGCTGAGCATGGCGACTACGGGATCGAGTCCGGCTATATTCTTTGTAGTCTTGGCTGTCTCGACTGCTATCTGAGCCAATTCCTCTGTTGTGGGATCAGGCACTACTGCGCAATCGGCAAATACGAGCATGTGTTGGTCTCCGTATGGTACATTCTCCGGCAGAAGCATGATGAACGCGCCACTCACGACAGAGATACCCGGTTTGGTCTTAAGAACTTGGAAGGCAGCACGGAGTACGTGTGACGTAGGACTCAGAGCACCTGCGACCATACAATCTGCATCACCGGCTTTAATCATCAGGCAACCGAGATAGAGCGAATTCTTAACCTGCTCTCGGGCTACATCGATGGTTACGCCCTTCTTCTTGCGCAGTTCAAAGAATAATTCTGCATACTTCTCCACAAACTCCTTGTCGGAGGGATTAACGAATGTAGCCTGCTCAATGTGAGTCAGATGAAGCTTGGCGGCCTCTGATAGTATCTCCTCACGGTCACCGATCAGGATTACGTCGGCAAGACCCTCTGAGATTATTACTTCGGCAGCCTGAAGCGTGCGCGGTTCCGTTGATTCGGGCAGCACAAGACGCTGGGGAGCTGCTTTGGCTGTCGCCCTGAGACGTTCGAACAATGTCATGATATTTTCTATTTAAGATTTGATACGGACGTATCGCGGTGAGATTGGTTCCCGATGCCGGACACGTGGGTAAAGGTTAGATGCAAATTTAATCAAATTTAGTGACAAACGAGGGTTTTCAAGTTCAAATTTTCGATATGACACAATTAATTGTTAAATTTGCACTCCCTCTCATGCCTTTCCTTAGTATGGTACTTGTCAAGAGACTGCATATCTTCATGCTGAAGACGTTTCTTCCGCTCTTCGCGATGACATTTTTCATCGTGCTCTTCATCGTGCTGATGCAGTTTCTGTGGAAGTATATAGATGATCTTGTGGGCAAAGGTCTGTCGTTCAATGTTCTCTATGAGCTGTTCTTCTATGCGGCGGTCTCGATGGTGCCTATGGCGCTCCCTTTGGCCATATTGTTGGCTTCGCTGATGACATTCGGTAATCTGGGTGAAAAGTTTGAGCTGACGGCAATGAAGGCCTCGGGGATATCATTGATCAGGGTGATGGCTCCGCTTATCGTCACAGTCGGAATGATCTCGGTGGGGGCGTTCTTCTTTCAGAATGACATACTACCCAAGGCTCAGGTAAAGATGTGGACTCTACTGTTCTCGATGCGTCAGAAGTCACCGGAACTGGAGATTCCCGAAGGTGTGTTCTATGACCAGATACCGGGCTATAACCTCTTTGTGAGCGAGAAGAACAGAGATACAGGCAAGTTGTATGAAGTGGTGATATATGACGTGTCACGCGGTGGCGACAATGCCAGTGTCATCACCGCTGACTCAGCAGTGATGGCTATGACCAAGGATATGAAGTATCTCTATCTCAAGCTGTGGAAAGGGGAGCAGTTTGAAAATCTGCGGGATCAGACTACGGGCAATTTTGCTAATGTACCCTTCCGGCGTGAGACTTTTAAGGATAAGGAGGTTCTCATACCGTTTGATGCCAATTTCAACCGTCTGGACGAGGAGGGTATGCGCAGGCAATATGTCGGTAAGAATATCGACGAACTTCATCAGACGATGGACTCACTCACCACGCGTATTGACTCTATCGGCCGTATTTATTCCAAGGATATAACCTATACCTCATTCGGTTCGGCGGGTATAACAGATTACACACGATCAGGCATCCATCCGACGAGTGACTTGAAAGATGACAAGTCCCTCCAACGGGTTGATTGGTCAGATGCACCCTCAGTCAGCCTCGACACGATAATGGCGATGCTGTCACCGGGTCAGCGTGTCGAAATATATAACAATGCCCTCAGCCTGTCACAGCGCCGTCAGACGGAGCTCAGTTTCCGCAGCGAAAATATGGCTGATGAGAAGAAACTGTTACGACGTCATGAGATTGAACTTATCAAGAAGTTTACTCTCTCAGTGGCTTGTCTGATATTTTTCTTTATAGGTGCTCCGTTGGGTGCCATAATACGGAAAGGTGGTATCGGCACGCCGTTAGTAATATCTGTGCTCCTGTTCCTGTTCTATTATATTATCGATAATACGGGCTATAAGATGGCGCGCGACGGTCATATCACCGTATGGGTAGGTATGTGGCTCTCCACTTTTATTCTGGCTCCTCTGGGTCTGTATGTCACATGGAAGGCTATGAATGACTCCTCCGTCTTTGATAAGGATCGCTATGTGGCTATAATAAAGCGTTTATGCGGCACGCGACAACATCGCAAGGTGGAGTATAAGGAGGTAATTATTGATGAGGCCTCGGCTCCGGAGGCGCTGCGCCGTCTCGGCGAGCTGCGTGAGGAGTCGGACCGAATGTTAAGGCGTCTGAGGCGTCTTCCGGGGTATGCGGCATACTGTATGCGCGGCATCGGTGCTCGCGGACTTATATCTCTCAGCGAACATCTTGAAGAAACGGTATCGTATCTCACGGATTATCCCGATCCCCTTGTCGTCAATCGTCTGACCGACTATCCCATATTGCGCAGGTTGTGGATATACCATCCGTTCCGCAATGTATGGTTGGGCCGTGCGGCCATGATCCTGTTCCCGATAGGTCTGACGCTGTGGCGTTTCGGACTTAAGGCGGCAAGGACTCTGAAGGGTGATTGCGTCAATATCTCGACACGAAGTGCTGGAATTGAGGAACTGATAAAAGAAAACGGTCGCTCTCACGAGTGACCGTTTTCCTGAAGCTCTGCCGAGCTTCATAGCTTCCGGGTCGTTCATATATAATAGCTACTATATATGAGGTAGCCGGAAATGAACAAAAATCTATCTTCTTTCGCCTAATATAACCTGAGTCCTGTGGGTATTGTTTAGATAAAAGTCGATTTTAACATTTCCGAGACCTCATTTTTAACATTTCCCGGTCAATATCGTCAGTTATTCTCCGGTGATATCACGCAGACGCGCGATCTTCCGATCGAGTTCCAGTTTGCGTTTCTCGAGTTCCTCGATCTCGCGTCGGGCTCGGTCGGCCTCGTAATTCTCAAGTTTGTCGCGCACTTTGTCCAGTTCGCCCAATAATGCCTGTATCTGTTGTGCCGAGAGAATATCAACCATAGATATCAATGTTGGGAGTGTCTTAATATGTTTGAGGATCTCGGCGGCGGTGATGCCCTCTACAGCCTTCCTGAGTGAAGACCGGCGTTTCCAGGCCATGATGGCGGAATACTGCTTATTCGTATCCTTTGCCAAAAATTCGGCACGTTGCTGCTCGCTCTTTCCCTCGAGATACTTCTCAATATACTTGTTGATTGTCTCTTCTCGTTTCATATATTCCAATTTATAGCGTAGTTTATATGGCGAATTTAGCATTTTTTTTGTAATTTTGAAAATCCGTACCTACTGCCTGTTTACTACACTGTGTATGTACGATCCAAGCATTCCTCATCAAGATACCTGTTATAGATTTTATAATTTATGTCACGCGATAATGAACTCTCGTCACTGACTCTGCTGGGTAATCAGAATGTCAAATATCCTGTGGATTACGATCCGCAGCTGCTTGAGACGTTTGATAATAAGCATCAGGATAACGAATATGTGGTCACCTTTGACTGTCCTGAGTTTACAACGTTGTGTCCCAAGACCGGTCAGCCGGATTTCGGTCACATATACATCTCATACATCCCGCGTGAGCGTATGGTGGAGAGCAAGAGCCTGAAGCTGTATCTCTTCTCGTTTCGCAATCATGGCGACTTTCACGAGGATTGCGTCAATATCATCATGAAGGATCTTATTCGACTGATGGATCCTAAATATATCGAGGTGCGCGGGGACTTTATGCCACGCGGAGGTATCAGCATACTGCCGTTTGCCAATTACGGTGATGCAGATCATCAATCAATGGTAAATGAGCGCCGTCTCGCTGCGTTCACGGAAAATGTCAATAGAAAATGAGCCGTAAAGATAGCATAATAGTCCTCTCCGGAGGGATGGACTCGGTTACTTTGCTCCACGAGTATAAAGATCGGATAGCTCTTGCTGTGACCTTTGACTACGGGTCATTGCACAATGCCCGTGAGATAGAGTGTGCGTCTGCTAATTGTCGTCATCTCGGCATAGAGCATATTATCATACCCCTCTCCTTCATCGGTGAATATTTCAAGAGTTCGCTGTTAGAGAGTCCGGATGCAATACCGGAGGGTAATTATGATGATGACAATATGAAGTCTACGGTAGTGCCGTTCCGCAACGGTATTATGCTCTCAGTGGCGTGTGGGCTGGCCGAGAGTCGTGGATTGCAACATGTCATGCTTGCCAACCATAGTGGTGATCATGCTATATACCCTGACTGCCGTCCCGGATTTGTCCGAGCGATGTCAGAGGCTTTGAGCGAAGGTACATACGATCATGTCACCATCCTTGCTCCATATACGGATATCAGCAAGAATGATATCGCATGTCACGGCCGTGAGATGGGTATAGACTATGCGCTGACGTATAGTTGCTACAAGGGCGGGGAGCGTCATTGCGGCAAGTGCGGCACATGTCGCGAGCGCCGCGAGGCCTTGGCCTTCGCCGGTATTGATGACCCTACTGTATACGAAGATTGACCGATATGTATTACACTAAAAAAAGACTCGAAATATCAGCGGCGCACCGTCTTGATCTGTCATACGCGAGTAAATGTACCCGGCTGCACGGACATAACTGGATAATCACGGTCGAATGTAAGTCCGAGTCACTCAATGCAGATGGTATGGTGACGGACTTCACCCATGTCAAGGAGCAGATACATAATCTGTTGGATCATTCGGTGCTCAATGACGTGTTGCCGTTTAATCCGACGGCAGAAAATATAGCGCGCTGGGTGGTTGATCACGTAGATAATGCATGGCGTTGCGAGGTGCAGGAGAGTGAGGGAAATATCGCTATTTATGAGCGGGATTAGATGATGAGATTGGTCAACGAGATATTTTATTCGCTGCAGGGTGAGGGTGTGCACACTGGAGTGCCGATGGTGTTCGTACGTTTCTCGGGGTGTAATCTGACTTGTCCGTTCTGCGACACTCAACATCAGTCCGGTGTGCGTATGAGTGACGCCGGGATAGTGGAGGAGATAATGAGATATTCCCGGTCTCATTGGATCGTACTGACGGGCGGTGAACCCTCGTTAAGTATAGATGAGTCGTTTATCCGTTATCTCAAGGATGCTACCGGTATGAAGATTGCCATAGAAACTAACGGCACTCACAGACTTCCGGAGGGTATAGATTGGGTCACATTATCACCAAAGGGTGGTCTGGCTCCGGAGTTGGAATATCCTGAGGATAAAATAGCAATTTGCCACGCCGATGAGATAAAAGTGGTAGATGTCGGTCAGGATCTGTCTCCATACTTTGAATTTAAATGTCGCAAACCGCATACAGTAATGTGTCTGCAGCCGTGTTACGTAGACGATCCGGAAATATACTCTGCCAATCTGAGCAGTACTGTCACGCGTGTTGAGTCTGATCCGCGTTGGCGGCTATCCTTGCAGACTCATCGCTATCTGGGCATACGATGAGTGATGGGGTCTAATTTGTATTTGTAAATAGCAAATCAAGCAAAATATAGTAGAAATCGGTTGAAAATTGGCAATTTTTTATGTTTTTGAACATTTTTCCAACAAATTTTGTATTTGCATTTGCAAATTTTAAAAATATTTGTTTCTTTTGCACTGTAAATCAAACCTTATAGAGTTTTTTATTGTTATTGATTTTGTTAATATTGTGTAACATCATACGAAGATAACGTCATGAAGTCATACAGCTCAACAATCTCAGTCAATCCCTCCACTCAGACTATGGGTGAGAGAAACTCCAAGGCGATATGTGCTTTGGAGGAGAGCGTACGCATAGCTAATGAACCCTTCAGAAGTTCATTCTTGAACTCAGCGGAAGAGAACTCAAGCCTGATCCCGATTACTTTAAAATTTTTGTTCGGTGTATATGGCCGTCAAAACGGCATCTCGGCTCCAATGGATGCTCTGACTCTTATTGCACGTTGTGGTTTCGGACTGTTCATCTGTGGTATGGCGCTGGCGGGCATGACCGGTATCAGCAGTGTCGCGATGGCTGTTATCGGTGTTATGGTGACTTTAGGATGTATGACAAGAGCCTCTTTGTTGGCGTTAGCGGTTATGCAGATTGTAGCCGCATCTTCGCTCCATGCAGGTTTAAATGACATGCACCTAATAGTAGCGTTGATAAGTGGCGTGATGGCAATCTTAGGACCCGGTCACACCTCTTTAGACAGCATCCTGGAGAGATTGACCTCACGCAATGTTGAGTCCTACATGTTGCGCAAAGAGCGTGAGCACCGTGACTCATACCGTGCTTACGAATTCATCGACTGATCCGCGATACAATCACATCATACGCAGCTTTAAGCCCCATATCATCTTGTGGTATGGGGCTTAAATAATGCTCCCTAAAGGTTCATCTATAACATGTCAGGCTGTTGATCCGCATGCGTATGTCGTAGGGAGTGGATGCTCTACGTGAGGGTTGACTCTTATAGTAGTACAGGTTTTTTTGCTTATCGAAACTTTTGACCTCTACCATCCTTGTTTCTCCTGCCGGTATATTAACGTATATGACCGCATCCCGCTGATGTAACTGTTTGCCGGACATATCATAATATGTGATTTCGACAGTGAGGGACCGAATATCTCTATCTGAATTGTTCCGGACAAACCATCTTTCGGATGTTGAACCTGCGTTCTTATCATAACCACACAATACAATTTGATCGCGGAGGTGGGCAATAGCTATGGAGTCAGTGTCATAGCTGATCTTTTCCTCCCAGGGCTTTTCGACACTTGTCGTACTCTTACCCGGCTTGAGACTCAGGCGGTTGCGTCGTGCATCCATATCGTCGCAACAGAGTATTGAACATGATAACAAGCCTGATACGGCAATAAGTCTAAACGCGCCTTGACATCGGGATATTATGGTAAACATTATAGTGTGCGTGGTTTGTAGGGTGATGATCCGTTGCCGTCGTATGCCGGGTATATACGGCGCATTCCATCAGGTAGTTTATCCAATGGATTATTGACGTTTATCCTCAGGCTGAGTCTCAATTTATTCCAGAATACAGGAAGTATGGTAGATCCGCCAACGCGCACTTTAACTTTCAGGCTCTCTACAATCAGAGACTGGTTGTCTTTGGAAAGTGTGGCCAGACAGTCGGACAGCCGTGCCGGAAGGCCGTGTTTGACAGATGTATACAAACTCAATCGATATTTCCCATTCTGTGCGGACTCTGTGAGAGTGCCGATGAGCATACCCGGTTTTAGCCGCACGTCGTCCGACTCTATGACTGTGACATTATACCGGTATCGCTCCCGTTGGTCAGCCGTTATCATGACTATTATTCCATCTCCCGGGTATTCCCATATACCGTCAAGACCTCCTGCTCCGTAAGCATCAATATAATCGATGGCTGCCTGCATATCTATCGGAACGTCTTTGAGTGCAGCCATACCCGGTCTGATGGATATGCAGCAGAGGGAGATAACAAATATGATAATCAGCTGTCGCATGCCGTATCACGGTTTGGTGGAGAAGGTATATGTTATGCCCAATGATAATATCTCCTTCAGCATCCAGTGATGCCAACGCGATGAGTTGTAGTCGGAACTGGAGTCAAAGCGGGGATACACATACAGCTGAGTGGAGAGAAAACGATTGATATTAAAGTTGAATGTGTTCTCCCAGTCAGCCTGGAAGTAAGAGTAATCTGTGAAGATGAACATGCGTGACTTCCAGCTGATATTGCTTGTGATATTCCAGTCAAGTGTCAGCTCGGCATTACTACCGATCTCGCTGTGTGTATGTCGTCCGGGAGTGATGTTAAATTGTGTCACATCTATACGATTGGACATACAGGCCTTGAGATTGTATGACAGTGGAGATATAGATGCGGCAAACTTGAGTGAGTTGTTACGACCCGAAGTGGCGTATGTCATACCAAGACCGATATTGAGATCGGCCGGTGAGAGGAATGATGCCGTAATATCGGGAGAGTCGGCAGGATAGGCGTTAAAGAACTGAGTCTTAAACTGCAAAGTCGCAGAGTAGAACCATTTCTGCCACGCCTTGATACCGGCTTTTAGATTGTATTGAAACTGGTCTTGAGAGATACTGTATTTATGTAGTGATCCTTTTGGATTGGTATTGATACCCAACTTATAACTCAGTGCGGAATTGAACATAAGGTTGGGGTGATATACCGTGTTGAGGGTCACGTCCCAGTTGAAATTGAAGAGTAGCGAGAAGTAGGAGGTTCCACCCTGATACCAGTTGGAACTTACATAGGCCTGTGATATGTGCAGACCGGTTGAAAAGAGGTGCAACCAGTTGCGGCGTGGTGTGATAAATTCCGGCATTATCGCGGCATCTGTATCTATCTCCGGGAGATCAAGGTTCTCGAGGAAACTGATGAAGCTGTAGTCATCATCCGGCAGCGTCGGTGGCGCCGGTACATCCCAACTGGCATACGCTATCTGTTTAGGATGGCTTATCATATATAGATAACGCAGATTACGCATCTGTCTCTCGGCACGCATTGCGACATTGAGCCACGAGGGCATCTCCGACATCGCCTTTATTTCATCTGCCGATAGTGGTCTCACATTGCCCGGGGCGCCGGAATTGTCTGTCGTCAGCTCCAGTATCTCAT
The DNA here is from genome assembly GCA_947177615.1 of uncultured Porphyromonadaceae bacterium. GTDB lineage: Bacteria > Bacteroidota > Bacteroidia > Bacteroidales > Muribaculaceae > Lepagella. Next base: position 13,645 of record CAMWUY010000008.1, read on the forward strand.
CGCCCTCCTCAAGGTCTGCCGGATTGATCTTCTCTCCGGTCAGAATGCCAACATATTTGAGTGAGTCGGCATCATAGTCTTGCGAACGCATCTCAAATTGATATTGAGGTATCTCCGGGCGAAATTGCCTTACGCTCAGATATCCGCTGTACACCAGGGGTGTCTTTACAGCCGCATTGCCGTAGTCCTGATAATATCGGGATATTATTGAGTCATTGGCGATGCTCGCTTTGAGCAACTCCGTATCAACTTCTGCCGACACAGGGATGGCCGTTATCAGAATAACATATATCGGGATACAAACTTTCGCGAGTGATCTAAACATAACTTACAGGTATTAGGTCAGTTCTTTTTCTTCTCCGGTGAGGATAGTATGGTGGTATAGTCTTGAGAATTGATAAGTTGCAATGCCTCCTTGAATATCGGGTCATGCTGATTGAAGACCTTGAAGAAGGTCTCGTTATCATAGACATCCCGCCCGATCAGGCTCTTGATGATCATACGCATCAATGGAATGCTGCGGGTGAATTCCTCCTCGTCATATTTCACATCTTCCTTATCAGCCATATCTTTGACTTCGCGGAGCATCTCCGGTGTGACGTCAAATGCACGTACATAGTCATCATCGGTCGGATATTGTTTCTTCAACTCCTTGCGATGCGCGTCTACATATTGTATGGCAAATTTATTGAATACACCCTTGGCCATCACATTACGATAATACTTGGTGTATTCGGTAGTGTCGAGCGCGACAAATCTGTCAGGATAAATACCGCCGCCTCCATATACGGTACGATGTTTGACGAGCGTCTCATATCTCAGCGAGTCATTGTATCTGACACTGTCACTATGCATCAGTTCTCCGTGATTAAACCGATCTTCGATATCCTTGCGGTATGTATCCTCATCACCTTTGGTGTATGGTTTCTGTATATCTCGTCCCGTAGGAGTATAGTAATGTGCGACTGTGAGTCGTATCATAGATCCGTCGGGCAAAGGTATGGGTCGCTGCACGAGACCTTTACCGAATGTACGACGACCGACCACAACGCCTCTATCCCAGTCCTGAACACCACCGGAGGTAATCTCGGCGGCAGACGCTGAATATTGATTGGCCATAATGACGAGTCGTCCATCGGCAAAGAGTGGCTTGCGCATGGCGGATGGACTTGTGAAGGCGTCGTATCGGGGTGACTTGAGACCCTCGGTATATACAGCCAGCTTGCCGGGCTCCAGAAATTCTCCCAGCAGGTCGATAGCCGCCTGCAGATAGCCTCCTCCATTGTCGGTCAGATCAAGGATCAGCTGGGTCATCCCTTGTTTTTTGAGTTCTTTGAGCTTGTCCACAACCTCTTTGTGTGTCTCGGCTGCAAATTTATTCAGTCTTATGTAGCCCGTTTTATCATCCACCATATATGCGGCATCAACGCTGTATATCGGTATATCGTCACGGGTTATAGTGAAGGGTATGGTATCAGATCCTCCGTCCTGAAGTCTGAGCACAGTGACATTGACAGTAGTGCCCTTGGGTCCGCGCAGACGCTTCATTATATCACGGTTTTTCATCTTGACCCCTGCGATATTGGTGTCGTTGACCGCAATTATTCTGTCACCGGCCACCATGCCGATGCGCTCTGACGGTCCGCCGCTCACGGTCTGTATGACATAGAGTGTATCTTTGGTCATATTGAACACTATACCGATGCCGCTGAAGTTGCCTTCCAGCGGCTCGTTGAGTTCCCGGGTCTCTTCGGCAGTTGAATAGGAAGAGTGCGGATCCAACTTCTCAAGCATTCCGCGAATGGCGTCCTCAGCCAGTTTATCTTCATCTACACTGTCGACGTACAGTTGTGATATGGCCTGCTGAGCCATCATCAGTTTCTGTTGAGGCATTCCAAAATTTATGTTCAGTCCGTAAGCTATCGATGCTATGCAGAGTAGCGTCATAAACGGAGCAACCTTAATCTTTTTCATCTTATGATTATTTATTTCAAAGAGTGTATCCTCTCGGAATGACTCTTAATCCAACATTTTCATAATATCTTCGCGGGAGACCAGATATTGGCTTGTATCGTGTCCGAAACGGGCTAATTCGCGCACCATAGATGAGGATATACATCCGAGTGACGGGCGGGCACAGAGCAAAATTGTTTCAACTTCGCCGATCAGAGCATTGGTCTCCGCCAGTGTTTTCTCATATTCAAAATCTGATACGTTCCTGACACCGCGTATTATGCAGACAGCATTCCATTGTCGCACCATGTCGATGGTCAATCGGTCATTGATGACTACATGAATCGGAAATCCCTCAAAGAGAGTGTCAAGGTGCCGTTTGGTCTGTTCGGCAGCGGATCGTGAGTCCGGCTTATGAATATTGACACCGATGCATATCACTATTTCGTCAAACATCCTCAAGGCCCGGGCCACAATGTCAAGATGTCCACGGGTGAAGGGGTTGAAACTGCCGGGATAGAGTGCTCTGGTCATGGGTGTGTGGAGATTGATTTTTAGATTAAATCTGGGAGTCGTCCTCGACCAACAGATTATCAATTATGAAATTCTGACGATCCATAGTGTTCTTGCCCATATAGAATTCCAACAATTGATCAGGAATGTCATCGCGCTTTATGACCACCGGGTCGAGGCGCATATCCTCACCGATGAATTCGGCGAACTCCTCATCATTAATTTCACCGAGACCCTTAAATCGTGTGATGACCGCGTTGTCTCCGAGTTTCTTGATAGCCGCCATGCGCTCCTCATCGCTGTAACAATAATATGTGTCACGCTCCCCTTTGTCTGTCTCTCCTTTCCTGAGAGCCTTGGAGCGACCGCGCTTGGCGGCAGCCTTGCTTCTGACGCGGAATAAGGGTGTCTGTAATATATATACGTGGCCTTTCTTGATAAGATCCGGGAAGAACATCAGGAAGAATGTGATGATAAGCAGTCGGATATGCATACCGTCGACATCGGCATCTGTCGCTATTATGACCTTGTTGTACCGGAGGCCTTCGATACCGTCCTCAATATTAAGGGCGGCCTGCAGGAGATTGAATTCATCATTCTTGTAAACGACCTCCTGAGTCATGCCGAAAGTATTGAGCGGCTTACCCCTGAGTGAGAACACGGCTTGATACTGTGCATTGCGGACTTTGGTGATGGTTCCCGATGCCGAGAGGCCCTCAGTGATAAATATTGAAGACTCTTCGCGCAGGTCGGTGTCATCATTCTTGGAGTTAGACTTCTGATTGTCGTTATAGTGCACACGACAGTCGCGCAGCTTCTTGTTGTGCAGACTTACCTTCTTGGCCTTCTCACGGGCTAATTTGGCCACACCGGCCATTGCTTTACGTTCCTTCTCGCTTGCCGCTATCTTGGTAAGCATCTTTTCGGCCGTATCAGGAGTCTTGTGGAGATAGTCATCGAGCTCTTTTTTTATGAAATCACCGACGAATTTATTGACCGTGACGGAGCTGTCGGGAGCTATCTCTTTACTGCCCAGACGCGTCTTGGTCTGTGACTCGAATACGGGCTCTTGTATACGGACGCTTACTGCCGCAATCATACCGTTGCGGATGTCGCTGAATTCATATCCCTTGCCACTATACTCCTTGATGGTACGGGAGACGTGCTCCTTAAAGGCGGATAGATGTGTGCCGCCTTGTGTCGTGTGCTGACCGTTGACAAAGGAATAGTATTCCTCACCGTACTGATCAGTATGAGTAAGAACTATCTCTATATCGTTGCCTTTCAGATGAATGATAGGATAGAGCGGATTTACACTGATCTTTTCATTGAGCAGATCCAGGAGACCGTGGCGGGATACATATTTCCTGCCGTTGAAGTATATCTGCAGTCCGGTGTTGAGATAGGTGTAATTATTTACCATCGTCTCTACAAATTCCGGATTGTACCTGTAGTTGCGGAATAGTTTTGGGTCGGGGTGAAATTTAACCAACGTGCCGTTCGGCTCCGTAGTGGGGAGTTGCTCGGACTGCTCAATGAGTCGTCCCTCTTCAAAGTAGACGCGCACCATTTTGCCATCGCGATATGAGATGACTTCGCAGTATGTAGAGAGTGCATTGACTGCCTTGAGACCGACACCGTTAAGACCTACGGATTTCTTGAAGTTTTTATCATCAAATTTGCCGCCGGTATTGATTTCGGATGCGACCTCTCTGACCTTACCCAACGGTATGCCGCGTCCGTAGTCGCGTATAGTGCAGTCGCCATCTTCTGTCAAAGTAACATCGATGCGTTTTCCGGCACCCATATTGAATTCATCGATAGAGTTGTCGATGACCTCCTTGATCAATACGTAGATGCCATCCTCAGCGTGTGTGCCGTCTCCGAGTTTGCCTATATACATACCCGGTCGGCGACGAATGTGCTCATTCCAGTCAAGTGTCTGAATGGCAGAGTCGTCATAATTGCCGGCATCGGAATTGACAATTATCTCTTCCGGTTGTTCAATTGTATAGTCGAAAATATCTTCAGAATTATCGCTCATAGCTAATGAGGCATAAACCAGATGTATATAATATGCCTGTTGCAAAGATAATTATTTTTGCCTAAATCTCAAAATGCCCGTCAGTTTACTCAGGCTCCGTCAAAAAATGTCGAAAATATTCTGTAGTGTGGGGGAAATGCGTTTCGTGAATTAGAAAAAAATTGTATATTTGCGTGTTATGAGCGAAGATATGATTAGTGAAGATATTATCAATGAGGATAAGGTCGGCTATCACGTGCCCGGCGAGGGCGATAAGCGTACCGTGCTTTCAGGGATGTTCCGCGACTGGTATCTGGAGTATGCATCATACGTGATATTGGAGCGTGCCGTGCCACATATTGAGGATGGCCTCAAGCCGGTGCAGCGTCGTATACTGCATTCGATGGAGACTCTGGATGACGGCCGATTTAACAAGGTGGCAAACATAGTCGGCAACACTATGCAATATCACCCTCATGGCGATGCATCTATCGGTGATGCTCTCGTACAATTAGGACAAAAGGATCTGTTGATAGACACTCAGGGTAACTGGGGCAACATATTGACAGGTGACTCTGCTGCAGCTCCGCGTTATATCGAGGCCAAATTGTCGGAATTTGCGTTGGAGACCCTCTTTTCGCCCAAGATTACGGAATGGACTCCTTCGTACGATGGCCGTAAGAATGAGCCTGTGACCTTGCCGGTAAAATTTCCGTTGTTGCTCGCTCACGGTGTCGAGGGTATCGCGGTCGGTCTTTCGTCCAAAATTCTGCCTCATAATTTTAATGAGATATGCGATGCCGCTATTGCATATCTGAACGATAGGGAATTTAAATTACTTCCTGATTTTCAGACCGGAGGTTTGCTGGACGCGTCAAGATATAACGATGGCGCACGCGGTGGCTCTATCAAGGTGCGCGCACGTATCGAAAAGGTAAACAACAAGACCCTCGCCATAACGGAGGTCCCGTTTGGAAAGACAACGTCATCATTGATAACGTCCATATTAGGCGCTATAGACAAGGGTAAGATAAAAGTACGTAAGGTAGATGACAATACCTCGGCAACTGCGGAGATTTTGGTACATCTGGCGCCGGGAACCTCCTCAGATAAGGCTATCGATGCTTTGTATGCCTTCACTGACTGTGAAGTGAGTATTTCGCCCAACTGCTGTGTGATCCGCGATAAGAAACCTCAATTTATGACTGTCAGTCAGTTGCTGAGGTTTTCAGTGGACAATACCCGCAATCTGCTGCATCGTGAGCTTGAGATCAAACTTGGTGAAAATCGAGAGATTATGCTCTTTGCCTCGCTCGAGAAGATATTTATCGAGCAACGGATGTATAAGGATGAGGAGATCGAGAAGGCTGCCGATATGGATGCTGCCGTCGCACGTCTGGATGTGTTGTTCGAACCATTCAAGTCTTCGTTCTATCGTGAACTGACCCGTGAGGATCTGATAAAATTATGGGAAATACGTATGGGGCGTATTCTGAAGTTCAATTCGGAGAAGGCTGAGCGGCGTATCGCAGCTCTGGCCGGGGAGATCGATCAGATACGCCACGATATGGAACATATCAAGGAGTATACGATCAATTGGTATCAGCATCTTAAAGATAAATATGGCCATAAGTATCCTCGACACACCACATTGCGTGGTTTTGACTCTATCGAAGCGACCAAGGTTGCCGAGGCAAATAAGCGCCTGTATTATGACAAGTCCGGAGGTTTTGTCGGTACCGGTCTTAAAGACGCGGAATTCAAATTTACATGTTCGGATATAGACGATGTGCTGATAATATACAATGATGGCAAGTACAAGATCGTCAAGGTTCAGGATAAACTCTATATCGGAAAGAAGGTGAAATATATAGGCCTGTTCACTAAGGGGGATAAGCGTACAATCTATAATATCATATACCGCAACGGGGCGGAAGGTTTCTACTATAAGAAACGTTGTTTCATCACCGGTCTGGCGCGTGAGAAGGAGTATGATCTCACCAAGGGGTTGCCCGGATCAAAGATCATATATCTGAGTGCCAATCCCAATGGTGAGGCCGAGGTGGTCAAGGTGGTATTAACCGGTGAACGTGATAAGGAAGGACGTGCTCCCAAGCAAAGGGAGTTCAGTGTGGACTTTGCGGATATGGCAATCAAGAATAAGGATTCTCTGGGCAATCTTGTCACAAAATATGATGTGAAAAGTGTGTCTCTGGAGCGTCGGGGAGTCTCCACCCTCGGTGGCCGTGAAGTATGGTTCGATCGTGATGTATTGCGTCTCAATTATGATGGACGAGGCGAGAGTCTCGGTGTCTTTCAGGGGGATGATCAGGTTCTGATTATTACCAATACGGGAGAATATTTTACCTCGTCATACGCAGAGTCCAATCACTATGATGACAACATCATGCGAATAGAGAAGTTTGATCCGCACAAAGTGTGGACGGCTGCACTATATGATGCATCTTTGGGTTTCCCGTATCTGAAGCGATTTGTGTTCGAGGCCTCTGCCCGTCCCCAGAGATATGTAGGAAGTGACGAGAAATCAAAGCTTCTGTTACTGACCGATACAGTATATCCTCGTCTGTTGATATCCTTTGGGGGTAATGACAGTGTGCGTCCCGACGTGGAGATAGATGCCGAGGAGTTTATCAGTGTCAAGAGTGTCAAGGCTAAGGGCAAACGGCTCACTACATATCATCTCGGTGAAATCACTGAACTTGAGCCGTTGCGATATCCGGAGCCGGCCGCAGCAATCCCGGATGAAACCGGTGACGTCGATAAGCCAACAGATACTGAGGAGGATGCTCCGGCGGGACCTACAGTTATTGATAAGAGCTTGTTCGAATTTGATACTGACGAGGAGTGATGCCCGGCCGGTGTAAAAATATCAGGCATAGCGCGATGCTGAGATGTGTATTGATTATATGTTTCGCTATATTCTCTATACAACGGATTGTGGCGGAAGAAATGGAGGCGGACGTCGTATATCCTGTCACCGGAGTTTACAATTTTGAGATAGGGGAGCGTAGGGCTGTCGCGGAATATCTATCACCGATGACCTATAAGGGTACGGATTATGCCGTGTCCGGATATTGGGATAAGGTAATGCCGTTTGATCCGCAACGATGGTTGATGAGTTTCGATGCACGCGTCAGTTATACAAAGATGTTAAATCCTGCTTGGTCGGCATCGTCATTAGGATTGGATGCGAAATTCGGCTGGCAGATGCGTCGCTACTTTCGATTGCCATACAATATTACATTCAGTGTCGGCGGAGGAGCCTCTTTGACGGGAGGTGTGATAGCCCTCTTGCGCAATAGTAATAATCCGGTGGATGTCACTATCAGGGCTTCGTTAGATCTCGGTGCATCTCTCTCATGGCGTACAAGGTTGGGTAGAATACCCGTTGTCGCGTCGGAACGAATGACCATGCCTGTACTGGGCGCTTTCTTTATGCCTCAGTATGGTGAGACCTTTTATGAGATATATCTGGGTAACCATAGTGGACTGGCACATTTCGGCTGGTGGGGCAATATGCCATGTCTGGATAATCTGGTCTCGGTATCATTGGATTTAGGTAATACCGCCTTACAGCTTGGATATAGACTCACAATAGGTTGTGCGTATGCCAACAACTTGTCGACACGACAGATCACCAACGGCTTCGTTATCGGGGTAATACCGTCAGGTATGGGGCTGAAACGTAAGAAATGCCGAGAGGAGCTGAGACCCATGTAGTTCTTTACTATAGTTATTGTAAAATGAGAGATGGTCAATATATTGCCGAGGATATGATACGGAGAATATTGTTGTCGATATTGCCGATGTTATCATTGCTATTTATGTCCGGGTGTCTTGAGACGGAGGAATATACCAATGATCCGTATGGTAATTTTGACGCACTTGCCGAGATTATCGATACCCGTTATTGCTTCTTTGAGGAGAAGGGTGTGGATTGGGACGAGGTGACACGGCGATACCGTGCACGGCTCAGCGATGACATGACAATACTCGAGCTGTTCAACCTTCTGTCTGAAATGCTCGATGAATTGCGCGACGGACATGTAAATCTATCTTCCAAATTCAATACAAGCCGATATATGAATTGGTGGAGTGACTATCCGGCCGATTTTGATTATCGAACTCTCAGGGAATATTATCTCGATTTTGACTATATGACGACCTCGGGTATGATATATAAGGTGTTGGATGGTAATATCGGGTATATCTACTATCCGTCGTTCTCGACTACTGTTTCCCCCCTCGCTCTGGATTATGTGTTGGCCTATCTTCATGAATGCGATGGTATAATCCTTGATATACGTGACAATGGGGGAGGATTATTGACCAATATTGATACGCTTGTGGGGAGATTTATCACGTCCGAGGTGCCGGGCGGAGCTATAACACACAAGAATGGCCCGGGTCATGATGATTTTTCCGAGCCATATTCCTTCAGTTATGAACCGGCAGATCCGTCCAGGCGCATTACATATTCCGGGCCGATAGCATTGCTCATCAATCACGGCTGCTATAGTGCAGCTAATGCGTTTGCGGCCGTTATGAGAACGTTACCGCAGGTGACCTTGATCGGTGCAACCACCGGAGGTGGAGCCGGCCTTCCGGCATCATACGAACTTCCAAACGGGTGGTTAATTCGACTCTCGGCATCCCCCCTGTATGATCCTGCCGGGCAACTGACAGAATTCGGTGTCGCTCCGTCTCCCGGATTTGAGTGTCACTCACCGGATGAAGATCTGGCGAGGGGAGTGGATGCAATTCTTGACCGGGCTATGGATTATCTCCGTTCGTTGACCGCGTCCGCCTCCTATATGTAATGGTCTCGATTGGCTTTTATGGCAGCTGTTCTATTGTATCATCTATTGTATCATCTATTGTATCAAAGGATGGTACGATATTATTGTTCTGCGTATGACAATACAGTGGGTGATTGAACATCGACACCATATTCTGTGGCAAATCTCAGTATCGCCTTTGCCAACTTAGGTTTGAGATCTTCAGGGCAATATCTGAAATATGCTTCGGCGGCTCGGACATGTGCCGCGTCCGGCATCGGATATTCCCTGCGTTCCGGCAGACCATACATGCTGTCCGGCAATTCTTTTCTCTCTTCTGAATTAAGTACGTCGCTCATAATTTTGATATTTTTATAATTGATATTATCTTTGTATATGCTTTGATAATATCAGAACGCCCGTTGGATATATTCAGTTGTATAATGGGGTCTGCTTTAACATTATTTGTGAGATAGGCTCCTGAAAAATTAGTGACATCGATCATTTATGATTTGGAAGTTTCATCCATTGGCCAAACGCAAGATCTGGGGTGGCGGTACATTGCAGTCGATGTACCCTGTTCTGGCAGACTCTGTATGTAATGAGGATGGTCCGGCGGATGATGAGATAGGAGAGATATGGTTGCTGTCAGGACTCCCCGGTAGTGAAAGCGTAGTGTCTGAGGGGCCGGATGCGGGAATGTCGCTGAGTGAGCTCGTCTCTGAATATGGCGAGCGGTTGCTGGGGCGCTCTGTAATGTCGCGTTACGGGGATTGTTTTCCGTTGCTTGTGAAATTTATAGATGCCGCTGATGATCTCTCGATACAGGTTCATCCAGATGATGGTATGGCTATATGCCAGGGACTGAAGTGGGGAAAGTCCGAGATGTGGTATGTCATAGGAGCGGAGGAAGGTGCTCGTCTCGGTGTCGGGTTCAGATGTCCCCAAAATCCGGACTATTTCCGCACCTTGACTGACAGCGAAGATATCTGTGGGAGTCTGCGATATACAAATGTGCGCGAGGGAGATCTTTTTTATATACCGGCCGGCCGTATACATGTGTTGGGAGGAGGTTGTAAAGTCCTTGAGATACAGCAGAGTCTGGATGTGACCTATCGCTTGTTTGACTATCATCGTATAGATGCCGATGGCCGTGAACGTGAGTTGCATACAGAACTTGGCCATCGTGCACTCAATTTTAATGATACTACAGGTCACAGTATCCCATACGATCGTAAGCGCCCGACTGCCTTATTGGCGGCCACGCCTCATTTCACTATAATTAGGAGGGCTCTTCAGGCGGGAGAATCCAATGTGCCCGAGATTATAGACTCCTTTAGGATAATTATTGCCTTGAAGGGGAGTGCAACTATAACCGATTCGGATATACGCTATAAGCTTTATCCCGGTGAATGTGTCCTGTTGTCATCTGACAGCAGCCCCGTGATCGAAACGACAGAAGGATTTGAAGCTGTAGAGTCTTACATAGAGACCGATATTCGTTAAAGTTTCAATACTATATTGATACTTTATTGATATCTGAATTTCACAATATTTGGGGCGGTAGGGTGATAATCAATTTATTTTTATTATCTTTGCGTGTTAAAATAGATATTTCAACGATATATACTCTAAAGAGATATTATGTATAGAGATAAGACATGTGGCGAGCTTAGCCTCAGCGATGCCGGTAGCAAAACGCGAATTGCAGGCTGGGTGCAGAGAGTACGTAAGATGGGTGGTATGACCTTTATCGATGTACGCGATAGATATGGTATCACTCAGGTTGTTTTCAATACTGAGATTAATCCTGAACTGCAGGAGGTTGCCAATCAACTCGGTCGTGAGTTTGTGGTTGAAATCTCAGGAACGGTGAAAGAACGTGACTCGAAGAATCCTAATCTCGAGACCGGCGAGATCGAAATTATCGCTGACAATGTCAAGGTTCTCAACAGGTCGGAAATACCACCCTTTACAATTGAGGAGAAGACTGACGGTGGTGATGACCTTCGTATGAAGTATCGCTATCTTGATCTGCGTCGCCCTAACGTGCGTCGCAATCTCGAGTTGCGTCATAAGATGGCTTTCGAGATACGTCGTTATCTGGACTCCAAGGGTTTTCTCGAAATCGAAACTCCCATCCTGGTTAAATCCACTCCCGAAGGCGCTCGCGACTTTGTCGTGCCATCACGTATGAATCCGGGTGAGTTTTATGCTTTGCCGCAGAGCCCTCAGTTGTTTAAGCAACTGCTGATGGTCAGTGGTTATGATCGCTATTTTCAGATAGCCAAGTGCTTCCGTGATGAGGATTTGCGCGCTGATCGTCAGCCCGAGTTTACACAGATTGACTGTGAGATGTCATTCGTAGAGCAGGAGGATGTTATAGATATGTTTGAGGGTCTGGTGAAGCACATCTTCAAGTATGTCAAAGGTATAGATTTTACTGAGCCTTTCCCCCGTATGACATGGAATGACGCCATGCGTCTCTACGGTTCTGACAAGCCCGATATCCGATTTGGAATGCCCTTTGTAGAACTGAATGATGTGGCCAAGGGTGTCGGTTTCAGTGTCATCGATGATGCGGAACTCGTAGTCGGAATTGTAGCCGATGGTTGCGCATCTTACACTCGCAAGCAGATCGACGCTCTTACGGATTTTGTCAAACGTCCTCAAGTCGGCGCCAAGGGTCTGATATGGGTTAAGTTTGAAGCCGATGGGTCAATCAAGTCTTCAGTCGCTAAGTTCTATACGCCGGAACAGTTGCAGGCATGGGGTGAGAAGGCCGGGGCCAAGCCCGGTGACATGCTCCTCGTGATGACCGGTGACGCAATGAAGGTGCGTAAACAACTGTGCGAATTGCGACTGGAGTTGGGTAATGAGCTGGGACTGCGTGACAAGAATGTTTTCGCTCCGTTATGGGTTGTGGACTTCCCCTTGTTCGAGTGGGATGAAGAGACACAGCGTTACTACGCAATGCACCATCCTTTCACTTCGCCCAATCCGGCAGATATACCCCTGCTAAAGACAGATACGGGTAAGGTGCGCGCTACGGCCTACGATATTGTCGTCAACGGCACTGAACTCGGTGGCGGCTCTATCCGTATACATGATGCCGAGCTGCAAGATCAGATGTTTGAGTTGCTCGGCTTTACGCCTGAACGTGCACAGGAGCAGTTCGGTTTCTTGATGAACGCATTCAAGTATGGAGCTCCCCCTCACGGTGGATTGGCATTGGGTTTCGATCGTTTTGTCAGCATATTGGCCGGTCTTGACTCTATCCGTGATGTCATCGCATTCCCAAAGAATAATTCAGGTCGTGACGTCATGAATGAGAGCCCGTCGCCCATTGATGATGCTCAGCTTGAAGAACTGCAGCTGAAACTCGATATCAAGGATTGAGGTGTTCAGCAAAATTGATGTAATAGCGAGGAGAGATAAGAAGGTCAGAAGTTAAGTAATCAGGACTATATGACAGCCATCAGAGTAGGTGACATCGCCGGGGTTATAGAATCATTTGCCCCCAAGAGACTGCAAGAGTCGTATGACAATGCCGGTCTGCAGGTCGGTGATCCTGATATGCAGGTCAGTGCCGTGCTGTTATGTCTCGATGTGACCCCCGAGATACTTGAGGAGGCCAAACGTCGGCAGTGCAATCTGATCATCAGTCATCATCCGCTGTTGTTTAGCGGACTGAAACAGATAACCGGTCGTACGCCGGTGGAACGCATTGTCATAGATGCCATTACCAATCATATTGCCATCTATTCGGCTCATACCAATCTTGACTCGGCCATCGAGGGTGTCAGCTATGAAATCGCCCATGCACTTGACATGAGAGGACTCTCGGTTCTGGAACCCAAAAGTGACACTCCGGAGTATGGTCTCGGAGTAATCGGGGATATCAAGCCAACGCCGACATTGGAATTTCTGCGCAAGGTCAAAGAGTTATTCAATGTCTCTCCACTGAGATATTCCGCTATGTCTCCTCAGATCGTGATACGTAAGGTCGCCGTCTGCGGGGGAGCGGGTGCATCGCTGATACGCAATGCTATAACATCCGGAGCTGATGTGCTGTTGACGGGAGATCTGAAATATCATGATTATACCTCGTACGGATATGATATACTGCTGGCTGATATAGGTCACTATGAGAGCGAACTGGGCAGTCGTAAGATATTCTCGCGTATCATACGTGAGGCCTTTCCGGAGTGTGTGACATACTTTGCCGAGACGGAGTCCAATCCCATAGCATATATGTGAGCCGGACAATAATATTAAGAAATAACATATAACCATCAATATACATGGCAACTGAAAAGAAATCAGACAAAGAACGCAGCGTGGAGGATCGCCTGAAAGCACTCTACAAGTTGCAGACTCTACTTTCTGAGGTGGACCGCATCAAGATATTGCGCGGTGAACTGCCCAATGAGGTGAAGGATCTTGAGGATGATATCATAAGATTTCAGACTCGTATTCAGAAATATAATGATGAGATCAAGGAGTGTCGCGATGTTATCAATAAATGTAATGGCGAGATAGCGGATCGTCGTGCCAAGATTGCTAAATATGAAGAGCAGATAAACAACGTGCGCAATAACCGTGAGTTTGCATTTCTGGAAAAGGAGAAGGAATTTGAGACTCTCGAGATAGAACTCGCCGAAAAGCATATTCGTGACGCCGAGGCTAAGATTGAAGCTAAAACTGCTGAAATCAATGCGACCGGTGAGGAGCTTTCGGATAAGGAGCACAATCTGGTGGATAAGAAAAAGGAACTCGAGGAGATAGTAAGCGAGACCCGTGAACAGGAGGAGAAACTTCTGGCCGAGGCTAAGGAGGTCGAGAAGCAAGTCGGTGATGATTATACTCTAAATGCCTTTAAGCGTATACGCAAGAATGCACGTAATGGTCTCGGTATCGTCACAGTGCAACGTAATGCTTGCGGTGGTTGTTTCAATCGTATACCGCCGCAGCGTCAGCTTGAGATAAAGATGCATCGTAAGGTCATTGTCTGTGAATACTGTGGACGTATCATGATCGACGGTGCGCTGGTAGGCATCAATGATGCCGTGGCTGAGGCTCCGGCCAAGCCCAAGCGTGCGTCACGCAAGAAGGCTGCTCCAGCTGCTGAATAAATAACGTTCATCAACCAACTATGATATCAGGGTCGGATGCCGGCAATTCCGGAGATGTACGGAGGTGTCTGCATCCGATTTGTATTATTGCAATTTCTTGTAATTAATTTCTCATAATTAATTAATGTGATAAGATGAACAGGATAGCTAAACTGTACTTCAAGTATGGTACTATGGGTTCGGCTAAGACCGCATTGCTGCTTACCACAGCATATAATTTCGAGGAAAGGGGATTGAACTATATGTGTATGAAACCCGTCATCGACACGCGTGACAAGAAGAATGTGATACGTTCACGTATCGGAATAGAGCGCGAGTGCAGGTGGATTTATGCCGAGACCAACCTGTATCAGGAACTCAAGCAGCTTATGGAGCAGGATATGGAGTCGCTTCCTGACTGGATATTGGTCGATGAGGCGCAATTCCTTTCGGCTTCCCAGGTAGACCAGCTCGCAGCCGTAGTCGATGATTTCGCGGTCAATGTGATATGCTATGGATTGCGTACCGATTTTCGTGGTGATCTCTTTGAGGGCGCAAAACGCCTCTTTGAAATGGCTGACACCATCGATGAGGTCAAGTCGACATGTACATGCGGCCGCAAGACGATAATGAATGCACGTATCGACTCACAGGGTGAAATTATCACCGAGGGAGAGCAGGTGGAGATCGGTGGCAATGACAGATATGTCGCCTGTTGTCGTAAATGCTGGCGTAATAAGAAGATAGCCCGGTCTCGCCGCAGTCAGTTGCCTCTCTTTCCATCCGATGCAGAATGAAAGGAATGACTGTAGTCGTACTACTCTCACACTATCCAATACCGTAATAGAATAGAAACCTTAAACCTAAATAGAACCAACACACCATGTTAGATAAAGAAAAACGCGAGTCAATCATCAAGCTTATAAGGCGCGAGGTCGTGCCGGCGTTGGGATGTACCGAGCCTGCGGCTGTGTCGCTGTGTGTAGCGAAAGCTACAGAACTTCTCGGTGCCATACCTGATCAGATCAATCTGCGACTGAGCAGTAATATTCTTAAAAATGCGATGGGTGTAGGCATACCCGGAACCGGTATGATAGGACTTCCGATAGCTGTAGCGCTCGGCGCTCTCATCGGAAAGTCGGAATATGGTCTGGAGGTATTGCGCGACGTGACACCCGAGGCTGTCGAGAAAGGCAAGGAATATATCAATCGTAAATGTATCAGTATCAAGCTGCATGAGGATGCCCCCTCCAATCTCCATATAGATGTTGAGGCGATATACGATACAGACCGGGTACGTGCTGTAATATCTCGTGAACATACCAACTTCATATATCTTGAGAAGAATAGAGCCATAATATACAATGAGGTTCCTCAGGATAATCAACACTCCACGACCGATACTAAAGAGAATGATGTGGAATTGGATATGCGGACGGTATATGATTTCGCGATGACCACGCCGTTGGAGGAGATAGGATTTATACTTGAGGCACGTGATCTGAACAAGGCGGCTGCCGAACTGGCACTTAATTCCGATTATGGACACTCTTTGGGTAGCACTGTGAGAAAGCATGGAGTAAAGTTTTTTGGAGATACTCCGTTGGCTCACATGATAAGCTATACGGGCGCGGCGTGTGATGCCCGTATGGGAGGTTGTACAGCCGCTGTCATGTCTAATAGTGGCAGCGGAAATCAGGGTATCACTGCGACGATGCCGGTGGTATCATTTGCCGAAGATATACATGCTGATGAAGAACATCTTATCAGAGCGCTGATATTAAGTCACCTTACAAGTATATATATCAAGCAAAGCCTCGGCCGACTCTCCGCGCTGTGTGGATGTGTCGTTGCCTCGACCGGTGCATCGAGTGCACTTGTATATCTGATGGACGGTGACTTTGAACAGATATGTGCAGCGGTCAAGAATATGGTGGCCAACCTTACAGGGATGGTATGTGACGGAGCCAAGCCATCGTGTGCAATGAAGGTCAGCTCGGGTGTATCAACTGCCTTGATGTCGGCGATGCTTGCCATGAATGACAAGTGTGTGACGAGCAGTGAAGGTATTGTCGACGAGAATGTCGACCGCACCATACGCAACCTCACGTCAATAGGTCGTGATGCAATGCGGGCCACTGATCTCTATGTCCTGGACATCATGACGGGTAAGTAATATACAGATACTACTTGGATACCCGGTTGTGATTTATATTGCAATCAAGTAGCTGAGCGACATTGTTATATAAGGGATTGTTAACCGCCGGGAACGATGACGTTCCGGCGGTTAATATTTTTTAACATAAAATTAATTATGTTATACAACATATTTTTATTCTCAGCGTTATATATATACGATTTAAGTGAGGAAGCACTCCGACGGAATTGAGATGCCTGCGATGTCGGTAATCTCAACCGTTCTTTCATTTCTCCACGGAGAGATTTATCTCCAACACCTCATTTGAATCTTATCCTCTGCGGAGGATGATAACGAATGTGTAACTAAAAAAATATATATGTTGTTCATTCCCATGAGTGCGACAGGAGGAATGAAACAGTATGGCCGACCGGGATGGTCGAAGCTCAATTGCTATAGCTGGGAATGGTTGTTGTTATGAAGAAATTACTGATATTGCTGACATTGATAATTGTGTCAGCGGGAGTGGCATCAGCCTCATCCTCTCTTTATTCCCACAAGGAGTTTGAACAGGCGGTTCAAATGATCAAGAAGTATGAAACTCTTCACACTGCCAAGCACTGGCCGCTGATAGGATATGGCCACAAGGTGCAGCCGGGTGAAAAATATAAACCGGGTGATGTGTTGAGCGAGAAGGAGGCGGACGCTCTCCTTCGCAAGGATCTCAAGAAACTCGTTGGTATGTACAAAAATTACGGCAAAGATGCGTTGCTGTTAGGCGTATTGGCATATAATGTCGGTATCGGACGAGTCAATCGGTCATCATTAGTACAGATGCTAAAGGATGGTAATCGCAATATCCGCGACGTGTATACCAGTTTCTGTAAATACAAAGGCAAAGAGCATAAGGGGATTAAGTCCCGTCGTGTTGAGGAACTCTCTGTTCTATATCGTGCATAGGTGCAGCCATCTGATATGGGTGCTCAGACATAAATGAGCTGAAAGATGAGCCGGAAAAGCTGAAAAATAAAGAAAATCGGAAAAATAGCGCTGAGACGCTTTGCAGATTGACAAATAATTATTAATTTTGTGCACTTAAACCGCGGAGGCTCGGACAAGTATATCCTTAGGATATCGCCTGCCGGTATCAATTAATTTAATAATTAATAACACGATGTACGCAATCGTAGAAATCAAAGGACAGCAGTTCAAGGCCGAGGAAGGCAAATATCTGTATGTTCATCATCTCGGCGAAGATGTCAAAGAGGGTCAGGAATTGACTTTCGATAAGGTGCTTCTTCTCGATGCCGACGGCGACGTAAAAGTCGGTGCACCTGCCGTTGAAGGTGCTAAAGTAAATTGTGAAGTGCTTCTTCCCCTCGTCAAGGGTGAGAAAGTGATCGTTTTCAAAAAGAAACGTCGCAAAGGTTATCGTCGTAAGAACGGTCACCGTCAGCAGTTCACTAAGGTGTTGGTAAAATCAATCGTTAACGCTTAAAAATCCGTAGAAGAAATGGCACATAAAAAAGGTGTCGGTAGTTCTAAGAACGGCCGCGAATCAGAAAGCAAACGTCTTGGCGTTAAAATCTTCGGCGGAAGCAATTGCAAAGCCGGTAATATCCTGAAGCGCCAGCGTGGCACTCAGCACCACCCCGGTCTGAACGTAGGTATTGGTAAAGACCATACCTTGTTCGCTCTGATCGATGGTGTAGTAGTGTTCACTACCGGTAAGGAGGGTCGCAAGTACATCAACGTACAGCCCCACGCCGCCAACTAATGTTACAGTGTGACTTATAGCCACATAATTATTCAACACATCACGGGTCTTGTATCGTCAGATGCAAGACCTGTATTTATATTATAAGATCAATAGACTGTAATTGTGATTTTTTTTTGAAAAAATTTGATGAATTGTTTTGTGGTTTCAGAAAAAGTTCTTAACTTTGCATCGCATTTGAGGGTAATACCCAAGGATGTAGTATGAAATGCTTCAGTAGCTCAGTTGGTTAGAGCACCTGACTGTTAATCAGGGGGTCGT
>CAMWUY010000009.1 GCA_947177615.1 uncultured Porphyromonadaceae bacterium
TTGTATTGTCGTGTGAGGTTTTTTTGTTACCTTTGTAATATAATGTATCACCACGTATGGGCACAACTCTGCAATCGACACTGAGCGCGATAATCGACAAGATTGTGCAACTCGAAGAGAGTCAGTCACGCCTGCAGCGACAATATGCAGAGCTTGTCCGTCGTAACGAGGCGTTGCAATTAGAAAACAAGGATCTCACACAGGCCCTGAACCAAAGCCGACTGGAGGTTGAATATCTACGAGTGTCCTACCGTCTGGCCGGAGATGCGGATAGTCTGATCGAGACCCGTCGCAAGATCTCCTCAATAATACGTCGGATAGATAAGGCTATCGCCTTAGCAACCGATGACCCCTCTCTCTAATCACGCTGTATGAAAGGAAAAGAGAACGTCAAGATGGAACTCAATATAGCCGGAGAACAGGTCTATGTGACCGTACCCTTCTCCAGTCAGGATTTCGTCAGACGGACTGAGCAAGATATAGAAGCCTTATACCGAGACTGGCGGTTGCGCTTTACGAAAAAGACTCCGACCGAACTGCTCGCTATGATGATATATCAATATGCGTCATATTATCACGATATGCGCGATAAATATGATCGGGCTACCCGTGAAGCTGAAAATATCTCACGTATGCTCGACTCAGTGCTCGACATGTCAGTCGAGTGACTCGTCTCCCGACATGGTAGCGTGGATAATGTTTTTAGTCGAAGTAAATAAATCATTAATATCCACATATTTAATATACCATGGACATAATTATATCAATAGTGGTGGCGCTCATCGTCGGACTTGCAGTCGGATACTGCGTCACAAACTTCATTTCTCGAAAGTCAGCCTCCTCCAAGGCTAATATCATGATAGATGAGGCTAAGCGCGAGGCAGATGTGATAATGGAGAAATCCAAACTGAAGGCCCGCGAGGAGGAACTTAAGATCATCAACGATGCCGAGCGCACGGCATCACAGAGACTCTCAAAAGTACAGTCGTCGGAGGCTCGTGCCAAACAACGTGAAATACAGCTTAACCAACTTCAGGGCGATCTCAACCGTAAGAAGAAGGAGATCGACAACAAGGAGAATCAACTTAACAGTCGTGATCAGCAGCTTGATGAGCGTGATTCTCATCTCGATGCCCGTCAGCACCAAATCGAGACCCGTAATATTGAACTTGAGGCTCTGATAGCCGAGGCCCGCACTCAACTGGAGAAGGTATCCGGTCTATCGGCTGATGAGGCTCGTGAGAAGCTGGTCGAGTCGCTCAAGGATGAGGCAAAGACACAGGCTCAGGGTTATATCAACGATATCATGGATGACGCCAAGCTGACAGCCTCAAAGGAGGCCAAGCGTATCGTCATACAGTCGATACAGCGAGTGGCTACCGAGACTGCAGTTGAAAATTCAGTCACCGTCTTCCATATCGATAATGATGAGATAAAGGGTCGCATCATCGGTCGTGAGGGTCGCAATATCCGTGCTCTCGAGGCAGCCACAGGCATTGAGATCATCGTCGATGATACGCCTGAAGCTATAGTTCTCTCCGGTTTCGATCCGGTAAGACGTGAGATCGCACGTCTGGCATTGCACCAGCTCGTAGTCGATGGCCGCATTCATCCGGCCCGTATCGAGGAGGTTGTGGCCAAGGTGCGCAAACAGGTTGAAGAGGAGATCATCGAGACCGGCAAGCGTACGGCTATCGATCTCGGCATACATGGACTGCATCCCGAATTGATACGTATGGTCGGTAAGATGAAGTATCGTTCATCATACGGACAAAATCTGCTGCAACATTCGCGTGAGACAGCCAATCTATGTGCCGTCATGGCGTCGGAATTAGGTCTTAATCCCAAAAAGGCCCGTCGTGCCGGACTGCTGCATGACATCGGCAAGGTACCTGATGATGAGCCGGAATTGCCACACGCTTTGCTGGGTATGAAACTGGCGGAGAAATTCAAGGAGAAACCGGATATCTGTAATGCTATCGGCGCTCACCACGATGAGGTGGAGCAGACCTCTCTGCTGGCTCCTATAGTACAGGTATGTGACGCTATCTCAGGAGCTCGTCCGGGTGCGCGTCGTGAGATAGTCGAGGCATACATCAAGCGCCTGAATGATCTTGAACAGTTAGCCCTCTCCTACCCAGGTGTGATCAAGACCTACGCGATCCAGGCCGGTCGCGAACTTCGTGTGATAGTCGGTGCCGACAAGATCACGGATGAAGAGACCGAAAAACTGAGTGCCGAGATAGCGAAGAAGATCCAGGATGAGATGACCTATCCCGGTCAGGTGAAGATAACCGTCATACGTGAGACTCGTGCAGTGGCATACGCTAAATAGTCAGTGTGATGGAAGAGAACATGCCGGATAACAAAGATTGCAGACTGCGAGGCAAGCTAACAGCGACAGACTGGCTTTCAGACATTGAGTATGTCGGGACGTCCGATCGCGTCGGTATCGTACAGGTTGTCTTCAAGAATACACGCTCGGCTTTCTATCTGAACCCTGACCGGCTTGATCTGCAGATAGGCGACTGGGTAGCAGTCGAGGCTGCCCCGGGGACTGATATCGGCAAGATATGTATGGTAGGTCCGTTGGTAAAGCTTCAGATGAAGAAAGCCAACATCAGCGACACGTCTGAGCTTAAGCGGGTGATGCGTAAAGCCTCGGAGAGCGACATGGAGAGATTCAGAGCGGCACGCGCGCGTGAGGAGGAGACAATGATACGCTCACGCCAGATAGCCGCAGAACTGGAGCTCAACATGAAGATCGGTGACGTTGAGTATCAGGGTGATGGCGGCAAGGCGATATTCTATTATATAGCAGATGAGCGCGTAGACTTCCGCAAGCTGATACGTATCCTTGCCGACACATTCAAGGTACGTATCGAAATGAAACAGATAGGTGCCCGTCAGGAGGCCGGCCGCATAGGTGGTATCGGTCCGTGCGGACGTCCTCTCTGTTGCTCATCATGGATGCAACGGTTTGTCTCGGTCGGTACCGGAGCTGCCCGAATACAGGACCTGTCGATGAATCCTCAGAAGTTGGCGGGTCAATGTGGCAAGCTCAAATGCTGCATCAACTTTGAGACAGATGCCTACGCCGAGGCATCGCGCCAATTGCCTCCCAAAGATGCTGTGCTCTACACGAAGGATCAGGAATACTATCAGTTTAAGGTAGATATTCTTGCCCGTAAGATCACTTACTCGACTGACAAGCATGTAGCAGCCAATCTTGTGACAATAGATGCTTCACGCGCTCACGAAATCATGGCTCTCAACAAACAGGGAGTCAAGGTCGATACGTTGATGTCGGAGTCGGATATCGTACCTGAACAGAAGGATTATGTCGATCTTGTCGGTCAGGACTCGCTGACACGATTTGACAAGACGCGCAAGAAGAAGAAACGCAAAAATCAGGACCAAAATAATCATAAGACAGAATCCCGCGACAATAAGAGCGGAGCGCGCGAGGAGTCAAAGGGGAACGAGCAACGCGACACCCGGAGAGAAAACAAGCGCGACAATCAGCGCCGCCGCAATCGTCCGAACAAGGGCTACGTCAATAATCATCAGCCGCAGTCAAAGGGTAATCAATCTAACGGGAATAAATGAGAAGCGCAAGTTGGCTGAGTGTCTTGATGACAAATATTTTAATGGTCTGTCTCACATCATGCAATCCGAACAATGTCGTATGGTGTGAGACGAATGCGACCGATCCTGACGGCTGGTCATCGTTGCAATCAATAGAATTCGCGCTGCAACCTCAAGACTCGGCTCTATGGCTCGAGCAACGCCCGGTGACAACGACACTCAGCCTCCGTTATACGGAGGAGTGTCCTGAACGGATAGTGCGCCTGCGTATAGAGCGAGAATCATTGGACAGTATCTGCCCTCCTGATACGATCACGTTAGAACTGTTCAACGAGGATGGTTCGCCCAATAATGATCGCAACGACAATCATCTTCGCGGCTCGATATATCATGGTCACGGACTTTCACTCGGCGTCTATGAGAAGCGTGTGATCCTGTCACGGTCTGAGAGGGTTGCTCCGTTGATGCGAATAGCGGTGACTCCGATATCGGCGGAACCGATCCGCGGTGTGAGTCATCTGACACTCCTTATGCAGCAATGATTTGATTGAATATTTATAATATGAAACCATCAGTACAATCATCGGCCGGGGGTTCGCGTGCCAAGACTATGCTGGCCGGTAATCTGCTTGCACTCTCGGCATCGATATGTTGGGGATTTAATGAGCCGGCCAACAAGCTTATCATACCGGAGTGGATATCTGCCGGTGGTGTGGCGCTGAGCCGCATCTTTGGCGCGACACTTATCATCTGGCTTATCTCCCTATTCATCAAGCGCGAGAAGATCGTGCGCGGTGACTGGAAATACCTCGCTTGGGGATCGGTTATGATGCTGGGTTTTGTATATGTATTTTCCATGGCCTTCAACACGGCCTCTCCGATAGACATCGCCATCATCCTTACGTTTCAGCCACTCCTTGTGGTGCTGATCAACGCTATATTCAAGCATCTGAAGGTGAGTGTGATGGAGGTCGTCGGGATGTTGGTCGCCTTAGCCGGGGCACTGCTGATAATCCTGGCCGGCGGCAATCTGGACTCCGGCCGACTCATCGGTGATGTGTATGCTGTAGTGTGTGCGATATCTTACGCTATATATCTGGTGATCATCGAGGGACCGTCACATCGTTACGGCACGGTCAATATGATGAAGTGGATTTTTCTATTCTCGTCAATATTATCCCTACCATTGATCTTCACGGTCGGCAAGAATATCCCTATGCTTACTCAGACGGATTGGAAAGCAATCGGAGTATTGCTGTTTATCGTACTGTTTCCAACGGTTTACTGCTATATCGTTACCCCTCCGGCGATCAAGCTCGTCGGGAGCGAGATATTCTCGTTCTATCAATACCTGGTGCCGGTGATAGCAGCGGTAGTGTCCATACTGTTGAAGCTGGATGAGTTTCACTGGTATCAACCGGTCAGCTTTATCATTATCGTGGCGGGTATCCTGTTGGCTAATTATGCCAAGGCTCGTCATTCAAAGCCGGTGTAATCTACATGATATATAAATGTTTATCACTTTCAAGACATTGCTATGATACAGGAGATCAAGGAATATAACAGAAAATTTGTCGAAGATAGAGGTTACGAGCGTTTTGCAACAAGCAAATACCCGGACAAGAAGATAGCGATCGTGACGTGTATGGATACGCGCCTTGTAGAATTGTTGCCCGCGGCATTAGGAATAAAGAATGGTGATGTCAAGGTCATCAAGAATGCCGGAGGCACGATTACAAATCCGTTTGACTCGACGATGCGATCACTGTTGGTGGCTGTATATGAGTTGGGAGTTAATGAGATAATGGTGATCGGACATACTGAGTGCGGAGTGCAGGGGATGGATGCCAACGAAATGCTGCATGCGATGAAGGAGCGGGGTGTGAGCGAAGAACATATCACTCTTATGGAACATTGTGGCATCAATCTGCGGGAATGGCTGCATGGATTTGAGGAAACGGAGAGTGCCGTGCATGAGACAGTCGACCTCATAGCGCACCATCCGCTGATGCCGCCTGAAGGTGTCAATGTACAGGGTTTTGTAATGGATTCTTACACCGGAGAGTTACGTACGCTATAAACTATATACGCTATAAACTATAAAGGCGGGACGGTGTTTATCACCACAATCTGTAATATGGCTATGGAATATCGAATAGTATCAGCACACAAGGAGGATGCGCCCTATATAGGGGAGGCTATCTGTATGGCTATAGGTGACGAACTGGTAAGGCACCTGGCCGGTAACGATCATAGTGCCGGGGATGTCAGGGATTTGTTCTCAGCGCTGGCGGCACGCGAGGATACACAATACAGTTACCTCAACACTGTTAAGGCTGTTGATACGGAAGGTAATATTCTCGGAGTGGCTGTAGGTTATGATGGGGCTCTCCTTCACCCTCTGCGGGAAGCCTTTATATCAGAGGCGGCGAAATGTATCGGCCTGGTGTTTGAATCAGCTCCTGCCGATGAGACCGACCCGGGTGAATATTATCTTGATACATTGGCTGTCTTCCCGCAATATCGCCGCAACGGTATCGCCCGTAGACTGATAGAGGCTGTCAAACAGCGTGCGCAGACCATCAATAAGCCTGCCGGACTATTGGTGAGCAAGACCAATGCAAAAGCACGCCCGCTGTATGAATCGTGCGGCTTCAAGATTGTGGGTGAGCGTCCATTTGCCGATGAGATGATGGATCACCTGCAGTGTATCTAAGACTCCTTTCGATTCGGATTCTTGGGGAACCATCCTTTCCGGACACGTTCACGCTGATCAAAAATCTCCTTGATGGTCCAGAAACTTGAAAATCCCGTGACACCGCAGAGGATGGATATCAGCACGTCGTCCAGACAGTAAGAGAGTACGCACATCACTACACCAAGTATAGCGAACCACCACCAACACTTCACTCCGAAGTAGTATTCGCATTTGATGACGACCGGGTGAAAGAGTCCTATTATTATAAATGTGGCAAGTCCGGCAGTCAGTCCGAGCAGATGCCACTCGTTCAATATTTCAGTCATAGTTTATTATATCAGTTGTTATCGGTCAATTCTATTGTTGTCAGCAATCGTTGGGGTGAGCCGTGGCTGCGCCGGTGGCTTGGATACTGCAAACCGTCGTCCCGGAGATATCCGTATGTACATGCCGGATGTGTGATGATGTTCTGAGCCGGTACTCCCCTACATGACAATCTATATCTGTTTACGCCTTTAAGGTCGATATGGGGTCTCGCGATTGTTTCATCCGGATATATGATATAGTCCTGAAAACCGGCACGAGAAAATTCTTCGGCCAGATCATGATCCACTTCATAATTGTCGACGCTGATTGCCGGTCCGATAAATGCATGGATATTCCCGGGCTTACAACCTGAATGCTCCAGTGTGTCCAATACATTATCCACAATGCCGCCAAGTGTACCACGCCATCCGGCATGAATGGCTGCCACCGCCTTTATATCCTGTACATACAGAAGTATGGGGACACAGTCGGCTGTCAGCACACCTATGGGTGTATGCGGACGGAATGTAATGAGAGCATCTGTATCCGGAAACAATCTTCGGTCGGCATCCACGACAGCGACATTGAGCGAATGAGTCTGTATGGGAAGTACGGCCAACTCTCTGAGGGGAGCATTGACATCATTTATGTCCTGAGGGGAGACTTCGCCTGATGCACTTATAAATCTGATCTTACCTACAGCCTCACCGACCCCGAACGTCTCCTCCACGATGGTTTCATTCATAATCCCAATCTATATTTGCCCTACAAATTTAACAAAAAATATCTGTTCACTTTGCATCAGCTCGGGTCATATCCGGAAGTGATGTGAGATGATAGGCTTTCCATGCGAGCAGAAGGGCCACAAACGTCACGGCTACGTACGCTATCGCCGTTGAATGAAACATATTGCCGAGACCCACCAATGGTGAGACGACTGCAGCGAACGCATACTTAACAACACTTAAAATGGCTGAGGCAGTACCGGCCTCGGCACGACCCACCTCCATTGACAATGTATTGGCACTCGAGAATATCATTCCGGAGAAGAGGAGCATGGGTAACGCGAATAATTCATACCATAAGAAGGATCCCTCGCTCCATATCACGCATGCATCGGCTACTGCGAACACAAACATTCCGATACACCCGACCACAAGGCTCTGTTTCATAACCTTAAACCTGACCGCCAGAGTAGAGCCTATACTCATGGCAAGTGCATTACCACCGAAAATGAGTCCGAACGTCATTGCGCTGAACCCGTAATGACTTTGCAATATAAACGGAGCTGAAGAGATATATGCATACAACAGACCGATTGCGACGGCCTTGATCGTCACATAAATCATGAATCTGCCGTTACAGAAGAGCGAGCGGTATGCCTTGACATAGTCAGAGAGCGAGTGTGCCCGGAGACGCCGCTGCGGGGGGAGTGTCTCCTTGTATCTTGTTGTCCAGAATGTCATCACACCTCCGATAATGAGCAGGACCACAAAAATACCGCGCCATCCGACCCAATCAGCCATAAATCCTCCGACGACAGGACCTAATGCCGGCGCCACGCCATTGACGGCACCGATGATCGCCATCAGTTTCGCCAACTGCCGGCCCATATACACATCCGCCGGTATCGAGGTGGATAACACCATAGCTCCGCCGGCACCCAGACCCTGAAACAGACGGCAGACAATGAAAAAAGTTATCGTCTCTGAAAAGAGAGAGACGACCGTCGACAATACAAATATTATCAATGATATCAGCAGGATTGGTTTCCGGCCGTAACGGTCACTCGCCGAACCCCATATTACCGAGCCGAGCCCCATGCCGATCATCGCCATCGATATACCCATCTGCGTCATTGAGGGTGTAGTATGAAACTCACGCATCATCGAAGGAATCGTAGGGAGATACATATCATTCACAAGAGAGGAGAACGCTCCGATGATCGCTATGAAGGTGACGAACAGGCCGTAATTGCGCGGTGCTGAACTCAATTTTGACGGTCTCGGATTGGAGCTTGTCGAAGTCACGTTGTCAGTTGAAGCCATTATATAATTATATTTTTACATTACAGGATTAATATATTTTTAACAACTTTTCAATTCACATAGTTCTATACTGAACCACAGCGTCTATTCCGAGTTATAAGTATATAGTCACCCTAAAATCTCCTGCCATGAAATATATCTCGAACGGTAAGGGTTCAATCCCTCTGATAACTCTGATAGCACTTCTGTCGGTTTCACTGACAGTCAATCTCCCCGGACTCGCAGTCTCTCCCATGCTTGGAAAGATGGCAGATCTTTTCCCGCATTCAAGTCAGTTGGAGATTCAATTATTGACACTTCTGCCCAATCTCATCATCATACCTATGATTCTGCTATCGGGCAAGATAGCCAATGTGCGTTATCAGACGGCAGTTCTGGCAGCGGGGCTGGCGATATTCTTAGCAGCCGGCATCCTGTATCTCTTTGCCGACACGATGCCGATGTTGATCGGTCTGGGAGTGATACTCGGCATAGGGTGCGGCCTGATAGTACCGATTGCCGCCGGTCTGCTATCCGAGTGGTTTTACGGTTCACAAAAGGTAAAAGTGCTTGGATTCAAGTCCGGGATTTCCAACGGTATAGTCATCCTGGCGACAATCTTTGTGGGTTGGGCTGCCGACTTCAGCTGGCATACATCCTTCTGCGTATATCTTGTGCCTGTTATACCTCTGTTGCTCCTGCCGTTTATGACTAACGGCTATATACGTTCCCACATCCGTCATAACGACAATGGCGCACCCTCATCCGCTTCGACCCATGTTGTGGCGAAGGAGAGCGACAGGAGGATTTTTGCAAAACCCATTGTGACCCTATGCGGGGTTATCGGACTGTATATCGCTCTGACTGCGAGCTCAATGGTATTCACATATTATCTACCGTTCACTATGAAACATTATGGCCTGAGCACGTCAGAAGTTGGTGTCGCGACTGCTATGTTTTATGTCACGGCCATGATAGGTGGATTTTCGCTGACTCCATATATACGTATCGTTGGCCGACTGGGACTGTATGTATGTATCGCTATAATGATAGCCGGTCTATTGACTCTCGGTCTTATACACACGATGGCCGGATACGTAATCGGGGTACTGCTGATAGGATTGGGGTACGGATTTTTCCAGCCGATCATCTACAATAAGACAACTGAGATAGCCCCCGACAAGACACTCTCCACCAAATATTTCTCCTATACCTTGGCCGGCAATTATATCGCTGTATCCATTGTCCCAGTACTGATAGAGGGTGTGCAGGCACTGTTTGACAATCATACTCCCGACTTCCCTTATTTCATAAGTACGGCAATTCTGGGTATCGTGCTGATAATCGGGATTGTCTGCCGCAGATCGTTCGTCTGGCGGACCGGTAGCGGTAACACCGCGAAATAAGGTTTAAAAGCACGTTCCTTAGAGCGCGTTCCTTAGAGCGCGTTCTTAAAAAGGAGATGGTATTTCAAAAGCGTAATGCCTGTGATCGATCGGCCAGTCGAATGTGAGGCTCTCGGCATGTAACATCAGCCGGCCAACACCGTCCCCTCCTCTCCTGCCATAAAGATGATCTCCGGCAATGGGCATATCGAGTCCCCGTTCCGAAGCGGCATGTACTCTAAGCTGATGTGTTCGCCCTGTATGAGGGAACAAACGTATGCGACTGTAAGGGCCTTCGACACCGACAAATTCATACTCCGTATGCGCCTCTTTGCCCCCCTCCATATCTACTCGCTGACGAGGACGATCCATCCAATCCGCTGATAATGGCAGCCTGACCTCCCCTCGCGCGGCTATACCGGATGATATATAGTTTCCCTCCAATAACGCGACATATCTCTTTATAATCCTGCGGGTGGAAAAGAGCCCCTGCATGACCTTATAAGCGGTAATACCGAATGTGGCGATCAGCAGTCCGGAGGTATCCTGATCAAGACGATGCGCCACTCTGACATCCCGCTCCGCACCATAATAATCCTCAAGCCAGGCCTGCACGGACAGGGCGACACCGCGCCCCGGAACTGACAGCATTCCAGAGGGCTTGCTCACGACACAAAACCACTCATTCTCATAAATGATTTGAGGGAGTGCGTCGTGCCCGGATTTATACTCACTGTTCAAGGGTGGCTCAACGTCAATACCTTCCAGCATTTTGGCCAGTATCGGCAGACATTTACCTCTGCAGGCCGGGTAGTGCTCCCCATGCCTGCGAACAGATCCCCCTTTAGCCCGACCGTACCAATACTCCGCTATCGATACCGGACGCCATCTCCTGAGATATGCAGCCTGCAGCAGCTTCGGAGCACAACATTCACCGGCACCCGAAGGGGGTATACGCATCTGCGTTTCAGCAAATATTTCACTCAAACTGATATACACGCCCTCGGCATTGAGTACGCGGAAATTATCAAAGAGCCATTTCTGCAGGGCTTCAGACTCATTTCGCCGACGCTCCTTGAGTAAACGGATATTTGAGCGTATATCATCGATCTCTCTCACCAAAGGCCCGAGGATAGCCTGATGCCGTTTCTTGAGCCGATGCAGCTCAGCTTTCTCAAACTGACTCTGACGTATCATCGCGGCAAGTTCCGTCTCATCACACTCACCGGACTCTCTGCGCTCCTTACGCTCGAGCTTTGAGTGACGATACCTTGTGCGGAGATATGTCATCTCCGACTCAAGAGATTCAGCCACTACGGAATATCGATCCCGGAGCGGTCCGAGGGACTCTGTCTCCAGTCTCTCGATCAGACGGGATATCTCCGAAATCTCCTTCTCATGGGTCTTAAAATATCCGTCGGGCTCAAGATAATCAAATATCGGCTCAACAAATCCAGGGAAATAAAACCCACCTTCACCTATCTGACCCGAGAAAGCGTAGAGAGTATGCCTTACCCCGGCATCATCTTCGGCTATGAGCACTCCGAGCATCTTTCCCGCATCGAGCTCACGACAGAATATGATATCTTCCGGGAGGTCACTCATCCGAATGGCATCCACTCTGTCAAGCAACTGCCTGAAGGCCTCATCACACTCTACGGAAGGGAGATAATCAAAAGGATTATTCATATTGAGCATAATATCCGGCGATCTGCATACCACAGACCGGCCGGATTATCTCTATTTAATGTATTTTCAGGTTCTTATGACAGGAGAGCCTCGACGGCTTCGTAGTTGGGTTCGTTGGTGATTTCGTCCACGAGCTCCGTGCCCTTGACCTTGCCATCCTTGCCGATGACGACAACGCTACGGGCATATAGTCCGGCCAGCGGTCCATCTGCAATCCCGACACCATAAGTCTTGCCAAAATCCGAACGGAAACCGGATCCGGTCTTAACATTCTCAATACCATTGACGGTACAGAATCTGCCGGCTGCGAAGGGTAAGTCTTGTGACACACATATCACCACTGTATCCGGAAATTTGACCGCGTCCTGATTGAAACGCCTCACAGACGCAGCGCACACGTCTGTATCAAGACTGGGAAAAATATTTAAAACGACCTGTTTCCCTTTGAGGTCATCGAGCTTTATATCACTGAGATCCTGAGCCACGAGATCAAACGCCGGAGCATCAGTTCCGACAGCCGGCAACTCACCGAGAGTCCGTACGGGATTGCCCATAAATTTTACTTCTGCCATATTAATAATAGATTAAATTAAAAATTAACGAGCCGTAACAACGGCATCCGTAATTAAAACAATTCACACTTATTGGTTCTAAAATTCAAGTGAATTCTCATTGAGAAGAAAATCGTAGATACTAATTGTTGTTATACCGGTATTATTTCTTAAAACCGGGGTATGCTCGCCAAGTATTATGATTTTCTTAAACGAATCATCTACATTACGCAGAGAGTTTTCTTCTTGCTCCATTTTACTTTCACTTTCCATGCGATAGGCAGATTGTATGTAGTAACGAGCGCTGCCAAGATTACATACAAAATCTATTTCGTATTGTTTACGAAACTGTTTGCCATGTTCCCTTACCACAACCGGAACAACTCCAACATCAACATTGAAACCGCGTTTACGTAGCTCATTATATATGATATTTTCCATTACATGACTTTGGTCAGGCTGTCGAAAGTTTATTCGAGCATTTTTAAGACCGGGGTCAGCAAAATAATATTTATAAGGAGTATCAATATATTTTCTGCCCTTCACATCATAACGAGTTGCTTTCTCCATTAAGAATGAATCACAAATATATTCGAGATATTTCTTTATTGTAACCGCAGATAGATTACTCTTTATCATTGAGTCAAAACTATTTGCCAACTTCTGAGGATTGGTTAGACTTCCGACAGTTGAAGATATAATATCAAGCAGCTTCTCCAGTTCATCTTCCTTTTCTATATTATATCTTTCCTTTATATCACGAAGATATGTTTCCTCAAATATTCTCTTTAAGAAGTTGGATTTTTCTTCATCCGATTCCATAAAAACAGTCTGAGGAAGTCCTCCAAATATCATATAATCCTTCAAATCTTCTTCCTTTGTCAAACCAGTTGCTGAATGGTACTCGGCAAAACTCAAGGGATATATCCTGACTTCATCACCGCGACCGCGGAAAGTGGTAATGACATCTTTGGACAAGAATTTTGCGTTACTGCCGGTTACATACACATCAACATTATCCATGCCTAAATAACTATTTAAGACATCTTCAAATTCTGTTACATGTTGGATTTCGTCAATCATTACGTAGTGCATTGACTCATCCTTTATCACCGAGTCTATGTAAGCGAGTAGATTATCAGGGTCACGCAATTCTTTGTTACGTCTGTCCTCAAGATTTACTTTGATTATATGATCCTCTTTTACCTTTTGCTGTCGCAGCCAGTCAGCAAACAGTTTGAATAGCAGGTACGTCTTACCACTTCGACGAACTCCGGTAATAATCTTTATTTGTCCATTGTGTCTGCGTCTAATAAGACGGTTTAGATATATATCTCGTTTTATTTGCTTGCTCATATTTAGATTTATGTCACTTGTGACACTTTTCTAAAGACAAAGTTACAAACAATATCTATACTATACAAATTTTTCACGTCTTTCCCTCACCTATATCACAGTCGGATAATCTTGCTCCGGGCATTTATATAGTCAGAAAGGGTAACGAAGTAAACAAAATAATCATCAGATAATTACTTCACAATTTTAAAAGTCGCTGTTAATTATAAGAAATTAACTAAATGAATAATGACTACTTTACTTGCAAATGCTACAGTTGTCTCAGAAATTAATAAGTTGGTGATTCGATAATATATTATTACCAACTTAGAGGGATTTTACAACAGCGGCCAATCGTGCTAAAAACGATTGGCCGATGTTATGTTTTTCAAATATCCGGGGAGCGGCATCAGAGCTGTGGGGCGACGAAGGTGCGGGTCGCGAGCTGTCGGTCTATCTGGTAGAGGCCGGTGCCGTCTTCTCCTACCAGCGTGAGGTCGTCGATTATCTGACGGACGGTGTCTTCCTCCTCAACCTGCTCGGCGATAAAGGTATTCAACTTCTGACGGGTAGCGAAGTCCTTCTCATCTTCGGCCATTGCATAAAGATTGTTGATAAGGGCTGTCACCTTGCGCTCGTGCTCGAGTGTGGCGACAAAGGCTTCCTTGACTGATGCCCATGTGTCGGGGACACCGGCTATCGGCTGTAACACGACCTTGCCGTCGCGCGCGTTGAGATAATCCATGATAGCTAATGCGTGAGCCTGCTCCTCCTGAAACTGCACTCTGAACCAGTTGGCAACTCCCGGACGACCCTCGTGCTCAAAATGGAGCGACATTGCCAAATATAGATAAGCCGACCACATCTCGGCATTAACCTGCTCGTTGAGAGCATCTTCAATCTTCTTAAGTAACATATCGACTGTTTTTTGTTTATAATTTACTGTTTTAACACTGAATTCGGTTTAATTTAATCTTTTCGAATATAAAACAATGTCAGATACTCTATTGTTTTTTGTAATTTTGCAACATGAGACTTAGTATAGAAACGACTTCCGACGGTTCGCCGACATTATATCGTCCCGATATCGACGAACACTATCACTCTGTCAAAGGGGCAGTTGCCGAGAGTCTGCACGTCTATATCAATTCCGGGTGGAGACAAGCGGCCAATCAAAAATCTGATTTACGGGTCTTTGAGGTCGGTTTCGGCACAGGGCTCAATGCAGCACTGACTGCGAAAGCGGCGCAAGAGGCCGGAATTTGCACCCAATACTGCTCCGTTGAACTGTTCCCGTTACCGGTCTCAACAACGGAACTCTACTCCGAAGCGCTACCCGAAAAATACCGCGATATTTTTTCAGCTGTCAATAACGCATCATGGGACCGGGAGTGCCGGATCAATGACCATTTCATTATCCGTAAGATAAATGATAATCTGCTGACCATGCAATTGCCGGAGATGATTGATGTGGTCTATTTTGACGCTTTCGCACCGGAAAAACAACCGGAGATGTGGGATGAGTCAATCTTTCGCAAAATCTACGATTCAATGACACCGGGAGGCATATTGACCACATACTGCGCCAAAGGCGTCATCCGTAGGATGCTCGCCGACATCGGCTTTAAAACCGAACGTCTCCCCGGCCCTCCCGCCGGCAAAAGAGAAATCCTCCGCGCACTCCATCCATAATAAACCGAAATTACAGCTATCGGCTGTCGATTAAGAAGCTTAGCTATAGCGATACAATTGATATATATGTTATAACAATTGATCTTTACATGACTTATTAAATAATAATATACGAATATTTATTTGCTGACTCATATTCCTCATGGCAGAAAGGTGGTATCGAAAATGCCAACAAGCTTATTCGCCAATATATCCCCAAAGGTACTGACTTTGACTTGTAATATTTCACGGATATTTGGAATGAGCGAAGATTATGATCAACTGTACACTCCGAAAAAATGTCAAAAATGACAATTATTCGGAATGCCATGAGAATAGAACGAAATATATATATCTTGAGAAAGTTGCTGAAAGCCGTCACAACGGTATGATAAAGATTATTACCGGTGTACGCCGAAGTGGTAAGTCTTTTCTATTATTCGACCTATTTGCCGGCTGGTTGGAGGCGGAAGGTGTTTCAGCTGACCATATCATTAAAATAGATCTGGAAAATCGTAGAAACCAAGGGTAATCAATAACGGTATTACAACAATGAGCGTGTATGACTTCTTATTGAGAGAAAATTCGCTTGAACTGTAACTTAGAGTCCTTCCTACAAAATCGGTGTCCCCTGCATTAACATTTTTGTGGTATGGGGTCTTAATAAAATTAAGTCAGTTGTATAATTTGTGTCTTAAACAACCATACAACTGACTTACCACTAATATTTACAATATACTAATAATAGATTCTAATAATAGATGTTATTATAATTTATCAACATTACTATTTATCAGAGCCTTAGATAAGGGTAGCGAAACTGAGGGATGAATTTATATGATCAGACCTTTATTTTACTACTTGCTTAATTACTTCAGAACCCCGACGGACGATATATATTCCGGTTGAAAGATCTTCCAATTGTTTATTCTGCTTTATACCATTCAGATCAAAGATTTCTACATCATTTTCCTGATCTATCAAGATTGTCTCAACTCCGTCCACTCCATAGATATAGAAGAAATCCTTCCATTGAGGTGCTGAGGCATACAGAGATTCACTTCCTTCAGGTACATACAGCGTGCACTCCCACTTGATAATATCGTCAAGTGCCTGATCACCACACACTGGAGGAGTAGTCGCATACGAATAGAATTTTGTCAATCCAGTACAGTCAGAGAATGCTTCTTCCCCAAAAGATTTTATTTTACTTCCTACCGAAAAGTAATTCATACCGACGCATCCTGAGAACGCCCATTTTCCAATAGATGTCAAAGCGGGTGAATTTTCTACTCTTTCCAATACCTCACAATTTTGGAAAGTATGATTCTTGATTTCCGATATATGATCACCAAATTTCACTGTTTTCAATTTCAAGCAATCATAGAAAGCATAATCATCTATTACACCATTGTTATTCAGTGAAATATCTACAAGATAGTCATGATGATAGAAAGCATACTCACCTACATTAACAACTTTCAAAGTAATACCTTTGTTTTCAATACTTGCCGGAACAGCGAATTTAGCATTCGAGGGTGTATACAGATAGTCTACGACATTACAAGTCCTTTCAGATGGACTTACCGGGACATATACAATACCCTCAACCTCAAAAATCGAACTCAGGAAAGGATATAGGACTTGATTTGTAAAACGATATTGATCGTTCGAAACAAAATTGATAACAGGATTAAATCCTTCGTATCCGGCCGGCGGAATATTTCCCAGCCAGAAAATCTTTTCAAGATTAGAGTTATAGAAATTGCTCGCTCCTGTAATCTGCGACACACCGGAACCTACCGTCAACGATTTCAAAGGATTACCGGCTAACGCTCCCATATCAAACGACTTAACTGAATTAGGAATAGTGAAGTCGTACAAGTTACAGCCTACAAATGCCTCTTCACCGATGCTTGACAACGTTGCAGGCATACGTACGTATGTCACATCTTTACATAAATAGAAAGCCTTGTCACCGATTGCATTTACTGTGCTCGGCACAGTGTATTCTCCCGATAATGAAGCTGGAGCAAAGTAGAGGGTAGATTGGTTTAAAACCACCCCATTCTCTACTTTAGAACCTTCTGCCGGATACGCAATGGCAATCCCATCGTTAAATGGATTGGAAAGATAATCGGGATATGCTGATTTTATAAGACCCTCACAACCTTCGAATACCCCATTACCGATGGTTTTTACCGAACCCGGAATTATCACCGAGGTCAGGCCGCTGCAACCTTCGAAAGCAGAATCGCCGATTGAAGTGACGAAGTTGGGTATAGCCACCGAGATCAGGCTGCTACAATAAGAGAAAGCATTATGTCCGATTGAAGTGACAGAGTTAGGAATTATCACCGAGGTCAGACTGCTACAACAAGAAAAAGCATTATGTCCGATTGAAGTGACTGAGTTGGGGATAGCCACCGAGGTCAAGCCGTTGCAACCATAGAAAGCATAATTCCCAATTGAGGTGACGGAGTTGGGTATAACAATTTCCTTTATCTCTTCGCCGTTGATATATAAATTACCTGCAGAGTATAAAGGATTAGCACCATAATCCGAAAATTTTATACTGCAAAGTTGTTCAACACTTCCGAATTCAGCTTTGGTCAGGCCGCTGCAACCGAAGAAAGCATCACCTGCAATTGAAGTGACGGA
Source organism: uncultured Porphyromonadaceae bacterium (assembly GCA_947177615.1). Lineage (GTDB taxonomy): Bacteria > Bacteroidota > Bacteroidia > Bacteroidales > Muribaculaceae > Lepagella. The sequence continues at coordinate 17,912 of CAMWUY010000009.1, forward strand.
GTTGGGTATAGTCACCGAGGTCAAGCCACTACAACCGAAGAAAGCAGAATATCCGATTGAAGTGACTTGGAAATCTTTATTACCATCTTTAACTGAAGCTGGAATTACTAAAGATCCGGATACTTTGTTTCCTGGATAATATCCCCGATTCCATCCCCCATCCTTCGTTTGACAAGTCCTATCTTTTTCGCTGATTACGGTATACGTTAGTGTCTGCCCCTTGTAGGTGTACTCAAAGTCACGGGCGAAGATGGGAAAATACATCAACATCATAGTGATTGTCATCACTATTGTTATCAACTTTGGTTTCATAACGATATTTGATTTTATATCAGTTGCCATAAAGCATATTTTTGTTGAGGTTCTTTTTTCAATGATTCGATATTAACTGATCTTTGACATGGGAATTTAGAGAATTCCGTTCTCATCCTCATTATGCCTTCTATACATAAAAAGGCGGGGGTGTTTTTGGATGCAACGCCGAGCGATGCATACTGAGGATTAAATAGTTCTTGATTTAGTTTTACACCAAAGAGGATTTCTACGGCTTGGCGGGTCAATTGTATGAAGTATGGAATTCGGACTACCGTATATCCTGCCTCCTTATATATTTTTGTCTGATACTCGTCACGATCAATTTGTACGGGACTCGTATAATGATTTAGACCGTCAAATTCGACAATCATTTTCAAGGATTCACTTCTGTAATCCGGTCGACCTTTGAATACTTTACCATTGGGATGCTTCATTCCCGGCACTTGCTGATCATGCACCCAGTCATTGATGTTCGGGAAAATTACTTTTAGATACGTATCAAGCCCGGTTCTGCAAATCTTAGTCTGTCTATCTACACCGGCTTTCTGGGCAATAGCCTGTGACTCACGCAGATATCCCCATTGATTTGGATTTTGGCAATCTGCGGAAAGGTTGTTTAAACATTCTGGCATATTGAATTGATAGTTAATATCTTGCCTACTTCCTTTCGAGCGAGTCGGCTTTCTCTCTTCCTCGCCGGCATCTAACGTGGAGATTATGGATGTGGGTACAAAAAAAGCGTGGTGCCGTACTTGTCGTTCGTTCCCACGTCTTGAGGCCTTCGCATTGCCTGTCTTTTATGGAACGAAACAACGCAGAGGACCACGCGAATATGTAAAAATCACTGGGAGCCACTACCTCATGAATGGGTATACGGCTCTGGGCATGATGAGATTACATATCCATGCGGCATCTACCGCTGCTTCTGTTCTGTAAAAGACTTTTCAGGAAGGTGCGAAGTTCCAAGACATCAGAACCGAAGCGTTAAGTAAACGCTTTCAATATGTTAAAGTAAGGTCGACCTATGACCTACTTTGCAAATTTAAGCAATGTTTCTGACTCTGCAAATATTTAAGATAATTTTTGCTAAATTTGCGGTATGGCCTCTGCGTTGCCGATGCAAAGTTGACAATTATAACTCATATTACCTGAAATTTATCCGTTCACTCCGTTCACACCTCAATCTAATAAGATATTCCGCAGTATACAGTGATAATTTATTATCAAAAAATTGATTAATTTTGCATGTGAAGTATACTATTCAGATGGTCAGCGATAAAATACGACAAATGATTCTGGAGAAGTTCGGTTCTCCGCTGAAATATCCTCAGCAGTGTGAGGCGCTTGCGTTGGCGATTAAGGAAGTTACCGGGGAGACGCTCGGCACGACCACATTGAAGCGCATGTTAGGATTTGTCCGGGGGGTGGCCACCCCGCGTAGATCATCACTCGATATTGTGGCTCGATACTTAGGTTATCCTGACTATGACATGCTTTCGATGGATGTTGGCATGGATTGCGGGATTTCTGATTTCCGGCCGGTTGAAAGTATCGACTCGGCCGATCTGGAGATAGGGGAGCGGATCCGGATTTCATACGATCCGGGCCGGATGTTGGAACTCAGTTTTCTCGGATATAACCAATATGTGGTGGATGAGTCTGCCGGGAGCAAGTTGCGGAAAGGGGACCGACTGTTGATCGCCGGATTTTACAGAGGGTTCGAATTACTTGTCAGTGATGTGTTTCGCGATGGAAGGCACTTGGGTTCATACCAGGGTGCGAAACAGGGTGGACTGACCGATATCGAGATTATCGACTGACACTGTCGGTCGCTTCCTCAAGTCTCTTTATCTCTTTGAAATACAATTGATTTAATTTGTAATCCTCCTCCATAAACCGTCCCCACTCCATGCTGGTCCCTAATAGGGGCATGATTTCAAATGGATCGGTCAATTCATATCGTTCCATCACTTCGCGCTTGATCTGACTTTGAGCCTTCAGTTGGTCATCGGCATAAGTTTTGAAAATCATCTGTAGTTTTTTTGCCGAAGTATAAGGATCCTTCAGCATTCTATATAGATATTCGTGCCGACGGTAAAGCGGGCCGTAATGTTTTATTACAATTTGATCCAGATCATCGGAAGTCTCACCCTGCTTTTTCTCTTCTTTCTTTATCTCAGGCTGGATGGCGGCCTCAATTTCCTTGACGCTTTCTTGATACGTTGGCAGTGTGACATCCTGTCCGTTGAGTATTGAATCGTTCGGCAGGGGCGTATGTTTAATCTCTTCCATTCCGGTCGCGTCATCTACGAGGGGCTCGCGGTGCGTAGAGGTAAGGTATAATATCACGCAGGCTACCATGATACCGGCAATTGTCAGCCATAGCCAAATCCGTCTGAGCGGATCACGCCGGTTGAGTGACTTTCTGATAGTCTCTGCGGTGACTTCATTTTCCGAGCATACAGCCGCTACGCGGTTCAGTCCGAGTTGCCCGGCAATCCTGCCGATACCACGGTAATCGATCGTTCCGTCTGAGCAGTTGTCGGAGTCATATTTCTTTGGATCGCCCGACGTATCACTCAGCCAGTCGGTATAGGCCTTGTCAAGATCAATGAGTGTAGCCGGCCGATCGCCGTATGGTGATATGATGATATTATCGGCCTTTATATCGCAATGGACTACGTTGCGGTTGTGGAGATATTCAACTGCGTCTATCAATTCTGAAAGCAGCTTCCGGACACACCTTTTATCTTTTAGTCTCCGGTCATCACGTTTCAAGAGATCGGCAAGAGTCTCCCCCTCGATAAAGTCCATGACGATATATCCGTCGCCCGAATCCAGATAGTGGGGCAATGAGGGATGGCTGAGCGAAACCCCGACATCAAATTCTTTTTCGAAAGCAGCACGGTATAACGGATTGTTACGGTATTCAGCCTTAAGCCTCTTGACAAATAGCCTCCGGCGCCGGACGGAACATTCGTAAGCGTCGCAAGTTGAGCCCCCTCGGTCAAGTCGCTTGGCTTTAGTGAAATCGACAGAAAACAGAGACAAGTTGTCCGTCTCTCTTCCGAATCCTGATATTATGAAATCATCCTCTTTCACATCGCAAATTTAGCAAAAAAATATCGGGTCATACCTGACTCATTAAAAAAATGCCTAAATCTGCAATATCGGGTATTAAACCATACCAGTAATAACATTCTAATAGATGATGTCATTCGCCATATTCCAAGAACTTGCTTAAGAGCGCGTTCCTTAAAATTTCGGTAATCAGCGTTATAATCGGTATTATTTTATAATTGATTCCGAAAGAGGATTATGCCGGTGAAAAGACGGGTAGGCAGAATCCGGAGTCGAATTAGCATAGCAATACACACAGCTGTACGGACAGGTGTTATATGTTCCTATGTCTTTCGATGATACGCATCCGCAATATTGGCGTTGTCCTGAGTCACGGTTGCCATGAGTGCGGATGGCATATAGGCTATCAGATGCCATTGTTGATACCGAGAAATTTTGTAATTTCGCAACAGGATATAATCACTCCTTTCATAAGTAACTGATAAAGATAATGAAGGATAATAACAAAATTGAAGCAGGAGATTTAAATCGCCTGAAAAAGGATGTGGAACGATACATATCACGTGTACTCCACTCACCTGCCGATTACATATACCTAAGCGAGCGAATACAAAATGAAGGTCATGGTTATATCAGCCCTACAACACTTAAACGCGTATGGGGATACATATCCGACAAAGGCAATCAATACACCCCAAGCTCTTACACACTTAATTCACTCTGCAAGTTTATAGGGTTTAACGACATATCGGAATATTGCGCAGAATCGGTTGAAATACAGTCGAAGGAATATAAGGGGGAATACATAGAGACTCTATCACTCCCCGAAGATACAGAAATTATAATCCTCTGGCAACCTAACCGCAAGGTGAAGCTTCGCTATATCGGTGCAGAAAGTTTCGAGGTTGTAGAAAATGAGAACTCACGCCTGAAAATCGGTGATAATGTACAATGTAGTTCACTGACCCAGCATGCCCCTGCGTTCTTCCGAGTATTCAGAGAGGGCAACAAACCATTCTCATATATAGCCGGATCCGACCAAGGCATCTTCTATCACGTTCACTCCCAAATCTGACTGTCCGGCCCAGATTTAGGTTTGTCTGAATACTCCTTGAGAATCTTCTTAGACAACTCATCCACACCATCTATCCGATTGGTCTCAAACACTATGTGAGTCCACAACTTATGATATGCCTCCTGGCGTCTCGAATTATCTATACCTAAATCAGACAACTCCTTCTCCATCCTATCCGATAATGCAAAATGCTCCTTACCGCGTTGTAGGCGTTGCCGGCTGTTCTCTTCAATATTGTCGGTGTATGAAAGTTCACCATAGCGGTTATTAATATTGTCAGCTTCACGGATATATCTATCCACGATTGCGGTTATATTCTTCTGGAGAGTCTGATTTGTTACAGCATCTACAGTTGCAGCTGCCTGAGAAGTCAACTCTGACTTTGCACTCCCCTCTTTTGCCTCTGATGCTCCGACCGGCTTAGGGATAATCTCATCTTCCCCTACACCTGCTTTCCCTACATCTGCCGACCCCTCCCCCATTGTCTTAACCTCAAGGATACTATCAACTTTTACATCTTCGGCAGCCATGTCATTTACGGCATCGCGATTATAATTTGAAAAATAAAATGTAAGGCATGCGACAAGCGACAGCAATACCACCGCTCCCATTATCCACATACGCCACGACCTTCCGCCTCTGGAGTCGGAAAGATGTTGAATGACCCATTTTATATCCGGACGTTTAGATTCGTCAACTGAAATACAAGCATCTATAATGGGCCTAAATCGTCGCTCAGGAAGTAACTGTTTGAGAATCTTACCAAATGAATAAATATCCCCCGCCCTACTTCCTACCGACGGCACCTGCTGCTCCGGCGAACCATATTGCGTAGTTCCGACAGAGGTTTTATATATCACGAAATCTTCGGCATCGGCATGTCCAAAATCTATTATCTTAGCACGCAAATCCCTCTTTCGAATAAGTATATTATCCGGTTTAAGATCGCGATGCAAAATCCCGGCACTGTGCATCATATCCAGGCTCCCCGCAATGTCCATTGAAATCTTCAAACGCTCGCCAAGGGGCGGCAAATCAGCGTCATAACTCTGACCATCCTTTAAATAATCATTAAGCGCATAACCATCCACATACTCCATGACCATTATCGGACCAAGCTGCGGATGCAACTCAAAGCCATAAAACCTCACGACCCCCTCACTATCTATACGAACGCCGAGAGAATACTCCTTACGTAATGAGGCAATTTCCTCCGGATGATGACGCAAATCCTCCGTAAGGCCTTTATACACCACCCGGCGGCCTTCTCTGACAGATAGCCACACCACCCTCTTTGAATGTCGGCAAAGTTCCTCTATTCCGTCCTCTTCAGATTGCAGGTCTTCAATTATCAACGATGGCTGTACCCCACTGTCTATTGCCATAATGCGTATAAATTTTTAGGCAAAAATATAAAAAACCGGTGTGCTAACCAATAGCGCGCCCACACAAATAAAGAAGTGACACACACACGATGCACCACTTCACTATAAAAAATGGGGACTGCTAACCGTCCACAAAAAAACGGGTTTTTAGAGAAGTCAATATATTCTCATCATTACATCATACTCTGAGCCATCTTGGCAGCAATCTTATTAAGACGCGCCACCTGTGCGGGAGTCATCTCTCCTTGTGCATTCTCCAGTTTGTCAGAAAGTCTCTGAGCCTGCTCAAGAGCAGAACTATACTCTGTCATTACAGACACATCCCCTGCCAAGGCTTTCTTCGACATAGACGCCAACTTATTGCAGTATTGCTCATACTCATCCACTAATGTGTCCCAGTTGTTGGATGACGAACTTACGGCAGTGACCTCATCTTCCTCAGGCGTATCATCTTTTCCCTCTTCTCCACGAGCATTAATCGAGATCTTAAAGGTCTTCGCCTCTTTGAGTTTATCCGGCCAACCGGCAAGGTTTACTTTTACCTTACCCATTTCACCCTCCTTCAGAAGGAGAAACTCAGAAGAGTTCCAAGGATCAACATTCTCTAACGTTGCATTCTTGCTATCTATCACATTGCCATTCCCGTCATAAATCTCATATCCGATTCCAAGTTTAGTATAAATCAATTTGGGAGCATTCTTGATGCACCTGACATCAAATTTAAACTCACTTGTATACTTATCCAGATCATACGAACCCTCCACAACTTCGTAATATTCACCCATATTTCCATCAATTGTGGTAGTTTCCGGAGTGAGAGACTCCGGCATCACGGTCTGCTTCTTACCGCAGGCCGTGATGATCAGCATCGCCAGCAATGCAAAAGTAATCTTACTGATTCTCATTTCTTTTTAAGTTAAAAATTAAGTATTATATCATAAAAAAACCATTATAACTCCGCCAACATGCAGCTACAATGTGTCAGTAAAGTTACACCAACATTTGTTCCAAATCCAACTACAAACCCAAAAGGGAACAAAAGGGAACAAATTAATTATGCTATTAAAAAGTGGATTAAAAGGGACTAACCGCATACTGCTTAATAATATTATCTTTGCATCAGAATTTATGTCTCTCTATTTTCATATACGGAAATAATTATTAACTTTGCACCGGGTAATCTCCATGCAGAAGCCTCGGTTATCGGTGCCTGTTAAGGAGGAGACTTACATATAGATTTAAGAAATGCGTTTACTCAACGCTCTTTCTTGACAATTGGAAACTTCGCAACTTTCTTTGGTTAGTCAGGATTGCAGCAACAGTAGATGCCTTGTGGATATGTATATTCCGCTTTTTGTTTGCGCGCGAGCGTAAATTGAAAGTGTAGATACATATATCTGCGTGAGGCTTCTGCACGTTGCTCGTTCAACTAACCGGGCAATGCGAAGGCCTCCAATTGTGGAACGAGCAACAAGTACGGCTCTCACGCTTTTTTCTTTATTTTCAACAACTTAACCCCAACGAGAAGAGTCCCGCGGTAACCTGAAACTGCCTGATATGACACAAATTGCTTTTAAGGAGGAATTCATAAATTGGTTGAAGGATTTTCGCAATTATGAAGATTCTACAATTAAATCTAGAATCGGTAATATCGAACGTATTCAAGATGTATATGGTTCCCTTATCGAACAATACAGAAAAGATAATTTTGAAAACATCCTCCACCAACTTACCTATACAAAAGCTGATGAACAAAAGGCTAAAAAATATACAGGTCCGCTAACAGTAAGCGGAGACACTTACAATTGCCTTGCGACTTATAAATCAGCCTTGCGCTTGTATGGCGTATTTCTATCGACTCGGGAATTTAAAGAAACAGGCTTCCCATTTGGAGAAATAGGTGAAAAGGTGAATCGAGCCTTATCACGTCTGGATTCTACTATATCCAAAAAGAAACTGTCATACACCCAGAAGGAGGTCAAGAAATTGATAATAGAACCGCTTATACAGTATCTGGATGACGAATTGGGTATTTCAGAACAATACACTTTCTGCACGGAGATGAATCCTATATTCAACAGCGAAAAGAAAAATAAAGACCGATACGATATCATAGGAATGTCAAAGGACAAACCGGTTATAGTCGTGGAGGTAGACACACATCGTAGCGACCAGATATCAAAAAAGATTATATCACGATTGGCCTTTAATGAAGATAAAGAGCTGTTGTATGTCTGTTTGCTATACCCGAACTTACACGAAAAAAGAGATTCCGAGCGTAAAGAATGCATAAAATATATTGACTACATCAATTCTTTGTTCGGTATTCTGACCACTCCGCAAAAACGGTTCATGTATCATACCCTTTATTAAGAGGTAATATTCAGCATTATCCGAATATATCAATCACTTAAAATAATTATAAATTATTATTTCTCATCTCTATGAAAAGATTAACCTTTCTTGTTTTACTGACGATTATAATCGTCATTCCGACAGTTGCACGGACTTTCAGCTATAAATATGAAGGACAAACATTGACTTATAACGTTTTGGATGAAGATGAAAGAACGGTTGAGACTAAAGGAAACAATTACAATGCACAATATAAAGGGGATTTAATCATTCCCGCAATCGTTAAAGACGGAGGCAAAGAGTATACTGTAGTTAAAATAGCTCAACAGTCGTTCTACAACTGTAGCGGGCTTACTTCTGTAGAGATACCGAATACTGTGGATACAATAGGAGTAGGCGCATTCCGATTTTGTGGTCTTAAGTCTGTTACTTTGGGCAAATCTGTGAGCACAATTGAAAGACAAGCTTTTTGGTATTGCAAACAACTTGAATCTGTTGTATTCCCACAATCAGTAACTTCAATTGAGCACGACGCATTTATTTATTGTTCAAGTCTGAAAAAACTTGTTTTTGAGGATGGGAATGAGGAAGTACAGTTTGACCATCCTGGCGCATGGATAGATGCTAAATTGCCTTTTCATGGCTGTCCGGTTCAATACATATACTTAGGAAGAAATTTCAACTATAAATGGATTGAAGATTCTCCCTTTGCCGGGATTTCAACATTAGAATCGGTAGAGATAGGTGACAATGTCACTTATCTCGCAGGGGGATTATTCAGAGAATGCAACGGATTGAAGAATGTCATATGGGGAGCGTCTGTGAGAAGTGTGGGCAACTATACTTTTGATAAATGTACGGCTCTCACGGAAGTCATAATGCCTAATTCCGTCATTGCCGTATATGAATATGCGTTCAGTGAGTGTACGGGTATCGAGACCCTTAAGCTCTCAGCCTCACTCCGTAGTATAGGCATATCGGCATTCAGCAATTGTAGCGGTCTGACATCTTTAGAATTACCCGCTTCTTTAACCTCTATTGGGGAAAAGGCATTCTACTCATGCGAAAATATCACGGAATTGAGAATACCTAATAGAATTACGAAAATTGAGCCACAAACATTTGCCAATAACCGCCTGAAGAAACTCAGCATCGGACATGGTGTCAAAACAATCGCCTCAGGTGCATTTTCGAGTAAAATTGTTGGGGGTGTTCTGGAACAATTAGTTATCGGGAGTTCCGTCACTTCTATAGAGGGTGGTGCTCTTAACGTATCCTCAACAGGAACAGTATTCTCATATGCTATCGAACCACCGGCTGTCACCCTCAGTTCTTTCGGTATGAACCAATTCAGCAACAAATTACCTTTGCTTTATGTCACCGGTAATGCGATTCAGAAATACAAGTCTGATAATAACTGGCCTTTAATATTCAAGTCTATAGAAGAATTTTCAATACCGGTGCAATCCATTAGACTCAGCACTGAGGAATGGGCTGGAAAAGTCGGTGAAAGTTTTAATATTGCTGTTTATGCGAATCCCGGTAATACCACTGACAGAACAATTATTTGGAACAGCAGTGACAGTTCGGTAGCCTCTGTTGATAAAAATGGAAATGTAACTGCGGTTTCTGTCGGTTCTGCCGTTATAACGGCAACTGTCGGGAGAGTCAGTGCAACATGTGAAGTTATTGTGACTTCGGCAGCTATTAACAATATCACACTTAATTATTCTGATGTAACGCTGTCTCCGTCAGAGACTATTCAGCTGGTCGCTACCCTATCGCCCGAGGATATCACAGACAAGGCTATAAATTGGACATCTGATAACGAAAATGTCGCTATTGTAAATGAAGACGGTCTGGTAACCGCACTTTCAGAAGGGATGGCAACTATTTCAGCGTCATGTGATGATAAAACAGCGACTTGCACCATAACTGTTATAGATACAGTTTCCGGTATTGGCTCTTTAATAAATGATACCGGCGAAAGTGATACAATTGACACCACTTCCCATTTGGATATCTACGACCTCAATGGTGTGCTGATATCGGACACCACAGACAATCTTGCTCCCGGCACCTATATCGTACGACAGGGCGCGAAGGTAATGAAGCTGGTTGTACGTTAAAACAGAAACCTGCTAAATATATATCTGACAACAGCGGCCAACCGACATGAAACGGTAGGCCGCTGTTATTTTGTAAGCATACGGTGAAGCACGTATGCTTACTTTATTTCGTGATTATGGTTGACAATTCAAAATATTTTTGCAACTTTGTCGCATACCAGACAACACTATGTAAAATGGAAGCAAAGGAGCTATTCGCAAAAAGGCTGAAGCAAGCCCGGCAAAAGGCAGGCTTGTCGATGGATGCTCTTTCCGCAAAAACCGGGAAGGAGGTATCCAAACAAACAATATCCAAATATGAAGCAGGCAAAACAATGGCCGGGAGTCCGATTTTAATTAAGCTTTCCCAAGCATTAAATGTGCCGATAGATTATTTTTTTAGACCATACTCTTTTGATACTTCCGAAGTTGAAATATCATTTAGGAAGAAAGCATGCGTCAAAGCAAAAGATCAGACACTGTTAAAGATCAAGATTCAAGATAAAGTGGAACGGTTTATCGAGATTGAAACGATCCTCGGTAATAAATATAATAAAATACAACTAAATGTTCCTGCTCAGATCTCTCTGCCCATACAGATGATCACACTTGCAAAAGAGGTAAGACGGGAATGGGGTATAGGTATTTCCCCCATTCCAAATGTAAAGAATCTTCTTATGGATCATAGTATAAAGGTATTTGAAATTGACGGTCCTGATGGTTTTGACGGAATCAGCGGAGTTGCAAGTGACAATATTCCGTTGATGGTCATAAGTACAAATATCCGGAATATCGAACGGCGTCGTTTCACACAAATGCATGAATTGGCTCATTTACTTGCCAATGCTTCATTTGACAAAGGATTGTCAAAGCATGATAAAGAGAAATTATGTGATGCTTTTGCTTCTGAAATGCTTCTGCCCTCTGAAGTCATCGAAAATGAATTTGGCAGCAAGTCCAAAATATCTGTTCATGAATTAAAAAGGATTCAGAAGATATATGGAATTTCCATTGACGCAATCGCGTACTCATTTAAACGTCTGGGTATCTTAAATGAGAATCGTCATAGGGGTTATTATATCAAAAAAAATATAGACCCCAAATTTAAAGCATGGGTAGAGAAATCGAGATATATTGAACCGCTGTCGACCAAAGATTACGATGAAGATTTCTATGAGGGATTAGTCTATAGTGCAGTATCTCAAGAACTAATTTCTAAATCGAAGGCTGCTCAATTGCTGAATACATCCGTAACAGACGTAGAATCTAAATCATATTCTTTCTGACGATATGGAAAAGAATAATATAATAGTCGGCAAACATTGCATGGAGTATTCGGAGGTAATATTTTCTTTAAAGAATAGCTATGCCTTGATTACCACCGATTTATCAGCGGAAGACAGTAGATGTCTCTATCCTGGATATATTAAGGTCATTAGTTTCTCAGCTGACGATATGCAACAATTCGTTACATTCTTTCATACCAACAATTCACTACAGAAAATTGGCTTATCAGAAAGCTGCTTATTGTTTCTGGCAAAATCCCGAAATATCAGAGTAGCAATTATGGATAAGATTACCCGGAAAGTCTGTGATGAACTGGGTATTGAGACAATCCAGATTGAGCGTAGAAAAACTGATATATCAGAACCAACGATACTTAACAAGGATACTCGAACATCCAGATTAAGTGTTTTTAGAATTGCCGCTTGTCTATAAAAATGTAAGCATACGGTGGAACAAGGCTCTCACTGCGTTCTATCAGTCACAGGGAGTTTTCATGATTCCCAATGTCACTTGGTCGGATCCTTCAAGTTATGCTTACGCCTTCTTAGGGATATCTAAGCACTCGGTAATTGCAATTAACTGCACAGGCATAAAGGGAAATCATGCCGCAATGTATCTATGGCGAAAAGGTTATGAGGAGGCACTGCGCGTGCTTGAACCGTCTCTGATTATTCGATACGGAGACAAAATGCCGGGCGAACGCGAGGACATCAGCGTCTATTTTGAGAATATCAACCTAAAAAATCTTCGCAATGGGCGCAAACGGTAGTTTCGCTTCAGGCTCTACTAATTCAGAATTAGGAAGAGCCTATTCTACAATTGGCACCTGTGGAGAAATTCAGATTATTATTCCGAAGAATCCTAAGGCTGGAATTAAACTGCCGGAAGAGAGTCATACGCCAAATCGAACCTATACCACTTTTTATAAAGACGGCCATGATGTAAAGGCCATAGCAAAATACGGACCTGACGGGAAGAAGATTTGGGAAATCCATACAGTTGATCATAAAACTCTTGGTTCCCATTATCATGACTGGCAGAATGGGCGTCCTACCACATCCAAACCGCTGGACTCAAATATGAAGGCGTTACTTGAAAAACTTAGAAATTTTAAACAATAAAATATGAACGAGCAAAATGATTTTCCCTACATTGGGAAAGACATTCTTGGTTTCCGTTACAATGCGGCTTATCCACCTAATACGGCAAAATTCGGAACTACTTATGGTGGTTATCCGAACAACGCGAGACAAGTTCTATTCTATGACTTTGCCGTGCAAGGGTATGATGTGGAATTTATCTATCACGGAAAAAAGTATCATTTACTTTTTGAACCGGATCACTCAGCACTTTGCGATGAAAACTACAACAAAGAGTATGAGTCTTTCCCCAATCCTATGGAACTAATTAAAAATCTCAGCATTGAAGGAAGAAAGTTAATAAATATCATCGATGAATTAGAGGATGTTGAACCTAAATGAGTAACTTCCATCCCACTAAAAATTAGTTGTCCCATAGCTAACTACATTTGTGGGATGGAGTTTTATCTGGCTCAACAGCAAATCTCCCTAACAAAGTAAGAATCCATGCAAGATGACATTTATATTACCTCGGAGAACGACCCTCGAAACTATGTGGGTTACGATCTCTTTGGGTATCCTTTCAATAGCAAATACCCTCCCAATAAAGAGAAATATGGAGAGTCCTTTGAGGGCTATTCTTACAAGGCTCTCGGAGTCCTCCTATACGATTATTGTATCGCGGGGTACGATGTTGAGTTAACCTACAAAGGAAAAACTTATTATTTACTATTGCTGTCCGATAAAAACAAGAAATAGACAAGAAGCATGGCGCGAACGCTGAT
>CAMWUY010000010.1 GCA_947177615.1 uncultured Porphyromonadaceae bacterium
TAGAGCGTCGGATTCATAACCCGGAGGTCCCGAGTTCAATTCTCGGTCCCGCTACAAGGCGATTCAATCTTTAAGGTTGAATCGCTTTGTCGTTTATTGCGATACCCCCTATACACCCGGAATGATATCTCACTCGATTTTTTTGATTATATTTGTATTCAAATTAGAAATCATACAAATTAATATATAAAAGCTGTGACCATAATGCCTCCCTTTATATGCACGACTCTCGCGAAGACGGTAGGACCCATAGCCCGACTTCTGCTTATGGCTGCAGTTATGTTTGGATGTCAGGCTTGTTTTACAGGTATTGAGGGCACCAAGAAAATAACGATATCAAAGGAGGATAGGAAACTACTTGAACCTACAGAAGAAGAAAAATACCTTCAGGATATTTCAGGGTTACAAATAAGCAAATGGGCCAAAGGCAAACAATTTGTGATTGCTGATAATAGAGCCGCTCAGATACTTAAACCTATTGATAGCGCACGTCCTGTCAGCGATATCATTTCAGATACCATACAGTACTCACACATCAATACATACAAAGGGTATGATGGCAAATTGCAATATTATATTATATTCAAACATGGTGACGACCTTTATCGTTACGACACATCACTGAGCGGATTTGCCAATATCGACGATCTGACTTCTGACAGACTACCTATGCTTATTGATCTCGATCTGGCAAATGAAGTAAAAAACAAGATTGTCGGCCGACACTTTTATCTTCTATCATCAAACTGGCTGGATTCGACAGGTAACAGATATCCCGGATGCAAATATGTTGAGGCTATTATAAAAGATGTGACACCGGCCAATACGGTCAATCCTCTGCTTGTCAAATTTTATGTGCCATCGGAGAATCTGACCGGATATTATCCGATGAATTACAATCATGAACAAAGAGGAGCACGAACATTCGCTTCACTATTTTCATTCAAAGATCCCAAAAAGAATTATAGCAATATAACTGATGATAACTGGCACTTGATATGTCACGGAAAGGTCAATGTCGGTATGACCAAAAATGAATGTCGTTTGGCCCTTGGATCTCCCGATGACTCAACGGCCACCAGAGATTATAGCTCCACTATTGACATCTGGAGATATGCTGACGGCACGGTACTATTCTTCAAGGACGGTCTGCTGACCGAAACCAAAATCGCCGGAGAATTCAGACAATCTGACAATATTTAATATCCGCCATATATCTATAAAATTAATCTTTCACCTAATAATCATTATATTATATAACCATGTCTGATATAGAATTCAAAAAAGATTACGACATTACACACCTGACAACATTCGGCATTAAAACGCGGGCTGCACTTTTTGCCGAATATTCTGACTGGAAGGATCTGACCAGAATATGTCGGTCGGATGAATATAATGATAATGAAGTGCTTCATATTGGGGGCGGCAGCAACCTTCTCTTCATCAATAATTATAATGGACTTGTATTGCACTCTGCTATCCGGGGCATAACAGAATATGACAAGAACGACGCCGAGAATACTGTGTTTGTTATAGCCGGTGCCGGTGAGAAATGGGACGATCTTGTCAATTATTGTGTAGAGCATGACCTGGCAGGCCTTGAAAATTTGGCCGGAATACCGGGTGAGGTAGGTGCATCTCCGGTACAGAATGTAGGCGCATACGGTGTCGAGGCCGGTGAACTGATCCACAATGTCGAGGTCTTTGACCGTCTTACCAATAAAGTAGAGACAATCAAAGGCACAGATTGTGGATTTGCCTATCGTGATAGCAATTTCAAAAGTATTTGGAAGGATCGATATTACGTCTTGCGCGTCAGCTTTCGGTTACACCGCACCAATATCGCATCCAATCTCACATACGGTGCACTTCGTAATCTTCAAGAGAGACTCGGGCATACACCGACGATAAGAGAGGTCAGGGATGAAGTGATCTGTATCCGAAACACCAAATTGCCGGATCCATCACTTATCGGAAGTGCCGGCAGTTTCTTCAAGAACCCGATTGTCCGTAAGGCATATTATATTAACGAGATGACCAATATCTGTCCCGATATTCCGGCCTATCCCGTTGACGTAATGCAAGGCGATGGACATTATGCCGGTGATGTCGAATATGTAAAGATCCCGGCAGGCTGGCTCATCGAACACGCAGGCCTGAAGGGCACTTCTATAGGAGGGGCATACGTTTACAATGATAATTGTCTCGTACTTGCTAACAAAGGGAATGCGACTGCCGGAGATGTGGTAATGCTCGCTGAAAAGGTGAGACGATATGTCAATCGTACATTTCATGTATGGCTACAGCCGGAGGTTTATTATATTGATACTGATATAAAGGTCACTATATTAGGTAGCGGGACATCCAAGGGAGTTCCTGAAGTCGGATGCGATTGTGACACTTGTATTTCCAATGATCCAAGAGACAAACGTCTCAGATGCTCTGCGCTTGTCGAGACAATGGGCATGAAGATACTTATCGACCCGTCTCCGGATTTTAGAGAACAGGCACTGAGACTCGGCATACACAATATCGATGCAGTATTGATCACACACGAACACTATGATCATGTCGGTGGGATTGATGATCTCAGACCATTCTGCGCTCAAGGCAAAATCAATCTTTATGTCAGCGAGAATGTCGCTCAGGCACTTCGCAGAAGATTGGACTATTGTTTCAAAGACGTACTATATCCCGGTGTACCACAGCTCAGACTTGAGATTATATCCGATAAACCTTTCTATATAAATGGTCTGGAAGTAATCCCTGTTGAGGTCCTTCATGGCAAGCTGCCCATATTTGGCTATCGGATCGGCAAGTTTGCATATATCACTGATATTAAAACAATTGATGATGAGGAAAAATCCAAACTCGAGGATCTGGATGTTCTTGTCATCAGTGCGTTAAGAGATCGGGAACATTTCTCACATTTGACTATCGCCCAAGCTCTCAAGCTGATCGAAGACCTTAAACCCAAACAGGCATTCCTCACACATCTCTGTCACGAAGCCGGCCGACACAATGAGCTTGACCAACGACTTCCAGACAATGTTCATCCGGCATACGATGGTATGACCATAACCGTTAAATAGAGCTGAGATTGGCTGACGATATGACATTTCTGTCATCAGCAGGCTACAAGCAACCTTAATATTTCTTGTAAAACATAGACATAATACGGCAAAAAACCTTATATTTGTAAAAAATAATACCATAATATGAAACATAACGGGACTGTAAAGGTCAAACTTTCCATCTTAAGCTTTTTAGAATTTGCCATTTGGGGTAGCTATCTGACCTCTCTCGGTAATTTCCTGTACCAAAATGGTTTTCAGACTGAAATCGGATGGTTTTATGCCATTCAGGGTATTGTATCATTGTTTATGCCTTCGCTCATCGGCATACTGGCCGATCGTTGTATACAGGCTCAACGAATGCTGAGCCTCTGCCAACTTATCGGCGGAACATTCATGGCATTGGCCGGACTCTACTGCATGACAGCTGATCAGATCGCCTTCGGTCCACTCTTTGGCCTGTATACCGTCTCCGTCGCATTCTTCATGCCTACGATAGGTCTAAATAATTCAGTCTGTTTCAACGCACTAAATAAGGCCGGCATGGATACAGTAAAGGACTTCCCCCCTATCAGAATTTGGGGTACAATCGGATTTATCTGTGCCATGCTCTTTGTCAACTTTGTAGGTCCCGAAGGGCATAAATTCCAGGCCACATATATGCAGCTCTTTGTATCTGCTGCATTTAGCTTCATAATGGTAATTTATGCTCTTACTATGCCCAAATGCCCGGTATGCAAGAATAATAACAGGGGGAGTCTCGCCCAAAGCCTGGGACTTAATTCGTTCTCACTGTTCAAAAACCGCAAGATGGCGATATTCTTCATCTTCAGTATGTTGTTGGGTGTATCCCTTCAGATCACCAACGGATATGCCAACGCCTACATTACATTCTTTGAAAAGATACCGGAATTTGCAAATGCCTGGGCCGCTAAGAATGCCAATGCAATTATCGCAATATCACAGGCTTCCGAGACATTATGCATTCTTCTTATCCCGTTATGCCTCAAACGGTTCGGAATTAAAGGAGTCATGCTTATGGCTATGTTCGCTTGGGTTCTACGTTTCGGTCTCTTCGGACTCGGTAATCCGGCCTCCGGTGTATGGATGCTGATTTTATCCTGTATTGTTTATGGTATCGCCTTCGATTTCTTCAATGTCAGCGGTGGCCTGTATGTAGACAAAATGACTACTCCTGATACCCGTAGCTCAGCACAAGGTCTGTTTATGATTATGACCAACGGACTCGGTGCAACTATCGGCACACTATCGGCAATGGCTATAGTCAATGCCAACGTTATCAAAACCGATACGCCGGAGATGCAATTACAAGGTTGGAGAACTTCATGGTTCATATTCGCTGCGTATGCCCTCGTAGTTGCCGTTCTATTCATATTTGCCTTCAAAGACGATCATAAGGCAGTCTCGGATACATCCGTTGCTGATACTACCGAGGGAGGTGATGGATTTGTCAGCGATAACGATATATAACATTCCGACGAAACATGATACAATTTCATGATCCCGATATAGCTCGGACACACAGGCTTTGTCCCGAGGAGTCCGCTCATGCCGTCAGGGTCCTCAGACAGCAGCCGGGCGATACCATTTACGTCACTGATGGCGCAGGCAAAAGATATGAATGCATTATCCTTTCAGCGGACGCCAAAGGTTGTGAACTCGATATCGTCAATGTCTTCGCAATAGACCAACATTGGCACAACCGGTTTACACTCGCTGTCGCTCCGACAAAAAATATGGATCGTATGGAGTGGATGGTAGAAAAGGCTGTAGAAATGGGAGTTAATGAAATTGTACCATTAAAATGTTCTCGTAGCGAACGCAAAAACCTGCGCACCGACAGACTTGTCAAGATTGCGGTCTCCGCCATGAAACAGAGTCTCAAGACAGTGCTACCCGTCATATCGGATCTGACCTCTTTCGCAGATTTCATGAGAAAATGCAAAGAATCGGATCCTGCAACTATCAAGTTGATGGGATATTGCAGTCAAGAGATCGAACGCCGGCGACTCGTCGACGAATTCTCACCGGAACAAGACGTAATAATATTGATCGGACCGGAGGGTGACTTCACCCCCGAGGAAGTTGCTATGGCCATGGATGCCGGCTTTGTTCCTGTTACATTTGGCAATACACGATTGCGTACAGAGACAGCCGCCATCGCCGCACTGCAAACTCTTCACGTTCTTGACCTCATTAATCATCCTGAATCCGAGTAGCGATAATATGTTCCATTCCCTGACTCATAATAAAAGAAATAATTTTTTTCTCCTTGCCGGCCCATGTGTTATCGAGGGCGAAGATATGGCATTCCATATTGCTGAACGCCTCATCTCCATCACTGATAGACTTGGCATACCATACGTATTCAAAGGGAGTTACCGTAAAGCCAATCGTTCACGTAATGACTCTTTCACCGGGATTGGTGATGAGAAAGCATTAAATATATTGGCTAAGGTCAGAGATACATTCCATATTCCGGTTGTGACAGATATACATGAAGCACACGAGGCAGAAATAGCAGCTCGATATGTTGATATTCTCCAGATACCTGCTTTCTTATGTCGACAGACAGATCTACTTGTCGCCGCAGCCCGTACGGGGAAAGGGGTCAATATCAAGAAGGGACAGTTTCTTTCACCTGAATCAATGAAATACGCCGTTGAGAAGGTGCGGTGCGCGGGCAATAACGATATTGCTGTCACGGATCGCGGCACTATGTTCGGATATCACGACTTAATTATGGATATGCGCAGCTATCCCATTATGAAACAGGAATGCCGGTGTCCCGCTATTGCCGATATTACTCACTCGCTCCAACAACCCAATACCGGAAACGGTGTCACCGGAGGTCAACCACAGATGATCGAGACTTTGGCTAAAAGCGCCATTGCCGCCGGAGCTGACGGAATATTTATGGAGACTCACCAAGATCCATCTGTAGCCAAGTCTGATGGTGCCAATATGCTGCCGCTTGACAAGGTCGAATCACTCCTCACACGGCTCGTTGATATAAGAGCGGCCCTTCACTAATAGATTACGTGCGTATGCCAACAAATTGCATTTGACTTGATGTCAAAAACAATCTACTCTGTTTTAATGTTTAATATTAGGCAATAAGCCACATTATATATATACACATAAACTATATGAATATAAAATACTCGTTGATTTGCCTGGCTTTGGCGGCATCAATAGGTGTATCGGCTCAACAGATCAACCCCATTACCAAAGCCATGCTCAATGGCTACGATGAGATACTGAAAGAAAATCCAAAGGATTATCAGACGCTCTATGAACGTGCTGCTCAGCTATACCGTCTGTCATTCTATGATCAGGCATTGAACGATGTCACCAAGGCTATTGAATATACTCCGGCTAAGGAGAAGGTATACAAGGTGCAGGAACTTTCACTACTGACCGATATTGCTATAGAAATGCACAATTATGATGTAGCTCTCCGGGCAGTCAATGAGGCACTTGAGATTGATCCCGACAGTTATGCAAATATTTACAAGAAGGGTAACGTTTGCTTACTGCTCAATAAACCTGAAGATGCTTACCGGGCATTCAGCAGTATGCAACGCCTTAAGACAAGAAGTCAGGAGGCATATTTCGGAATGGCCCAGGCCTGTATCATGATGGACAAGATGACCGAGGCGACCGAACTGCTGAAGGAGGCTGAAGCAGCCGACTCTTCAAGCTACCTGACATATTGCCGGGTTGGCGACTTATATCAAGAGATGGGACAAAACGAGAACGCCGCGACCAATTATCTCATTGGGTTCTCTATGGCGGATGACAACTCAAGACCGCTTAATTCACTCGTCGAACTTGGCAAAAAGGATTATCCGGCTGTTGCAAACTCACTCAACTATGCAGCCGATCGTTCAACCAATCGTGTGCCGATACTCTATCTTAAAGGAAGTATCGCACAGGCTGCCGGTTATTATGATGATGCTGAAGATGCATTCACCCAGTTGGCGGCTATGCCACAAGGAAATGAAGCGGGAGTATTCGCAGCATTGGCACAAGCTCAATTTGATCTCAACAAGCTCAAAGATGCTCTCGCCAATATAGATAAGGCAATCGCTGCCAATGCTTCATCCAATGACTATATCCTGAAGTCTGACATTCTGATGGGCCTCAATCAAAATACACAAGCTGTTACAGAGGCATCTAAGGCTGTATCGCGTGCTCCCGGGAACATTGAGGCTCTTATGACATTAGCCAAAGCTCAGACAGCAGCCAATGCGCCGGAAGATGCTCAACAGACTCTCAACGAAATAATAATGACATCACCCGATAATATTGAGGCTCTCCTGCTTCGTGCTTATATCAATGCCAATATTCTCAATAATGGCAAAGGAGCTATAGCCGACTTCAATCGCATTATAGCAGAGCAGCCGGAGACATTTAAGGACAAGGTCGCCAAGGCGATATCACAGGTCAAGGTCGGCAAGAAGATGGATGCTGACGCTGCTATTGAATCTGCTCTGCAAGAGACCTCATCACCTGAAGACTTATATTATGCCGCAGTCTATTATGCGCAGACTGACAATCTCACCAAAGGGATAGAGACACTCAATAAAGCTATCTTCGAGGGTTATAACAACAAGTATAACCTGCAGACAGATAATACTCCCCTGTTCAATATCACGCCACTGCGCAGACTGATGAAATAATCACAACATAACATACACAAGAAATATGCCCCGGCCATCAATGATGATCGGGGCATAAACTGTTGATGACTATCAGTCATCAGATGCCGTTACTTACTCAGCGGGAGTCTCAGCGGGAGCTTCTTCAGTCTCTGCAACCTCAGCTGCAAGAGCCTCCTTAGCGGCAGCTTCTTCAGCAGCAAGCTTTTCAGCTTTCTTCTTAGCTACCTCTTCGCCTTTCTGACGATTTTTCTCTACCTCTGCTTCGAATCTCTTCTTGGCGTCCTCGGCTGCGGCTGCATCTTTCTTAGCCTGAGCTGCATTCGCAACCTTGGTGCGATCTGCCTTCCAAGCATCAAAACGACGCTGAGCCTCTTCCATTGTGAAAGCGCCTTTCTTCACGCCACCACGGAGGTGCTTCATAAGCATTACACCCTCCTTGGAGAGGATTGAACGAACTGTGTCTGTAGGTTGTGCACCTACCTCTACCCAATACAAAGCACGGTCGAAGTCTAAACTTATTGTAGCAGGATTAGTGTTCGGATTATAAGAACCTATCCTTTCAATAAATCTACCATCACGTGGTGCCCTGCTATCGGCGATTACAATTGGATAATAAGCGTAGCCTTTACGGCCGTGACGCTGTAATCTGATTTTTGTTGCCATTTAACTTGCCGGTTGATTTATATTGTTAGTAATGTATCGCTCCGGGTGCTTCCCGGATTGACTCCGCAAAATTACACTTTTTTATCCGGTCTACCAAATATTTCAAATCTTTTTAAACGTTTTTCGTTATCTTTGCAAAAATTTTTGAATTTTATGACTGACAATCCCCTATTAAGCAGGTTGGACGGACTCGATGCAAGGTTTGATGAGGTTTCTACACTCATTACTGACCCTAACGTCATCGCTGATCAGAAAAGATACGTCAAACTCACCAAGGAGTATCGCGATCTGCAAAAGATACTTGACGCTACTGCACATTATCGTTCGCTTCTTAATGTCATTGAGGAGTCAAAGCAGATTTTATCTGACGAGGATGATGAGGAGATGAGACTCATGGCTAAAGAGGAGATGGAGTCGGCATCGGCTGAAATTCCCAAAGCTGAGGAAAATATCAAATTGCTGTTGATACCGGCCGACCCCGACGATGCCAAAAATGCTATCGTTGAGATACGTGGCGGTACGGGGGGTGACGAGGCCGCTCTATTCGCGGGTGACCTCTTCAGAATGTATCAGAAATATGCCGAGTCCAAGGGATGGCAAGTGGCCGTGTCATCTTTTTCCGAAGGGGCTGCCGGCGGATATAAGGAGATTATTATGACTCTCACCGGAGAGGGTGTTTATGGTACCATGAAGTATGAAAGCGGTGTACATCGGGTACAACGTGTACCGGTGACCGAGACACAGGGACGTGTTCATACTTCAGCTGCTACAGTTGCTGTATTGCCCGAGGCTGAAGAATTTGATGTCGAGATACATGAGGGTGAGATCAAATGGGATACATTCCGCTCGGGGGGCGCAGGCGGCCAAAATGTCAACAAAGTCGAATCCGGGGTCAGGCTGAGATATAATTGGAAAAATCCCAATACCGGAGTCGTTGAGGAAATACTTATAGAATGTACCGAGACACGTGACCAGCCCAAGAATAAGGAGAGGGCACTTTCTCGACTCAGATCCTTCATCTACAATAAGGAGCACCAGAAATATCTCGATGATATAGCATCAAAACGCAAGACGATGGTGTCCACGGGTGACAGATCGGCTAAAATCCGTACTTACAACTTCCCGCAGGGACGTATGACCGATCACCGCATCAACTATACCGAATACAATCTCACCGCATTTATGAATGGTGAGATTCAAGAATGTATCGACAGATTGACAGTTGCCGAAAATGCTGAAAAACTAAAAGAAGCCGAACTTTAGTTTCCGTGGCGTGTTATATAGATAAAAATACTATAATAAACACGCCCGCTCACCGGATATACGGGGAGCACAAAACATTAAAATTATGAAAACCTGGTCAATCGTATTTTACATTATCGGTTCGATATTGCTCCTCATCTCATGTTTCACAGCAAGCGTTGCTGCAACATGGTGGTTTGGAGGGTCGGCTGTATTAACTCTTATCATCGGTTGTGTATTGCAGTTTAATGCCAACCGTCACAACACTATGCATCAATTCTGAAAAATCTTCTTTTCATAAGTCCGAAGGAGGGTATGCCGGTCATTTATACGACATACCCTCCTTTAGTTTTTATCCCTTAGTATCACCCTAATATATTCATTTCATCACCATTCACTCAATTCTGTGTTGGCCTGAGCCAGAGTTTCCGGTTTACCTATATCTATCATTCGCAGATCGGCTGACACATATCCTTCTACCTTTAAACTATCCTTAACTGCCAATATGTAATCTATAATTGAAAATTCACCTTCAAACCCATACGATCTCATAGCCTCTATAGCACGCGGTGATATAACATATATACCACTGAACGCATAGTCACTATCCCTCCCGTCCCGTTGGAAATCAACAGGTTTATATATCCCGTCTTTGACGTTATGCCACGCTCGCAAGAGATATCTGTCATTAAACACCAGCTTTCTGCTACTATCCCGGTCGCTTACCAACAATGTAATGTCATTTTCCGCCGACAGATGATGATCATACAGACCTCTCAGGTCTGCATTACTCAGGATATCCACATTATGAACCAATATTGGTTTGTTATCTTTACACAACAGACCGGAAGCATGCTGCAATGCACCTCCCGTATTCAGAAGTTGGCTTCGCTCATCACTGATCTCAACAATCTGTTTCTCATTATCTCGTTGTCCAAGGTATTCTATTATCTGATCACCGAAATGATGCACATTAACAACAACATTACTGAAACCTTGACTCTCAAGACGTGACAACACTCGACCCAACATTGGCACTCCGCCGACCGGCACCAGTGCCTTGGGATGCGATAGAGTGAACGGACGTAACCTCGTCCCCAAGCCTGCGGCTAATACAAATGCTTTCATCTCAACTTATTACATTTCACTCAGTCAAAATTATTGTACACCTCGGTTATATCCTGCTCCCGATGCCTCAGTATGACACGCACTGCCGGAAAGAGTCGGGCAATATCCTCAGCAACCGACTGGGCACAATATACGGATCGGTGCTGACCACCGGTACAACCGAAACCGACCTGCAGGGATTTAAATCCTCTCTGTATATATCGCTCCACTGCCGGGAACACCAGGTTTTCCACTGAACTTATGAATGGTTGAACCTCACCACGGGACTCCAAAAATTGTTTAACATCCTCATCCCTACCCGTTCTGTATTTATACTCTTCATATCTGCCGGGATTGTGCAGAGCCCGGCAATCAAACATAAAACCGCCCCCGTTACCGGATAAATCCTCGGGATAACCCTTCATATAGGAGAAACTAAACACCGATACCGTCAGACCATCATGGCATTGGATGGATTGAAACCTTTCAAGATCGCATAGCCGTTTTATGATATCGGCGATATAGGGATATTTGGTTCCGATATCACCACTCAAAAGCTCGGCAACCGAAGACAAAGCCACGGGGATACTCTCGACAAATCGTGCCTTGCGCTCTACGAGTCCACGCAGGCCATAGGCTCCTAATACCTGCAACAACCGCAATAATACCCACTCCCCTATATTCTCCAATATCTCTTCGGGAGAAATATCACGTAAAGCAGACAACTTATCTGCATAATACTGCAATAATACCTCTCTCTGATTAGTATCAAATCCGGCACGCGCCTGCCACAGCATCGAGACTATATCATACAACATCGGACCTACGCGGCCACCTTGATAGTCTATCAAATATACATCACTTCCCCTCACCATCACATTCCGACTCTGAAAGTCGCGCATCATAAATCCTCGTAATGAGGCAGGATATGATGACAAGCTTGTCACCAATCTCTCAAATTCATTCTCAAGTTGCCATTCATCAATATCTATTCCCGAGGGTTTTACAAACTCGTACTTGAAGTAATTGAGATCCCACATCATCGAGCGTCTACCAAACTCAGGTGATATGTGGTAATCCCAATGACGTTGTGACTCTTCAAGACCGGATAAATCAACAGTCTGCATCTGCACCAGTGCATCAATAGCTTTACAGACATACTCGGACACAACGGTCTCGGTCTCACCACGGATCACATCCAGCAGGCAGACATCACCCAAATCCTGCTGATAATATTTACGCTTATTCTCCTCACATCCATAACCCTCTGGCACGGGGATATTGTTATCTTTAAAGAAATGTGATAAACCGATAAAGGTTTTGTTCTCCTCGATATTGTCACCCTCGGTAGCTATTATCGAATGCTTGTCCTTACCGAGGTCTGCCGGATAGAGGTATCTGAAATAATGACGGCCACTCCCGGCGCCACTCAGTTTGACAACGGCCTCCGGCGAAGCTGATATCATCGATTTATCGCTTTTTTTACTATTCATAGACACAAAATTAGCAATTCTTGACCGAATTAACTATCTTTGCAGTCATAAAGAGAACCCCGGATAGACAATTATTTTTTTAATATCATACATAAGTAGTTTATAATCATGGCATCAATCGAAAATTACAATTTTGCCGGCAAAAAGGCCATCGTGCGCGTTGACTTTAACGTGCCTCTGGATGAAAATGGTAATATCACTGACGACACCCGTATCCGCGGCGCCCTCCCCACACTTAAGAAAATCCTTGATGATGGAGGCAGCCTCATTCTCATGAGCCACATGGGCAAACCCAAAGGTAAAGTCAATCCCAAACTCTCTTTGAGCCAGATCCGCGATGCTGTTGCTAAAGCCCTCGGCCACGATGTTAAGTTTGTCGATGACTGCATGAAGGCTCAGGATGCCGCCAAAGACCTTAAACCGGGCGAGGTGCTCCTGCTCGAAAACCTTCGCTTCTATCCCGAGGAGGAGGGTAAGCCCGTTGGTATAGATAAGAATGATCCCGCCTATGAGGATGCCAAGAAGGATATGAAAGCTCGTCAGAAAGACTTCGCTAAAATACTGGCAAGCTATGCTGACGTTTATGTCAACGACGCTTTCGGCACAGCTCACCGTAAACATGCCTCAACTGCTATCATCGCAGACAACTTTGACAAGGACAGCAAGATGCTCGGTTTCCTTATGGAAAAGGAGGTCAAGGCGGTAGACAATATCCTCAAAGATATCAAACGTCCTTTCACCGCCATCATGGGTGGTTCAAAGGTATCGACCAAGATCGGCATTATCGAAAATCTTATGGACAAGGTTGATAATCTCATCCTCTGCGGTGGTATGACATATACTTTCGCTAAAGCTCAGGGCGGTAAGGTCGGTAACTCTATCTGTGAGGATGACAAACTGCAACTCGCTCTCGATATCATAAAGATGGCTGAAGATAAGGGCGTTAAACTCGTTCTCGGCACTGACTGCGTAGCAGCCGATGCTTTCAGCAATGACGCCAAAACCCAAATATGCTCCGTAATGGATGTACCCGACGGCTGGGAAGGTCTCGATGCCGGTCCCGACAGCATAATAGCTTTCCGCGAAGCTATACTCCCCGCCAAGACTATCCTCTGGAACGGCCCCGCAGGTGTATTTGAGTTTGAAAACTTCACTCGTGGCTCACGAGCCATAGCTGATGCTATCGTTGAGGCTACTGATAACGGAGCTTTCTCACTCGTAGGTGGTGGTGACAGCGTGGCTTGTGTCAACAAGTTCGGTCTCGCTGATCGTGTCAGCTATGTCTCTACAGGTGGCGGAGCACTGCTTGAAGCAATCGAAGGCAAAGTCCTCCCGGGCATTGCAGCTGTCAAAGACTGATTATTTCTACGGCTTACAGCTGAGCCTGATTATTAATCATAAAAACGATAATATATTACCCGCCGTGTTATATGAAAAACATGGCGGGTAAATGTTCATAAATACTTAGACCCGTTCCCATTTGTTGTGGGAATGGGTCTAATAATTAAGAAAAAAAAATTTTTTTATTACTCACTACTTGCACATATTGAAATATATTGTAATTTTGCACTTACAAGCGCAAATATCACATGTGCGATACTTTGAGCTCTGTGATCAGACTGATTGATCAACATAATTAACCCCAAAATCTGTATAGACTCGGCTCCACGCCCCATGAAACTATAAAAACAAAATCTTATAAATTTAATATCTTAATCAAACAAACTTTTAAACATTATGGTATCTCAAGATCCCAAAGCAACGGCTACTAAGCCTGTTGCAACTGCTACAACAGCAGCTCAGAAAATAAAGAAGGAGGAAAAAATTTCTCAAGTTCGCGGTATCCGCAACGCCTTCATCGTTATCATCGCTTGCTGTATCGCAGCTGTATGTATCTTCCTCTTCGGTATGGGTTACTCCGGCAACTTCGAAGGTGGCACAACTGATGGACACCCCCTCAACCTCGCCGGTACTGTCTACAAAGGTGGTTTCATCGTACCTATCCTGATGACTCTTCTTCTTACAGTTATCGTTCTCTCTATCGAACGTTGGATTGCTCTCAGCTCTGCTTCAGGCAAAGGTAACACTACAAAGTTTGTCAAGGACATTAAGGCTGACCTCGCTGCCAATAAGATCGATGCCGCCATGCAGCGTTGCAAGCAGCAGAAAGGCTCAGTTGCTTCTGTAGTATACAATACTCTCGTGAAGTACAAAGAGATGGACGCTAACACAACTCTCAGCAAGGAACAGAAACTCACTACCCTCCGCAACGAGGTGGAAGAGGCTACTGCTCTTGAGATGCCCTCTCTGTCACAGAACCTCCCCATCGTGGCTACTCTCACTACTCTGGGTACTCTCGTCGGTCTGCTCGGTACCGTTATGGGTATGATCAAATCATTCCAGGCTCTCGCAACTTCAGGTTCTCCTGACTCTACCGAGCTCTCTACCGGTATCTCTGAGGCACTCGTTAACACCGCCTTCGGTATCGCTACTGGTGCTTTCGCTGTAATCTCTTACAACTTCTTCACCAATAAGATCGACAACCTCTCGTACGCTATCGACGAAATCGGTTTCTCTATCGTTGCAACTTTCGCAGCTACTCACTAATCCCCTGCGGAATTAGTTTAACACTATAATAAAACCGAATTAAGTTAATAGCTAATATGGGAAGAGTAAAAATAGCAAGAAAAAGTACATTCATCGATATGACTGCGATGAGTGACGTAACTGTGCTTTTGCTTACCTTCTTCATGTTGACTTCTACCTTCTTGCAGAAGGAACCGGCTACTGTTATTACACCGGCTTCCGTATCTACCGAAAAGGTACAGGAAACCAATGTACTCCAAGTACTGGTAAGCCCACAAGGTAAGGTCTGGCTCACTATGAATAATGACACCTCTGAACAGTGGTCTAACGCTAATATGCGTATCGCACTGCTCGATAATGTCACCAGCCTTTACAATGAGCAGCATAAGAACAAACCGATTAGTTTTAATCAGCAGCAAAAGCAAGCATTCAGCAAGTTGGGCGCTTTCGGTGTGCCTTTGGCGCAGATGGGAGAATTCCTCTCTCTCGCTGATGAACCCGAGGGTCTGACCAAGATGGACAACTGGCTCGCTGGTGAGGATCCCAATCCTAACCACAAAACCGGTATTCCTATCTCCGCGGAAAACAATGATGTAACACTCAATGAATTCCAAATGTGGGTCAAAGCAGCTCGTATGGCCGGCAACGAGAACCTTACACAAGCCATGAAAGATGGTATTGGTGTAGCTATCAAGGCTGACCAGAATACAAGTTTCGAAATTGTCCACATGGTGATGGATAACCTCCAGACCATCAAACAGAATAAGTTTACTTTATTGACAGCATTAAAGGCAGGAGGAGAATAAACCATGGCAGAAGTACAGCAATCAGGTGGCGACAGCGGTAAGAAAGGCGCCCAGAAAAAAATGCAGATACGCGTGGACTTCACGCCGATGGTAGACATGAACATGTTGCTTATTACATTCTTCATGCTCTGTACTACCATGATTAAGTCTCAGACCCTGACTATTGCATTGCCTACTAACGAGAAGGTCCAGAATGAGGAAAACATGTCACAAGCTTCGGCTGACGATGCTGTTACCATCATTCTCGATGCCAAAAAGGTCACTGACCCTAAAACAGGTAATCTTGTGGTTGACTCTGTCAATGGCAATGTAGTCAATGAAGTCTACTACTATTTCGGTAAGCCCGGCGGAGACGCAGGTATGCTCGGAGCCGGAGGCGTTGTGCTCTCAGAAAACAACAACCTCCAGAAATCTGAGTTCCTTACCGATGAAGTCAATAGCGTAGGTGAGCACTCTGCTCGCGGTATCCGTAAGATAATTCAGGAACGCAACAAAGATGTCCTCAAAGAGATCAAGGCTATCAAGAAGCAACTCGAAGAGGGTAAGTTCGGACCACTGGAGACTAAGGATCAGCGTGAAGAGGCTATGGCCAAGTATAACGAGGCGGCATCCAAGATACGTAAGAATGAGGATCTGAAGAAACCCGTTATCATCATCAAATGTACTCCTCAGGCCAGCTATCGCGGCCTCGTTGACGTACTTGATGAGATGCAGATCAACTCTATCTCCAAGTATCAGATTGACAATATGACGGATGTCGATGTTGTTATGCTCGATGATTATCGCAAACATCATAATTAATAGTTAGATTTATAACCCTTAAGCAAAGAGAAAAATGGCAAAGAAGAATGTAGATCTAACGTCCAAAGATTGGCGCGACCTCATTTTTGAGGGTAAAAACCAGGATTTCGGTGCTTATCAGCTCCGTAAAGACTCCGACAAGCGTCATAACATGGCCGCATTATATACTCTGATCGGCCTTGTGGTAATATTTATCGGCATAATAGCATGGTCCAAATATTCTGACTATCGTGATGAGCAGGATCGTCTGGCTCTGATCGAGGAGCGTGAACGTATGCAGGCACTTGAGGTTGATATGCCCGAGGATGATGCTCCGGAAGAGGAGGAAGCTCCGGAACAAAAGATGGAGATGGAGATCCCCGAAGTTCCACAAGAGGTGCTCGCTACAGTTCAAGTTACTCAGATCGCCATCGTTGACGCCGACAAGGTGAAAAACGAGGTGATGGACATGCAGGAACAGAAGGAAGATAACACTGCCCGTGGTGTCGTAAATCAGGAAGGCGCCGATGACGCCGACAAGTTTAAGGCTGTCCAGGAGCAAGTTGTTGTCAAGGAACCCGAACCCGAAGTGAAACATGAACCTGAAAAAATCTTCGTCGCTGTTGAGCAGCCGGCTGAATTCCCCGGCGGACCTCAGGCTATGATGAAGTGGCTCGGTAATAACATCCGTTATCCTGAAAGCGCACAAGCTGAAGGTATCTCCGGACGTGTTGTTGTCAAGTTCGTTGTAGAGAAGGACGGTTCTATCGGTTCACCGACTATTGTCAAGGGTGTTAACCGCGACCTCGACCAGGAGGCTCTCCGCGTCGTCAAGCGCATGCCGAAGTGGCAGCCCGGTAAGAACAATGGCCAGCCCGTTCGCTCTTACTTCAACCTCCCTGTTACCTTCAGACTCCAAAATCAATAATCTTACAACCGGATACGGATGTTAAGTATCCAACGTAATTGATACATTATTAAAGACAGGTGTTCCACATTGGAGCGCCTGTCTTTTTTGACATAATATCTTATCAGAGAAAATTAGACTACCACGCATGGCAACTTCATATCTAACACCGGACCCAAAAGTAATCTTCAACCCAATATTTAACATTTGTTATCGGAAAGGGTCATACTGAAGAATTATTTAATAATTCTAAAACTATACACTGACCTAATTGTTAAAATAATAAAAGAGTTATTATAACCCATTTTAATAATTCGGACAAATAAACATTATAAACCATATAAAAATATCTAATTATGGCAAACTCATATAATAATCCTCAGGCACCGAAAGGTATGCGCATCGTGTTCGGCATCTTCATGGTAATAGTATATCTCATCGTCGGACTATTATTCATACTTGATGTATTCAATATCGACAATCAGGTTATCTCTATCGTTGTCGGATCCATCCTTATAGTATATGGTATCTGGAGAGGCTATCGTCTGTACGCAGGACGACAATAAGACTCTGAGAGTCTCCCTTAAGGACCCTAAACCTCTAAGACTTTAATACCCTACGGACTCTTTCAACCCGAGACTCAAAAGACTCCCGAAACCTTGAGACCCTAATTACACCAAAACACAAACATACTATGATTAAATCAAATCTCACCAAGATAGCTGCCGCTTGTTTAGTGGCAGCAACTTTTGCATCCTGCGGAGAAATTAAACGAGGTGAATATGTCGATGGACCCGGTGCCATCTTCTGTGACGACGGATTTAAAAATGTACTGCAGGACGAAATAGAAGCCTTTGAATATACTTACAAGAAGGCCTCAATAATACCCTTCTACATGCCGGAGCAAGCATGTATAGACTCGTTGCTCGAAGATAAAGTGCAAAGTATCATCGTCACTCAAGACCTCAAGCCTGAGCAACGTGAATATTTGAAAAAGAAATATAAACGCATTGTCAAGAGCAGCTGCATCGCTGTTGATGCCGTTGCCCTCATTACCAACAAGGATAACGCCATCAACTCACTCGACATGGAGGATATCAGGAAAATTCTCAATGGCGAGATAACCAAATGGAGTCAGCTCGGTGGCAATGACACAACTGAAATAAAATTAGTATTTGATGCTCCTGAATCCTCTACCGTAAGCTTTATGAAGGAGAAATTTCTGCCCAAAGGTCGAAAAATCTCAGACAATAAAAATGCTTACGCTCAGAAGAATAATGCACAGGTATTTGACGTAGTCAAGGCTGACCGCGATGCTCTCGGCATCATTTCAGTCAGCTGGCTCGGCGATAATCTGCAGAATGCTAAGAAAGTGCCTATCGACAAAAAGATGGAGGATTATAAAAATGAGACTGATACTGTAGCGCCTACACTGACCGAGGAGGTCAAGATACTGAAAGTCGCTAACCCAAATCCGGATAACGACTACAGTAGCGTGGCATATAAACCTTATCAGATATATATTAATTCGGGAGAATACCCGCTTTTCCGAAAAGTTTATATGATTTCTACAGCTTCAAATTCTACAGTTTTACATAGTTTTTATATCTTTGTATCCGGATTTGTCGGACAGAAGATTATTTCGCTCACCGGCATTATGCCTTACAAGGTTTCGCCCCGTGTTGTGGAGGTAACTCAGTAAGCTACGATACAATTACTGATATTCCCCTTATTGACACATCAACTCAGTAAACCTTTACATCGTTTAATTGTCGAATGTTGAAAAAAACAAGCAATACAAATTCAATACAATGAAGTTTAAATATCTATTCGCATTTGGCCTCGCCGCTGCCTCGCTCAGCGCTATGGCACAGACTCACGCTGAGGGCGTTGAGTATTATGAAGCTGATCAGCTCAATAATGCTAAGGAGTTGTTGCAGCGCAACCTTAACAATCCCGGTACCGACAAGGCTATCGCATTCTATTATCAGGGTATGATAGCTCTGCGTAATGGCAATGAAAATGAGGCTGCCAAACTCTTTGAACAAGGTCTGCAAGCTAATCCTGACTATGCCTTCAACTACATTGGACTCGGTCAGATAGATCTGAAGGCCAACGCGCCTAAGGTTGCTGAAACCAACTTTAAGAAAGCCGAAAGTCTCGCTAAGAAGAACCCGGCTGTCTTTGTCGCCCTCGCTCGCGCATACGATGCCGTCAATCCCGACCTTTATGCCAAAGAGATTGAGAAAAATCTTAATAAGGCCCGCAAGATCTCACTCGAGGATCCTAACTCATATATCTTCGAAGGTGACCGTCTCGCCCGTAACAAGGACTGGGGTCAGGCCGGTGCTAAATATGAAATGGCTATCACTTATGATCCCAATGCTACCGCCGCCTATGTTAAGTATGCCAACCTCTTTACTCAGGTTAATCCTCAGTATTCTATCAATATGCTGCGCAAGCTCCTTCAGGTTAATCCCCAATCTGCATTAGGTCAGAGAGAACTCGCCAACGCATATTATAACAACAAGCAGTACAAAGAAGCTGCCGAGGAATATGGCAAATATGTCAATAACCCCAACCACTTCAAGCAGGATGAGGACCGTTTTGCCTTCCTGCTCTTCTATGACGGCAAATATAATGATGGCTACAAGTATGCGACACAGCTTCTGCAGAAGGATCCGAACAACTTCAGTGCTATGCGTTATCAGCTTATGAATGCGGCTCAAGACAAATCACTTGCCGACCAGCTCCTGCCAATGGCTGAAAAGTTGTGGAAGGCTCAGCAAGCTGACCCCGCTAACCGTAAGTTCGCGCCAATCGATTACATCCTTATCTCTCAGGAATTCCAGACTGCAAAACGTTATGAGGATGCCATGGCCGTACTGAATGACGCTATGACTGCAATGCCCGACAACGCAAGTTTCCCCAAGGAACTCTCTATGGTATATGTCGGTCTAAACGATATGGTTGGTGCTTCGGAGGCTTACGACAAGTATATGGCTCTCAATCCGGAGACAGGATACAACGACTATATCCAAGCCGCTATATTCGCGATGTATGCCGGTGTACAGGATAAGGCTGATAAACCCGCTGAGGCAGACGCTTATTTCGAGAAGGCAGCTAACTTCGCAAACAAGGCTGCGACTATTCTCCCTGACAACTACAAACCGGTTAAAACTATCGGTGATATTGAGTTGCAAAAAGCTTCAAAGGAGAATGCCGAAAGTGCCGCCGCTCCCAAATATCTTGAGGCTATCGCTCTGCTCGAGGCTGCTCCCGATCCCTCACGCTACACTAATGATGCCAAGACAATGTACAACTACGTCGGCAACTATTACCTGAGTCAGAATAATAAGGCCGACGCCAAGAAATACTTCCAGAAATATCTGGAACTCGATCCCAATAACGAACAATACCGTAAATTTGTCAACGGCCTCTGATAGTACATACTAAGGCTGTTTCAAACATATCAGTAACAGGCGATACGTTGTATTAACGACGTATCGCCTGACTTTTATATCTTTATTTATATTCACATTTAGCAATAATAGGGTCGTTCTCTTGACAGATTTAACATTTTTTCATATTTTTGTAAGATAATTTCTAATTATTGACGGATTATGGCTAAAATAGTTAAAATCAAGAAGGGACTCGATATTCCGGTCGCCGGAAGCCCTTCAAGCCATCTGACCAATCATAGACCCGACTCGGTCGCTGTCACTCCCGATGATTTCCCGGGATATCACTGGCGTCCTATTGCAAAACCGGGTGATAATGTCGTCACGGGAACTCCCCTCTTTCAAGCTAAAGAGGATGACGACATTAAGCTGGTCTCACCTGTCTCCGGTACTGTAGACGCTATTACTCGAGGAGATAGAAGACATATCATCAATATGTCGGTAAAAGTCAATCATAACTCCAATAAATGTGTCAATATCGAACTTCCGAAGTCAATTCCTGCACCATCACCCAATAATGACCGAAGCAGACGATTTGACAATCCCGTATGGATGGAATTTCAGGCACAGGCTCGTGCTGCACTCAAAAATGCAGGTCTTTGGGCACTTTTACGTCAACGGCCTTTCGATGTCGTTCCTGGAGCTGAGACTATACCGGACAATATTTTTATTACAGCTTTTGACTCCGCGCCAAATGCACCGGATCTCATGCGCGATCTCGAAAAAGCCGATATCTATAAAGGCATCGAGGTTCTGGATGCTCTGACATACGGCCATCTATATATCGGTACAAATCCGGAGCATACGCACGAACTGGAAATCGTAGCCAATCAGAAAGCTATCGTCACTACCTTCCGGGGACCACACCCTGCCGGTAATGTCGGACCACAGATCGCAGCGTTAAACCCTATTGCCAAGGGACAGACATATTGGACGTTAGATATTCGCACACTTGCTGCTATAGGATATTTGTTCAATACTAACGAACTTAACTTTGAGACAATCATTGCAGTCTCCGGTCCTGAAGTCAACAATCCACACCTGGTCAAGACGATACACGGCGCTGATATCCGCACGATACTTAAAGATTTTGAACTTGGGGATGCTCCCGAAAAGCGTACTGTCTCCGGCAATGTACTGACCGGTTATACCGTCGATGCACGTGATGGATATTTAAGATACCCCTACCGTCAGATCAGTGTCATCGAAGAGGGACAAAATGTGGATGAATTTATGGGGTGGGCATCGCTAAGCACCAGAAAATACAGTGTCAAACGTATGCTTCCGGCAGGATTGTTCCGTCTGAAACATGACTTCCATTTCGACTCAAGATTGCTCGGGGGACATCGTGCCATGATATTGTCAGGCGAACTTGACTCCGTATTCCCGTTTGACATATATCCCGAGTATCTCCTTAAAGCAACCATAGTCAACAACTATGAGAAGATGGAAAATCTCGGTATTTATGAGGTCGCTCCCGAGGACTTTGCTCTACCCGAATTTGTTGATACATCCAAGGAACCGTTACAACAGATAATACGTGACGGATTGGAGCGTCTCAGACTCGACCAATAATACCTTGCATAAATTCCGCTATCAAACTATTTCCAACTTCATACAATTGATGTAGACAATGTCTAAAAAAAATAAACTTAAAGAACGGATAGATCAAATCAAACCACACTTTGAAAAGGGTGGAAAATTTGCATCATTCCATTCTGTATTTGAGGGCTTCTACACATTCCTCTTTACACCGGACGAGACCTCATCTTCAGGGGTGCATATCCATGATGCCAACGACACGAAACGTACCATGATAACAGTGGTCATAGCTCTCCTCCCCTGCTGCCTGTTCGGAATGTGGAATATCGGCTACCAACACTCACTGGCTACAGGACTGGCCGATATGAACGTTTGGCAGATGTTCCTGTACGGTCTCTTGGCCGTGTTGCCTATGATCATC
The DNA here is from genome assembly GCA_947177615.1 of uncultured Porphyromonadaceae bacterium. Lineage (GTDB taxonomy): Bacteria > Bacteroidota > Bacteroidia > Bacteroidales > Muribaculaceae > Lepagella. Next base: position 22,774 of record CAMWUY010000010.1, read on the forward strand.
ACCTCATATATCGTCGGTCTCGGTATTGAATTTATATTCGCACAATTACGCGGTCACGAGATACAGGAGGGCTTTCTTGTTTCCGGTCTACTCATCCCCATGATATGCCCGGTTGATACACCGTGCTGGATGATAGCTGTGGCTGTGGCGTTTGCTGTGATATTTGCCAAGGAGGTCTTCGGTGGCACAGGTTTCAACTTCATTAACGTTGCCTTGACAGCCCGTGCATTCTTATTCTTTGCCTACCCATCCAAGATGAGTGGCGACAATGTTTTTGTTTCACTGTCGGGTACTCCGGCTATAGATGCATTTAGCGGTGCAACCCCCTTGGCCGAGGTCGCTCAACTATCCACGGAATCTGTTCATCTGACCGCTATCAATGGCGAACCTCTGTCATGGATGGATATGTTCTGGGGGTTCAATGCCGGGTCTTGGGGTGAGACCTCCATATTCTGTATTCTCATAGGCATGGTCATTCTGCTTATCGCAGGTATTGCTTCCTGGAGAATCATTATATCTGCTGTAGGTGGTGCACTGGCCATGGGTTGGCTGGCACATACATTTGCAACTCCCCTTTATCCTGTCAGTATGGTGTCTCCTGTACATCAGTTCTGTCTCGGTGGTCTTGCATTCGCCATAGTCTTTATGGCTACCGACCCTGTCACTGCATGTCATACCAATACAGGTAAGTGGATATATGGATTCCTGGTAGGAGCCGTAGCCATCATTATCCGTTGTTATAATACAGGATTTCCGGAGGGAGCGATGTTATCCGTTTTATTGATGAACTGCTTCGCACCGCTGATTGATTGGTGTGTTGTCGAGAGAAATATCAGTCGTCGCAGACGCCGTATTGTTTATCGTAAAGACTCAACGCTATGATCAATCGTCAAAGTAATTTTTACACCATCATATACTCGGCGCTCCTCGTGATTATAGTAGGAGTCGCACTCGCATTGGTTTATCAGGCTCTGCGTCCTGCTCAGGTAGAAAACATGGCTGATGACACACGCAGACAGATACTGGCCGCAGCACGCATCTATCCTACGGACGGCATGACTGTCAGCGAACTTTATGCAAAACATGTCACCGACTCATATATCGTCAATGATCACGGTGAAAAGATTGATCCTGATATCAATGCATTTGACATAAATATCGGTGAGCAAGTCAAACTCCCGGAAAATGAGAGAAAACTCCCTGTATTCGTATGCAATACAGATTCAGGGATCAAATATATACTCCCTGTATACGGAGCGGGACTCTGGGGCCCAATATGGGGATACGTCTCCTTTGACTCTAATGGAGATACAATCTATGGTGCCTACTTTGCACATCAAGGAGAGACTCCGGGATTGGGAGCAGAGATTGAGAAGACTGAATTTTCATCTCAATTTGATGGCAAAAATGTATTCAATTCCAACGGTGACTTCACATCTGTTATGGTAGTTAAGGCAGGCCGTGAACCTAAGGATGGTACACCTTATGTCAATGCCGTCAGCGGTGGCACCGTCACCAGTACGGGAGTCCAAAATATGTTGGCCAACTCCCTGCGACCATACTCCGCATTCCTTAAGTCTAAATCTGAACATACTGAACAATGAATATACCCAAATCATTTATACCGCTGATCAATCCTTTCTCCAAGGATAATCCGGTCATCGTACAGATACTCGGTATCTGTTCGGCACTCGCTGTTACAGCCAAACTTGAACCGGCTGTCGTGATGACTATCTCCGTAACCGCCGTACTGGCCTTTGCCAACGTCATCATCTCGGCTATGCGCAAGACTATTCCGACCTCGATACGTATCATCGTGCAACTGGTCGTTGTAGCCGCTCTCGTTGTCATTGTCGACCAAGTGCTCAAGGCCTACGCCTACGATGTCTCAAAACAGTTGTCCGTATTCATCGGACTAATCATCACCAACTGTATTATAATGGGACGCCTGGAGGCATTTGCGCTGAGCAATTCGCCGTGGCCGGCCTTCCTTGACGGTATTGGCAATGGACTGGGATACGGATGGGTATTGATCGTCGTGGCCTTCTTCCGGGAACTCTTCGGAAGTGGCACATTATGGGGTTTCCGGGTCATACCACAATGGCTTTATGATCATGGGTACCAGAACAATGGTATGATGATACTCCCTCCGATGGCTCTCATCACCGTCGCCTGTATCATCTGGGTACACCGTACACGAAATAAGGATATTTAATTTGTCTCTAAGATATGGAAAATCTTAATCTATTTATCCGGTCTATCTTTATAGACAATATGATATTCGCATACTTTCTGGGTATGTGTTCTTATCTCGCTGTCTCCAAGAATGTAAAGACAGCTTTCGGTCTCGGTATCGCAGTCACCTTCGTACTCATCATCTCGTTGCCGGTATGTTGGGCTATCAATACATATCTGTTGCAACCGGGAGCCATGAGTTGGCTCGGTGAGAAATATGCCGACGCTGACCTCTCATTTCTGGGTCTGATAATGTTTATCTCGGTTATCGCCGCTCTGGTGCAGATGTTGGAGATGTTTATCGAGAAATTCTCTCCGTCCCTATACGCCTCCTTAGGAATATTTCTACCGCTGATCGCAGTAAATTGTGCTATCCTCGGTGCAGTATTGTTTATGCAGCAACGCGACTTCAGCAATGCATGGACAGCGACTGTATATGGTGCCGGTTCGGGCATTGGATGGTTGCTCGCCATCGTTTGCCTCGCTGCTATTCGTGAGCGACTCGAATACAACAACATACCCCGCCCGCTGAAGGGTATCGGCATTTCATTTATCATCACCGGACTCATGGGGATCGCATTCATGAGCTTCCTTGGTATTAAAATCTGATTATTATGTTGACAATCATACAATGGTCATCCATTTTGGCAGCCTCCGTCACCTTTCTGGTATTGGTGATGGTTCTGGTTGCTCTTCTTCTGGTAGCCAAAAAGTTTCTCGTCAAGACAGGAGAAGTCTCCATATCCATCAATGATGGCTCAAAAGAGATACGCACTGAGTCAGGCTCTACATTGCTCATGACATTGGCCAACAATGACATACATCTGTCATCCGCATGCGGCGGAAAGGGTAGCTGCGGACAGTGTAAGGTTCAGGTTATCTCCGGAGGTGGCGAGATGCTGCCGACAGAAGCTGTACACTTCACCCGAAAGCAGATACGCGAACATTGGAGACTCGGATGCCAGGTAAAGGTCAAGGAGGATATGACTCTTAAGGTCGATGCAGCCGCTCTCAACGTCAAGGAGTGGGAATGTGAAGTAATCTCCAACAAGAATGTAGCGACTTTCATCAAAGAGTTTATTGTCGCACTTCCCGAGGGGCAACACATGGACTTCATCCCGGGGTCTTACGCTCAGATACGCATCCCACGTTACTCAATGTCGTATGATAAGGATATAGACAAGTCTCTGATAGGCAACGAATATCTCCCCTCATGGGATAAGTTCGGACTATTCACACTCTCATGTCACAATGACGAGGAGACTGTCAGAGCATACTCTATGGCCAATTATCCTGAAGAGGGAGACCGGATCATGCTCACTGTCCGTATTGCCACTCCTCCATTCAAACCGAAACCCGCAACCGGATTTATGGAAGTCAGCCCGGGTATTGCATCTTCCTATATTTTCTCACTAAAACCGGGTGACAAGGTGCTGATGTCGGGGCCTTACGGTGACTTCCATCCTATCGTCGATTCTACCGATGAAATGATATGGGTCGGTGGCGGAGCCGGTATGGCTCCTCTGCGCGCCCAGATTATGTGGATGACCAAGACGCTTAATACACGTAATCGCAAGATGTCATATTTCTATGGAGCACGTGCGCTCAATGAAGTCTTCTATCTTGATGACTTCCTCCAACTTGAAAAGGAATTCCCCAACTTTAAGTTCTATCTTGCACTTGACCGTCCTGATCCGGCTGCTGATGCTGCCGGCGTCGAGTATACTCCCGGATTTGTACACGAAGTGATGTTCGAGAAATATCTGAAGGATCATGATGCCCCTGAGGATATACAGTTCTATATGTGCGGACCCGGTCCGATGAGCAATGCCGTTAACAATATGCTGTATAATCTCGGTGTCGAACCCGAACAGATACATTACGACAACTTCGGAGGATAATACATAAAAGAATTGTGCAGATAATAGTGCAAAATTTGGAAAATAGAGTCTAAATACTTACCTTTGCCGTAAATACTAACCTTAAAGGGCAACGCAATTATGCCCTATAATATCATCAAAAAAACGCCATGCAAAGAGACAACGAAATCTTTGAAATTATTGATCGCGAGCACCTTCGCCAACGTCGTGGCATCGAGTTGATCGCCAGTGAGAACTTTGTAAGTGATGAGGTAATGCGCGCCATGGGCTCGTGCCTTACCAACAAATATGCCGAAGGCTATCCCGGACATCGCTATTACGGCGGTTGCCAAGTAGTCGATGAGGCAGAAAATCTGGCTATCGAGCGCGCTAAAAAGCTCTTCGGCGCTGAATGGGCTAACGTTCAGCCTCACAGCGGTGCACAGGCCAATATGGCTGTATTTCTGGCTTGTCTGCAGCCCGGTGACACATTCATGGGTATGGATCTGTCACACGGAGGACACCTCTCTCACGGTAGCCCGGTCAACTTCTCCGGCCTTAACTATAAGCCCATCTCTTATACCGTGGATGCAGAAACAGGTCGTGTCAACTACGAAGAGATGGAGGAGAAAGCTCGCGCGGAGCGTCCAAAACTGATTATTGCCGGTGCATCTGCATACAGCCGTGAATGGGACTACGCACGTATACGCAAATTGGCTGACGAAATCGGAGCTATCTTTATGGTAGACATGGCTCACCCGGCCGGACTTATTGCCGCAGGCTTGCTCGAAAATCCCGTAAAACACGCTCATATCGTCACCACCACTACCCACAAGACACTCCGTGGTCCTCGCGGCGGTCTTATCCTGATGGGTAAAGATTTTGATAATCCTTGGGGTAAGAAGACTCCTAAGGGTGAAATCAAGAAAATGTCTGCACTCCTTGACTCTGCTGTTTTCCCCGGCACGCAGGGTGGACCGCTTGAGCACGTTATCGCTGCTAAGGCCGTAGCCTTTGGAGAGGCTCTGCAACCGGAATGGAAAGAATATGCGACTCAGGTCAAGAAGAATGCAACTGCTCTGGCTGACGCTCTTATCAAACGTGGCTATAAGGTCATATCTGATGGTACTGACAACCACTGTATGCTCGTAGACCTTCGTCCCAAATTCCCTGAGATGAGCGGTAAGAAGGCCGAACGCGTGCTCGTGGAGGCAGATATTACCGCCAATAAGAATATGGTGCCTTACGACAGCCGTTCTCCTTTCCTCACTTCAGGTCTCCGTTTTGGCACCGCTGCCATTACGACACGTGGAGCTAAGGAAGATCTGATGGACAAGATCGCTGAACTCATTGACCGTGTACTCACCAATGCTGATGACCAGCAAGTCATCGCTGACGTACGCAGAGAGGTCAACGAGATGATGAACGAATATCCCATGTTCGCTTGGTAATAAATTTGCACTGTTTAAACTTCTCTCTCCGGGGATACGATGATAATGTCGTATCTCCGGAGTGTATTATTAAAAAAACGACATCAACATGAGTGATAATAATATTATGCAGACACCACCGGTACTATTTATAACCGGCATCGGCACTGACGTCGGCAAATCATACGCTACGGGCTGGTTGGCACGAGAGATAGCACGTAATGGTTCTTCGGTTATCACTCAGAAGTTTATACAGACCGGCAACCAAGATATGTCGGAAGACATTGCTGTCCACAGACGTATAATGGGTATCGACCTCCTTCCTGAGGATATCGATCATATCACTGCTCCTGTCATATTTTCATATCCGGCATCTCCGGATCTTGCTGCCCGTATAGACAATAAACCACTCAATCTTGACGTTATAGATACGGCTTCGGCTACTCTCTCCCGGCAGTATCAGACACTTCTCATTGAAGGAGCCGGCGGTATCATGGTGCCACTAAATGGACAATATCTCACCATTGACTACATAGCCGGACGCAACTTGCCTACAGTTGTTGTCACCAACGGTCAACTCGGCTCCGTATCTGATACATTACTTACACTCGAGGCCATAAAGGTACGTAATATCCCGCTTTGGGCGATAATTTACAATCCCTATTTTGATAAGGATACGACCATAGCTGCGGATTCTCGCGTATATATGCAACAATATATGAAACGACATTTCCCCGACGCTCATTGGCTTGAAATGCCCGATGCTCTGTAAACAACAAGATGACCGACAATACACAACATATAGTCACCATATCCAAAACAGACCTTGCCGTCCTCCCTGTGGCCGCATTCCATGGCAACATTATCGTCGTGGATAGTCCGGAACAGGTTGACGACGCAATAGCCGTATTGCGTGCTGCCGACATTATCGGATTTGACACGGAGACTCGTCCCAGCTTCAAGAAGGGCCAGACCTACTCGGTTTCCCTGCTGCAACTTTCAACTCACGATACATGTTTCCTCTTCCGTATTAATAAGATCGGTGTCCCCGAATCATTAAAGGCTCTCCTTGAAGACGAGGATAAACTCAAAATAGGACTGTCTCTGCATGATGACTTCCACAATATGCATAAATTATGCGAATTTACTCCGGCCGGATTTGTCGATCTTCAACCATTTGTCAAGGACTACATGATCGCTGACAATAGTCTCGCACGTATCTACGGCATACTTTTCAGTCAGCGTATCTCCAAGGGACAAAGACTTACTAATTGGGAAGCTAAAAATCTGACTAAGTGCCAACAGGCTTACGCCGCACTCGATGCACAGGCCTGCATCGAAATTTATCAATACCTTATGTCCGGTCAGTTCGACCCATGGACCTCCCCGTATCTGCAGGAAATTGAACCTCAACCTATAGAAGAATAATATGCCGAAGATTAAGAAATCAGTATGGTTGCCGGTTTGCCTGTTGATCTACACAGGTATCATGACTCTTCTTTTCGCACGTGACTGGATTGATAATGGCCATGCACTCAGATTTTTTCTGATCCTCTTTGCCGAGCTTGTCATAATTCTCCTCCTGACCATATTCCTGCGCAAACGCGAACGAATGGAATAATCCCCCTTCTCTACCCCCTTACACTATCCCGAGAACTATTAAAAATGAGGCTTAACACGCGCAAAAATATGTTATGCAACACTTTTGCAATTTTTCAGCCTTAAAAATTTGGTCTATCGTAAATTTAATGCGTACCTTTGCACAGAACCTATAACAATCTTTTTTACCTTAAGATTTTTTACCTGTAGAAACTTATCAAAAAGGGTGCGACCGCAGAGGTTATCACCCTTTTTTATTTAGAGCTCGTTCGTTATGATATTGCAATGACATTGTCTCACCATCATAGACAGCATAGCTGTTTTTCACGAGCCAGTCACCGATGACAAGCATCTCGGCACCACACTCAAGCCTCTCCTCTACGACCTCATGAAGATGGCCGTATAGATAATATGACGGCAAAACATCCTCACCCTGTAAACGTAGTGACTCAGTATAGTTATTGCTGTAGGCTGCCAGCTGACGTATATTCTCGGGGATACCGCTCCCCTCTCGTTTCATTCTCTCACGTATCTTCTCCCGCTCTCTCAATTCATCCTCTCCTTCATGTCGGCTGTAGCTGCTCCATCTGTACGCAAAGGGGACTGTCCACCGAGGATGTATGGCGGAATATAGTTTCTGACACAACTTATTGCGAAAAAGTGCACGGACTAACGGGAACATTATACCACGTTTCCAAACCCCGTCACCATGAGCCATAACCATTCGCGTCTTGCCGAGCAC
>CAMWUY010000011.1 GCA_947177615.1 uncultured Porphyromonadaceae bacterium
GAAACCCGAAACTTGGTCGATACGGCTATCAATTTCAATGAGGTGTGCGATGTCAATCCCTTCGGTGTCGAGGGACTTAAAGCGGCATACACACCGTCCGGCGCAGAATGGCTTGATGAGTTAAGGGCCTATCTACATACAAACTATCTGTGGCTCAAGTCATACCTCGCTGACGAATTGCCACAATGTCCCGTTACTGAACTTGAGGCAACATACTTGCCCTGGGTTGATATACGCTGCACAGGTCTTTCATCCGAAGTGATAGAAGAGATTCTGCTCAGAGATAACAAGGTGTGGGTCAATGCGGGAGAAATGTATGGCAAGTCCGGTTATATCCGCCTGAACATAGCCTGTCCGCTATCCCGTCTTCGGGAGGGGGTAAGCAGAGTTGTCACCGGTCTTAAAACAATTCAAAATAAGTCTTCGGAAAGATAATCCCGATTAAGACCCCATCCTATGGTCATCCAGCCGAAATCAGAATTCACATTTGGACAGAGTGTCAAGCTTACCATGCAGTTGTCGTGGCCGGCAATAATGGCACAGCTGTCCAGTATTCTGATGCAATATATTGACGCCGCAATGGTCGGCCGACTGGGTGCAGATGACAGTGCATCGGTCGGTCTTGTGTCAACAACGCTCTGGCTCTTCTGGGGTGTGTGCTCGACGGCTACTTCCGGATATTCCGTGCAGGTCGCTCATCGTATAGGTGCACAAGATTTGAATGGCGCCAAAAAGGTTATGACCGAAGGTGTCGTCATCTCATTCCTCTTCGGCCTGCTTATGGCTCTGATCGGCATATCGATATCGGGTTCTCTTCCCAAGTGGCTCGGTGGCTCGGAAACGGTTTGTGGCAAAGCCTCGGTTTATTTTCTGGTATTTGCGGCAGCCCTCCCCTTTCTCTCACTCAACTATCTGTTCAGCGGTGTACTGAGAGCTGTCGGCAAAATGAAGCTTGCCGGGGGTCTCAATATTCTGATGTGCATCCTGGACGTTATATTCAATTTCTTTTTTATCTTCCCGACACGAACACTCCCGATCTGTGGGACAGATATCACTTTGCCGGGTTTGGGATTAGGTGTATTGGGTGCAGCCTTGGGCACGGTCGCAGCCGAGCTTTCAGTCGGAGCATTGCTGATATGGGAGGTCGGTTGGAGAGACTCCCTCCTGGCCATATTCGGCAGAAAAGCCGTAACCAAAGCGCGGCGTCAAGATTTTAAATCAACCCGGGACATCGCGAGGAATGCCTTGAAGATATCGACACCTATGACTATCGAGCATATCGTGATATGCGGTGCACAGATAATGGTGACCATCATCGTGGCACCCTTGGGAATTATGGCAATCGCGGCCAATTCTTTTGCCGTGACGGCAGAAGCATTATGTTACATGCCCGGTTATGGCATAGGTGATGCGGCCTCTACACTTACGGGTCAAAGCTACGGCGCCGGTCGCAAAGACCTTGCCAAGCGTTTTGCATATATCACCGTCGGTATCGGCATGGCCATAATGAGCGTTATGGGATTGGTGATGTGGCTCTGTGCGTACGATGTTATGAGCTTTCTAACACCTGTAGAGGAGATCCGGCAGATGGGCACCTCCGCCTTGCGCATTGAGGCCTGGGCAGAGCCGATGTTTGCCGCTTCGATCGTGGCTTACGGAGCGATGGTCGGTGTCGGAGACGCGACACGCCCTGCCATCATGAATTTCTCAAGTATCTGGCTCGTACGCATACCATTGGCGGCAGTATTGGCTCCACGTCTGGGTCTTGACGGCGTATGGATAGCCATGTGTATTGAGTTATGTTTCCGCGGGGGTATATTCCTATGGCGTCTCTTCAGCAAATCATGGTTGCGCCACGGTCTAAATCCTATCAAAAACATCAATGAAACCGATATGGCACCCTTCTCTTAAATCCGGGAAAAATTTGTATCTTTGTATATTATGAGCAATCTCTTTAAAACCAAGATATATCATATACGTGGTTTACTATTGACACTCTGCGTTTTAGTATCTTGCACACATACGGCGGATATTCTGGCGTTTGACAACCCTAAAAGAGAATTTCGTGGTGCATGGCTTCACGTCATCGGCCAGAGTCAATATCAGAACAAGTCCACAAAACAGGCTAAGGCTTATATCAGTGATCAGTTGGACAAACTACAGGCTGCCGGTTGCAATGCCGTGATATTTCAGGTTCGTCCCACAGCAGACGCTCTATATATCAGTGATCTTGAGCCATGGAGTCTATGGCTTACGGGCAAGCGTGGGCGCGCCCCCGAACCAATGTGGGACCCTATGCAATACACTCTCGAAGAGGCTCACCGACGTGGTATGGAGTTTCACGCGTGGCTTAATCCCTACCGCATCACCTCCTCCACCAAAGATATACTACCCTCGACTCATGATATCCACAAACATCCGGAGAGATATGTCAAGTTTGACAACAAGATATTTTTCAATCCGGCATACCAGGAGAACCGTGACTTTATCTGTCAGGTAGTGGAGGATATAGTAAGTCGTTACGATGTAGATGCCATTCACATCGACGATTATTTCTACCCTTATCCAGCCAACGGCAAGAAATTTACAGACGATACAGATGCCTTTACCAAGTTTGGTAACGGTATGGAACGAAACGCATGGCGCCGACACAATGTTGACTTGCTGATCGAACAGATGTACGCGACAATCAAGCAGACCAAACCATGGGTGCGTTTCGGTGTTTCTCCGTTCGGTATCTGGCGCAATAAGAGTAGTGATCCACGCGGTTCCAACTCTTCCGGACTCCAGAATTATGATGACCTGTATGCCGATGTACTGCTATGGGCCGACAAGGGCTGGGTAGATTATGTTGTGCCACAGCTCTATTGGACACTTGACATGAAGGCGGCACCGAGCCGTCACCTTGCCCGGTGGTGGAATGATAACGTCAATCCCAAGGTTAAACTATTTATCGGCCAGGATACCAAACGTACGATGGATGCTGCCGATCCCGGCAATCATGACACCAACGAACTGGACACTAAAGTCAGACTGAGCCGAAAATTGCAGAACGTGGACGGCAATGTCTGGTGGCACGGATATTGGGTAACTGACAATTACAAGGGGGTAGCTGACTCGCTTGCGCTCAAATATCAATCCACCATAGCCCTACCTCCTGCATTCGGTGATGAGAAAGTACGACCTGAAAAGGTACGAAATCTTAAAATAGAACGTCAGGACGGCAAGACATTCCTGGTATGGGACGAGGTGCCGGACGGTCCTAAACAGATGGCAACCGATCAGGTCAAATATGTGGTATACCAATTCTATCCCGGTGAAAACAGCGATGATATATCCGACTCGCAGACAATTATCGCCATGACTCCATACACGCGTGTCATGATCTGCGATGATGTCGATCCGGAGAGTGTACGCGGTATGACCTTTGCCGTCACAGCGTTGGACCGAATGAACAGAGAGTCACTGCCGGTTCGTATCAAGCCATAATCCAAATATCATGAATGAGATATCCGCCGACATCCGCGAGCTCCTGGACAGCGAGGCCAAGCGCATCAATCGTCCGGAGTTTATAGCCAATGATCCCGTACAATTTCCACGTCAGTTCGAGGATCTGCGAGATATCGAAATAACGGCATTCCTCTCTGCGATCATAGCCTGGGGCAATCGCAAAATGATCTGCCGTGACGCGGATAAATTGCTTTCACTGATGGATCGTCAACCATACGCCTATCTTATGGATAAAGGATATGAGGAGTTGCCTGACGAACTGAACATCCATCGTACATTCTTTGCCAAAAACCTGAAGCATCTGTTACGCGGCCTGAGGGAAATATATCAAAAATACGGTTCGTTGGATGCATTTTCGGGGCAGATCCGTGCATCCGGAGAGGAGGCTCCGGCTTGGTATCTGATAGACGCGGTCAATCGTATCACTGCAGACGCCAACGGAGGAGAGAGGGATAGCCGGGGATTGCCACAAAACCTTAAGACTACGGCCCTGAAACGTGTCAATATGGCTTTACGATGGCTGGTGCGCGATGACGGGATAGTAGATATGGGGGTATGGCACAGCATCCCTCAGAGTAAATTGTATATCCCGCTTGACGTACATGTCGGTAATACAGCCCGAGATTTAGGACTTGTCACCCGCAAAGCCAATGATCGCAAGACCGTAGAGGAACTAACGGCTCAATGTCGCCTCATGCGACCTGAAGATCCCTGTATATACGACTACGCCCTCTTCGGCATCGGTATAGGCGAATAAGAAATTAACTTACTCCAGTTCCTTAGCAAGATCCGGTCGTGTGGTGCGTATAGTGGAGATAAATGCGGTGTCAAAAGCGGCCACGCTTGCGTGACGCCCGGCCATCTCATATTTGCTCTTGCGCGCACGCGCCTCAAGGACGGCATTCTGAAACTGCATGGAGTCTGTCCACTCCTGCATAATAATCTTGCGGGCGGCCTCACGTCCGTCATTTTTTGCCGAGTCTATCTGAGCCTCAGTCTCGACAGGATTGCCCTCGGCATCAGTCTTGCGTCCTCCACATGCCACCATGGCGACACTCAGAGCCATAATGGACCCAATATATAATATTTTCATATAATATACCTCTAATATCAGTTATATATACTATCCCACCAACGGCTGTCTCCCTTGAGCCATTTCTCAAACCATGCCATAATAGTATTATGCCACTCCTTGCGTTTCTCAAAGTCCATCACTATATGGTTCTCACCCTCGACAGTCACAAACTCCACATCACGTCCCAAAATTTTGAGCGCGTTATATAGCTGAATACTCTCACCGATGGGGACATTGGTATCGACGGTACCGTGCAGCAGCAATAACGGTGTATGTATCTTATCGGCATTAAAGAGCGAGCTGTTGCGTGTGAATATCTCCGGATTGCTCCATGGATATGATTTAGCAGCCGCGACCGCATTATAGCTATATCCCCAATATCCTTCGCCCCAATATGAGGCGACATTTGAGATGCCTGCATGCGAGACCGCCGCCGCAAATATATCTGTCCTTGCAGTCAGCAATTGCGTCATAAAACCGCCGTAACTTGCTCCTATACATCCGATATGTGTACTGTCCACGAATGGATGTGACTCACAGAAGAGTTTAGTGCCATATATTATCTCATCGGCAGTGCGCTCACCCCAGGCATTGACGTGACGCGCAGAGAACTCCTGACCATAACCTATCGCACCCGAAGGATTGAGTGCGTAAACCACATACCCGTATGAGGCAAAAAGCGGTGGTGAATATGGTGAGTGATTGGTGTGGGTAGATGGTGTAGTGCCGGCATAATAATAGACAATCAACGGATATTTCCTATTCGGGTCAAAACCCGGAGGCAAGGTCACCGTACCCTCTATCTCCGTACCATCCTGTGCTGTAAAACTCCACATCCGTGAGTCACCGAAATCAGTAGCGGCAATCAGATCGGAAGCCGGATCAGCGATGACATAATTACGACCGCTCTTAATATCCAACATACACGCACGTCCCATATAGTCATAACTCATGCCACAATATGCAAGATATCTGCTCTCATTCTCACCCATACTGAAATTGCGGATATAATCCATTTCAGCAGGTAGAGTCGTAATATTACCGTTGTTGGGATCGAGTGAGCATATCACAATATCAAATCCCTTAACAGCACGAAAATAAACTTTGCCATCGGCCTTATTCCATACAGGATCACCTGTTATCGAAGGATCGAAATCACGGGTGACAGCCCGCACATTCCCCCTCTTAATATCATATATGTAACCTTGTATATCAAAGTCATTAGCTATAGGATGCGCCCCTGCAGCTGCACCTATACCATTATAGAATGACGGCCCCGCCGTCAGGAATATCCTGCTGTCATCCGGAGAATAACATGCCGTCATAATACTCGGTTCGTGACGCAACAGAGTGTCACATCTTAATGTGTTTACATCCAGCTCTACCAGACTGATATCATAGAAAGGATAAACCGAAGGTGTCTCACGCGTCGTAAGGTATAACAATCTTTTACCATCGTGACTTATATCGGCCAGAGATGAGGAACCTCCACCATAAGTCAACGGGCGTACTATACGCTCATCAAACCGTATCATACTGAGGTACACCCTATCACGGTTGCCGGGCATGCGGTCGTCCGGATTTTCGAGCCGTCGCATTGTACCCGAAGGTTTCGCCCCTTCAACAGAATTGTCGAATACCAGGTATTTACCGGTCGGATCTATAACGTAATGCCGGGCTTCTGAAGGTACTCCTGTCGCCAATACGTTTGATTTCAGAGAGGGATAGTCTACAGTCACTATATCGAAAGTCCCGTCGGCATTATCACGATTGTAATACAACGTAGATGATTGTCCCGGCAACCATGACATTCCATCACCATAGTTCATCGAGGTGACGCGTCCGGTCGCGCACTCGCGCACATCGTAAGAATTGACATATTTTTTACCATCCGCAGTCTCCGTAACAGCCACTATCATATACTTTCCGTCCGGACTGACAGTGACAGTCGAAACGCGCGGTGCCGAGACTGTCGTCATAATATTGAACAAATTCTGCTGTGTATCGGATGCGAAGGTCACATCCTCCGATCCCACGGCCGGCTCAAGCACGATCTTTGCCTCCGGTGCTGAATTGATCGCTCCATTGTCGAGAAAATGTATTTCGACCCTTGCATCCCTGTATGGTAAAATTGCGATTTCTCCCTTGACATCACCAGCCACGCTGTCTTGCGTGACCTTGTCTGCAATTTTTTCTCCATTGACATAAACAGCGGCAGCCAATGGTGTTGTCACCTTGATCGCACCCTTGAAATATCTGTCCGGACGCAGTGTAACTGCCATTTTCTGAACAGCCGCACTCCCGGCCTCCCCGGAGTCTGATCTCTTAAGATTCAAATGATAGACACCAACCGTATCCGGAAGGATAGTGGTCCAATCCTGAGACTGATTGCGCCAAAACCGAGAATTGTCAGGCACTACAGACTTCAAGAGATCAGAGGTCTTGAATACATTTACCTTCGCCTCACATGAGTCGGGCACTGTGGGGAGACGGAATTCGACAACATCAGACTTGCGGAAAGCAGGGATTTTCATCTCCGTGACGGATGCAAATGCAACGACAGCCGCCAGAGAGAAAGCTCCGAGGGCTGTCGTAGTATATATAGCAGACAATTTCATAAATATATCGTCAAATTATAATTCTATGCCTCTGAAATACTCAATTATATATATCTAATTATATATCACCGACCACCGAGCGGCACCTCATAAGCCGGTATCGATACCAATTTGATGTGGTATATAAGAGTCGTATTTGGCTTGATTGCTCCGTAGCTTACTCCGCCATAAGCCGATATGGCGGGGAGGATAGCGGTCACCGTGTCGCCTACGTGCATCTGTGTGACCAAATACCAGAAACCGGTAACGTTGGAGGAAGGTCGTGAACGATAGATGGAATCACCATATTGCGTAGACTTGTATGACGAGTCGATAAGCGTACCGTCAATGTCCGAGCAATCATATTTGACATCCACCAACGAATTGTCAAGTGGTGAAAGATTATTCATGGTCAGTGCACGATTATTGTGCCACTTTACCAACGAGATAGCCTGCGGAGCCCACGGTGGTGTCAGAGTCTTAAACTCTCCGCTCGACTGTACCTCAGCAACGTATGCCTCATTGCGTTGTGTCCATTCCTTCTTGTCAAAGGAGTCGTCATCATTGTCATTGAAACACGAGGTCAGTCCGAGGCTTAATGAGAAGAGTCCTATGATCCCTGCTATCTTGAGAATATTTCTGCTATACATTATCTTGCAAAGTTTTGTCTTAGAAATTTACCTCCGGAGCCTTATCCGCACCAAGAGCCGCGGTAAATTGAGGCTTGGGTTTAAATCCGAACCATCCGGCATAGATATTGGTAGGGAATTTCTTAATGGAGGTATTATAATTACGAACGGCCTCAGTATAATTGCGGCGAGCTATGGTAATACGATTTTCAGTACCTTCGAGCTGTGCCTGCAGATTCAGGAAGTTTTCATTAGCCTTTAGATCAGGATATGCCTCAGTGACAGCGAGTAATGACTTGAGCGCACCGGAGAGATTGTCCTGTGCCTGTTGGAACTTGGCCAGTGTTTCCTCGTCCAGGTCATCAGCATTGATGGTTATGGATGTGGCCTGAGCGCGAGCCTGTGTCACCTTCTCGAGCGTCTCACTCTCATGCTTGCTGTAACCCTTGACGGTGTTCACAAGGTTGGGTATCAAGTCAGCGCGACGCTGATACTGGTTTTCCACCTCAGCCCATGCCTGATCAACATTCTGCTGCTCCTCGACGAGACCATTATAATTACAACTGCTCAGTCCCGACGCGCCGAACAGCACAGTCATTATAGCGAGAAAGCGATATATTTTCTTTTTAATCTTCATATTACAATAATTTTTTAAGCAATGTATTTAGATGAACCTTTTCACTGAGTATACGCTCGAGATCCCCGATGGCGACACGTTCCTGCTCCATAGAGTCGCGATGACGCAGAGTCACGGTGTTATCCTCAAGAGTCTGATGGTCGACCGTGATACAATAAGGAGTGCCTATTGCATCCTGACGACGATAACGTTTGCCGATAGAGTCTTTCTCATCAACCTGACATGTGAAGTCAAATCGCAGACGATGCTGTATCTCACGTGCCTTCTCGGGGAGACCATCCTTCTTGACGAGCGGGAGAACGGCGCACTTGACGGGGGCGAGCGCCGGCGGGAAATGTAGCACGACGCGACGATCACCGTTGCCAAGATCCTGATCTTCATAGCATGAGCAAAGCACGCTGAGGAACATACGATCTACGCCGATTGAGGTCTCGATGACGTATGGCACATAACTTTCGTTTAGCTCGGGATCGAAGTATTGTATCTTTTTTCCTGAGAATTTCTCGTGTTGTGAGAGGTCAAAGTTGGTACGTGAATGTATACCCTCCACCTCCTTAAAACCGAATGGCATCTCAAACTCGATATCTGTAGCGGCATTGGCATAGTGAGCGAGTTTCTCATGGTCATGATAGCGGTATTTCTGATCGCCGAGTCCGAGCGCCTTATGCCACTCCAAACGAGCCTTGCGCCAGTAGTCAAACCATTTGAGTTCCTCACCCGGACGAACGAAGAACTGCATCTCCATCTGCTCGAATTCGCGCATACGGAAAATGAATTGACGTGCGACAATCTCGTTACGGAAGGCCTTGCCTATCTGCGCGATACCGAACGGCAGACGCATACGTCCGGTCTTCTGTACATTAAGATAGTTTACAAAGATACCCTGTGCAGTCTCCGGACGAAGGTATACCTCCATAGCGCCATCAGCCGTAGATCCCATCTCAGTCTTGAACATCAGGTTAAACTGACGGACATCGGTCCAGTTGCGTGTACCGCTGATCGGATCGACTATTTCATAATCGAGAATGATCTGCTTGAGACCCTCAAGGTCGTTGGCGTTCATCGCCTCGGCAAAACGATTATGGAGTTCATCACGTTTCTGTATATTTTCGAGCACACGGGGATTGGTCTGGCGGAACATCGCCTCATCAAAGCTGTCACCGAAACGTTTTGCAGCCTTAGCCACCTCTTTATTGATCTTTTCGTCAAATGAAGCTATCTTATCCTCGATAAGCACATCGGCACGATAACGCTTCTTGGAGTCCTTATTGTCGATCAAGGGATCATTGAATGCATCCACATGACCGGATGCCTTCCAGATAGTCGGGTGCATGAAAATGGCCGAGTCGATACCGACAATGTTATCATGCAACATTGTCATAGCCTCCCACCAGTAACGCTTTATATTGTTCTTGAGCTCCACACCGTTCTGACCGTAATCATATACTGCCGAGAGTCCGTCATATATTTCGGATGATTGAAACACAAACCCATACTCCTTGGCATGAGCCACTATCGTCTTGAAGACATCTTCCTGTTTTGCCATGATTTATGATATATTATATCGATTTTCAAATAAATAAAGCCGGCATGACCGCGTAGCCACAAAGCATCTGTATATTAAGGAATTGAGCACTATGTCACTCGACAACACATATACACCTGCCGCTATAAATCGCGGTGAGCCAATACCATAGGACAAAATTAATTAAATTACTCGAAATCACAAAATCAAAATTTATTTTATATATTTGCTGTCGTTTTTCCGCGAACCGGAATATCAGTGTATCTAAAATATGGAGTATAAGCATATTGACATCAAAGGGCTGCGCAGGGCTCACGGACTTAATCAGACCGATCTGGCGGAGCGACTGGAGATCACTCAAAGTTTCCTGTCGTCTATAGAGAATGGCCACAGCCGTCTCCCGAAGTCTAAATATCATAGGCTGTGTGCAATCTTCACGGCCGAAGATATAGATCGGCATACTGTCACAAAGAATGATGTACCCGGCCATTCTATCAAGGATTCATTGCCTTCGACAGAATCCGAGATGATGGCACAGATACTCCGCATATTCCATACACATGAACACCAGGATGAAAACAACCATCATGCCTTGCATCATCAGCGGCTTGACGAGATGCAGGAGAGAATAACCCGTCTTCTGGATCGAAATGACAAGTTGGCCGAACGAGCATTGATGCTTCAGAACAAGTTAGACTTCATGACAGCCAAACAGATTGAAGCTCAGAATGAAATCTATCGTCTCCATAAGATTTTACTCAAACATGGTATCGATATATAGTCTGCATCCCATAAAAACTTGTGTTCAGCCCGTTGTTTCCAACAATTTTTATTAATTTTGCAATCAAATAATCGGGACGACATTTTGACGCAGTCACAGTCGAGTCTCATATTTGAAAACTTAAGGTAAAAATTCTTATGGGTGGTATTATGGGCGTTGCAGCCCAAAATGGATGTCGCGTAGACCTGTTCTACGGAGTGGATTACAATTCTCATCTGGGCACACGACGTGCCGGTATGGCTACTTACGATGCCGAGGAGAACAAGTTCTGTCGGTCAATCCATACTCTCGAGCAGACTTATTTCCGCACCAAGTTTGAAAAGGAATTACCCAAATTCAAGGGTGATTTAGGTATCGGTGTTATCTCGGATACAGATCCACAACCTATAGTGATAAATTCACATTTAGGCAAGTTCGCGATCGTCACCGTCGCGCACATCGAAAATCTTGACGAACTGGAGCGTGAACTTATAGAGAGCGGGGTACATTTCGGCGAATTGAGCTCCGGCAAGACCAACCAGACTGAGTTGGTGGCACTTCTCATCAATCAAGGGCGCACCTTCCGCGAAGGTATCAATCATGCCTTCGATCGTATCAAGGGCTCATGCACAATGGTTATTCTAACCGAGAAGGAGGTGATCGGCGCTCGTGACCGCCTGGGTCGCACACCGTTGATAATGGGACATAAAGAGGGCGCCTATTGTCTCGTATCCGAGTCGACAGCCTTTGCCAATTTAGGCTACGAACACGTTCGCGATCTTGGACCCGGTGAGATTGTTGCTATCACTCCGGAATCAGCCGTCACCATTGCCTCACCGGGAGATAAAATGCAGGTATGCTCGTTCCTATGGGTCTACTATGGTTTCCCCACATCTTCCTACGAAGGCAAGAATGTCGAGGAATCGAGGTTTGCATCGGGCTTCGAGATGGGACAGAAAGATGATACCGAGGTGGATTGCGCCTGCGGTATTCCCGACTCAGGCGTCGGCATGGCGTTAGGCTACGCGGCCGGCCACGGAATCCCCTACCACCGTTGCATTTCCAAATATACCCCCACATGGCCACGAAGCTTCACCCCCTCCGAGCAATCCATGCGCAATCTCGTCGCCAAGATGAAGTTGGTGCCCAACAAGACTATGCTCAAAGGCAAACGCGCTCTATTCTGTGATGACTCCATCGTGCGAGGTACACAGCTCAATGATAATGTCTCCGACCTATATGCCAACGGCGCCAAGGAGGTGCACATGCGTATAGCCTGTCCTCCGCTCATCTACGGCTGCCGATATATAGGTTTCACCTCATCGAAGAGTGATATGGAACTGCTGACACGACGCATCATTGAAAGACTCGAGGGAGATGCCAACAAAAATCTGGACAAATATGCCACTACCGGTTCTCCTGAATATGAGCGTCTTGTCGAGGAGATCCGCAAACGTTTCGATCTGACCTCACTTAAGTTTAACCCGATCGAGACACTGGTCAGATCCATCGGTCTTCCCAAAGAAAAGATATGTACCCACTGTTTCGACGGGTCAAGCTACTTCGGCAACAAGGATTAACACTTCTTCTAAGACTCCTTTCCACAAAAATATTATATAAGAATCAGTCCTTCTCTATTTATTATGAATATATTGGAGGCGATGCGCACACGCCGTTCAGTACGCACTTTTGACGGTAAAAATCTCACGACAGACGAGATAGCAGAATTGCAAAACGACTGCAATAACATATACAATCCGTTCGGCGGAGAGTATTCTATACGCATGAAACATTTTGACAAAGCCGCTGATTTCCAGCCCTCAACATACGGAATGATCAAGAATGCCATGGACTATTTCACCATCGGAACAGCCGATAATGAAATATCTGCTCTCGCCACAGGATTTTGCTTCGAGCAGGTAGTACTGCGTTCATGGCAGCGAGGATTGGGGACTTGCTGGATTGCAGCTACATTCAAAGGTTCGGACTTTGATAACGGTATCCCTTGGCCGGAGGGTCAGAAGCTGCGCATCGTATCCCCTGTAGGACGACCTGCCGGGAAGAGTCTGCTTGAAAACATCTCACGCTTCACACTTGGCAGCAGTAAACGCAAACCATTCAAGGAGTTATTTTTCACTGACAATTTCAACCGGTCATTGACACAGGATAATCGCTACACGGAAGCTCTGGAGATGTTGAGATACGCTCCGTCATCAACCAATTCCCAGCCGTGGCGCGTACTCGTCGAGGGTGATAAGATACACTTCTATTATGTGCCCAAAAGTGCGTTATCGGTAATGGATACAGGAATCGGGATATGCCACTTCTACGAAACCGAACATTTCTACGGACGAGAAGGAAGATTCTATAAAGAACCCGAGATCCCCTCGCGGCATGACAAATGGCGTTACCTCATCTCATATATTCCCGATACCGAATAGCCGTTACTTCTTACTTATTGTAGTGAGCATTCTTAAATCCGGCAATACCGGTCAATACTTTGTGGACGTGATGCGATATGTCAAACCGGCTGAGCAGCGCGTCCACTTCGTTTTTTAACTCCTTGGCTACACGAGGGGATATCTGACGCAGCAGATAATGCAATACCTGTAGTGAGCCGCGCAAATTATGTGTCTCTCCGTGCGCTATAGCGGCCGGCTGTCTGCGTATCTCTACCGGAGAATGGAAAGCATACATCACATTACCATGTGCACAACTGTTGCGCAGGGCTCGCAATACTTCCAGATAATTGTCCATCACTTCGGGACTCTCAATGCCGAAATGGCGTGAAATCTCCATACGCAGGTTATGAGAAGTAAGTGAGGCATACAGCTGGCACATCGCGCCAAATGTCACAAACTCCAGAGTCTTCCATGCCGGAGCAAATCTGTCACGAGGGAAACGCCGATGATGCAGTATGATATCCTGATTAAGTTTACGCAAGGGTTGATAAACAGCTTTCTCGAAATTGGCAGCGTGCTGGCGTGTCACCACATTGGTGTCGGCAAACCAGTGTGGCGACTCCGGATGACGTGTGGAGACATGATATATTACGAATGTACGAAACGCGGTCTCAACCCTCTCCAACATCCGCATCAACATATTACGCAGGTTAAAATCAAATGCGTACAGCATGAGCGCATCCTCAAACCGGGTATTTTCGACAAACCGATGCTCGTCAGCCATCATGTCGGGATACCGACGTTCAAACGGGAACCAATATAGCGACAGACGATACCAGCCTATTTCGAGAATGATGTCACGCACCTTCGCCTCATCGGTGATTATCATTCCACGACGCCTCAAGAGGTCGATCTGTTGCTGTAGCGGTTTGGCTCGACGTCCCATATCCTTATAACTTCATAATATTATTATCAATTCAACCTTATGATATAGGCATCCTCACTATACTCTACGACACGGACATTAAAGCCATTGTCAAATAATCGCAAAGCCAGTGCCGGAGCAGAGGGCAACATATCCGCGGTACTTTTCTTTTCACCATGTATATGATTGACAAAGGTCTCATCATTGGGAAATGCAATATACACGTATCCCCCCGGACGCAGGTGATGATCGATAAGATTGCGGAGTGTCTCAACCGGATATCTCAGATGAGGATAAACGCAATATAATATTATGCGGTCATATCTGTCCACGGGCATGTTTTCCTCAAAATCTGCCAGTAGAAATGTCAGGTTATCACCACTTTTCCCATACTTGGCACGAGCTATCTCAAGCATACCCGGAGCACCATCCACGGCCGTGACTCGACCGTGCGAACCCACGCGTTGCAATAGATATGGGATTAAAACCCCGGTACCCGTTCCCAAATCGGCAACGTTCATGCCGGGCTCTATCTGCATCAAATCAAGGATATGATTGATGCGTACAGGGAGCGATCTGACCTCCATACTATCCCACTCGGGAGCTATCTTATTGAAAAAATCTATCTCTTGCCGTGTCATATTATCGGTTATATATTACCGCTTTAAATATAAATATTACCAATATTAAATCAAAATATAGGTTATATGCTTAAATTGTAATTATATTTGCACGCATTGTTGCAATATAATTATTAGTTTTGTCACGGTTGTGAAAACGTTCCGGTATCTGTATAACGCTATTGAGCGAGGAATGTTCCGGACATAAGTCAGCATACGACGTCACAACAATGACTGACATACATTATTAATTTAACCGAATTTATTTAACCGACCCATAAATAAGACAATTATGAGTATAGAAAAGTATCTGTTGAGTATAGGTATGATATCTGCAGTATTGACCTGTTATAGTGCGGAGGTTGCAGATACAGTAGTAATGTTGCCCAATTTTGAGGTCAGTGCGATAGGAAAAAGTGACGTCACATTGCTCCCTCTGAATGTAAGCACTATCAGCGAAGGAACCATCAATAAATCTGCGGAGATATCTTTACTACCGGTATTGCAGGCTCAAGTACCGGGACTCTTTGTCACCGAGCGAGGATTTGCCGGTTACGGAGTGTCCAACGGCTCTGCCGGCATGGTCAATATACGCGGTGTCGGCCAGTCAAACAAGGTTCTTTTCATGATCGACGGCATGCCTCAGTCCGCCGGTCTGTTCGGGCACTCACTGCCGGATATATATAATGTCACCGGAGTGTCGAAGGTGGAGGTTGTAAAAGGGCCTTCATCGCTGTTATACGGTTCGGGAGCGATGGGTGGATCGGTCAATATCATCACCCATCGTCATCATCAGGATGGATGGAGCGGTAATGCTCGTGCAGCGTTCGGATCGTACAATACGCAGAGATTTAATTTAGGTACAGGCTATAAGCAAGGCCGCTTTGAGGCTAATGTCGCCGGTCAGCTCAACCGCTCAAACGGTAATCGCGCCAACTCAGCATTCTGGGATGCAAGCGAACTCATGCAATTCAAATATTCGCTTGACAAACACTGGACCATCGGGGCTATGACCGAAATGACCCAGACGGATTCACAATATGCCGGCACGACCTACGAGCCCCTGAATGACATGCAGACATATATGTTCCGCGGCTCATCAGCTATATATGCACATAATAATTACGGCAAATATCATGGAGGTGTACAGGCATTTATAACTTGGGGAAACCACAAAGTGGATGACGGATATCGAGCCGATATCGAGGGAGCGGCAGCGGCAGATGACTATCTATTCCACTCTACGGACTACAACATGGGATTCAGCGTATATCAGACGATGCACTTCTGGAGAGGTAATGATCTGAGCGCCGGTCTTGACTTTCAGCACTGGGGCGGCCATTCGTGGAACACGATGAAGGCTGACGATGCCATAGTCGAGGGTACGAAGAAATGTGTGAATGAGGTCGGAGCATACGTGATGATGCAACAAGCCTTCTGGGGAGATATACTCAGCATCAATGGCGGAGTACGTCTGCAACATGGTTCCACATACGGTAATGAATGGATACCACAGGCCGGATTCATAGTCAGACCTTATAACGGTGCATCTGTCAAATTCTCCTTCGGACGAGGATTTCGCGCACCCAATATCAAGGAACTGTATATGTTCCGCCCGGCCAATCCCGATCTGGTCCCGGAGTCCATGTACAATTATGATGTTGAATTGAGACAATATCTGCTCGACAACCGGCTCTCGCTCGGTCTGTCACTCTATTATATCAACGCTAAAAACATGATACAGACCATCATGGTCGACGGACGTCCCAAGAATATGAATACGGGGCACTTCATCAACAAAGGTATCGAATTCGACTTCGCATATCGTATCTCGGAGATATGGCAACTGGGTGCCTCATACGCATATCTGCATTCCTCGAATCACACCCTGCAATATGCGCCTAAAAATATGGTGAACGCACACCTGGATTTCACACCGGGCAATCTGAGCGTGACACTCGAAAATCAGAATATCATGGGATTAAAGAATGGTGCACCGGATAATGTGTCGACAGCTTATTCGCTGCTGAACCTGCGATGTGCCTATACCTTCAAGTCCAAATGCGACATCCGTCCATTCATCAAACTTGATAATATCACCGATCACCATTACGAGATTATCTACGGATGTCCTATGCCGGGTATAACCATACTTGGCGGCGTTGAGATGCAGTTCTGACAGCGATTTTTTAAATCAGCATGTTAAAGGCGAGATTATCACTACTGTATCTGTTACAGTTTGCCGTATGGGGTTGTTACCTGACGAGTCTGGGCCAACTGCTCGGCGGCATTGGTCTCGGACGTGAAATTTCATGGTTTTACGCTGCCGTAGGCATCGTATCGCTGGTGATGCCGGCCTTAGCCGGCTATATCTCCGACAGATATATCCAGCCTCGCAAATTGCTGACCCTGATGCACCTCATGGCTGCTATATGCATGTCGGGGCTGTGGGGTTATCTGCATACGACACCATCACCGACATTCGGCGTGACATTTGGACTATATGTGATATTCCTGTCGCTATACATGCCTACAATAGCACTGGCCAATACTACGACATTTCGCACACTATCGTCGCGCGGTGAGGATACGCTCAGAGACTTTCCGCGCATACGTATCTGGGGCACTGTCGGTTTTGTCCTTGCAATGTGGCTGGTCAACAGCTTGTACTGGCATGACGGAGTTATCGGATTTACACTGTCAGATGCCAATGAATGGGGACGTTATCGAATGCAATACACCTCGGGACAGCTGTTGGTCTCGGCTCTCTTCGGGTTTCTCACCTCGGCATACTCGCTGACATTACCAAATCTTGATATAAACCATTTATACTCAACAGTGAAAACCGGTATTACCGGAGAAGATACATTGACCGACATTCTGGGTTTGAACCGATTTAATCTGTTCAGAGACCGGCGCTTGCGCTCATTTCTGGTTTTCGCGATATTAGCCGGGGTATGTCTGCAGATATCCAATGGGTTTGTGACACCGTTTATCACTCATTTTGCAGCATTGAGTGACTATGCGACCAATTCGGTGGCCGCCAATGCCACAATGCTTTTCTCTATCTCTCAGATAGCGGAGGCGGTATGTATCCTGCTCGTCGGAATTTCATTGCGCAGGTTTGGCATTAAGATTGTCCTGATCATAGCCATGCTTGCATGGAGTATCAGATTCGGATGTCTGGCAACAGGCAATCCCGGTAACGGGCTATGGCTGCTGATATTTTCGATGGTGGCTTATGGGGTGGCGTTCAATTACTTCAACATAGCGGGAGCAATGTATGTAGACCATACTACATATAGCGGCAACAAAGGATTTGGGCAGGGTGTATTGATGCTGATGTCAAACGGCGTGGGAGCAACGTTAGGAATGTTTGGTGCCGGTGCTATTGTGAATAGATACTGTACATGGGAGCCTGTGATGACTTCCAACGGTCCTGTACCCTATTTCATGGGCGACTGGAGTGATGTATGGTGGATATTTGCAGGATACTCCACACTTGTAGCATTAGCTATCATATTTCTGTTCAAGCCTGTCGATAAGAATCTGTCCCACACGAGCAACAGATAGTCAAAATCAGCTCGAAATGGCACAAAGTGTGCGAAAATATGCTTGAAAAAGTGTTAAAAATTATAATTTTATAAATTTTCACATTTGTCGATTTATAACATCAACTCATTATAGCTCAACCAATTGACGTAATTACCAGAGACGTTGGATATAATATAACACTACACAATATAGCTCGAGATGTCACGTTATCTTGCATAATTTAGGAAATTTAAATATCTTTGCATACAATACCCCAATTTTATTGGTGGTAATCGGATAGAGTAACACCCACTCATCAATTTCAATTAAGGTTGCATGCTGACCTTACTCTAACGGAACAACTAACAATTGTGAACATTATGAAAAGACGTTATTACATACGTCATATAATAGCCATATTGCTGATCCTGACATTCACAGCTCCCTTATATTCTCAGGAGAAGAATGATAGTGTATTCTCATTCCGTTTCATAACGGGAAAGAATATGTTCTACGTTCCATACATTGATAATGGAGATCAGTTTACCAAGATGTTGGATCTTGTAGGAATGTATAAGGAGAGTATCTTGAATCATAAAGGATGTGTCCATGTCAATGGTTACTGCAGTGCCAGACCCACCGAGGCGCAGAACCTCGCTATCGCAAAGATACGTTCCAATCGAGTCAAGTCCGAGCTTATCGTCCGCAAAGGTCTGACAGAAGATTGCTTCACGACCCGCAATCACAGCGGACAGGGCAATTTTGTGACCGTCAATATCGTTATACCTAAAGACAGCATCAAGGAGGAGACCCGGTACGAACCGGAAATAGTAACACCTGAAGAAGTTGTAACACCTGAAAATGACATAACCGCAGAAAAAACTGTAATTGAAGACACCACATCACCGGTCGAACAGACAGATAATGAAGAGCAGGTCATTGATGAACCCGAGGCCGGACCGGAGGTCAATAAGGTGGATCATTTCGCACTTAAAACCAACCTGCTCGGATATGCCGTCCTGATGCCAAACATCGAGTTGGAGTGGATGTTCACTCACAGATGGTCTGTGGCACTTGAATGGCAAGGCGCATGGTATGCCAAGAACGAGCCTCACAAGGTGTATCGCCTGTCCACAATCATTCCAGAGGTGCGTTTCTGGGCTATAGAGCGCAAAAAATGGCACGGTATGTATGTAGGTCTCTTTGTGGGAGGCGGGTTGTACGACCTCTGCAATGGAGAGAATGGACATGAGGGTGAAGGCGGCATGGGCGGTGTGTCGGTAGGATATATGTGGCCTATCAGCAAGCACCTCTCACTGGATGCCGGACTGGGTGTCGGATATATGCGCATCCGCGACAAGAATTATACCCCTGAGGATGGTCACTTCCTCTATCAATACACTAAGAATATCAACTATTTCGGACCACTGAGACTCAAGCTATCGTTGGCATGGCGTTTCTAAAGTGAAGGAATAAGGAAAATGAATATTATAAAGAAATATTATACAATAGCTCTGGCATTGATGGCGGTTTCGCTGCTGACTGCATGCGAACGTACCGAATTGTGCTACGACCACTACCCCACCCTGACACTCAGTATGGAATGGGAACAGGAGTGGGAGCGCGATTACGGTATGAATCATATCGCTAACTGGGAGCCTTCCAAACATGGGCGTGAATATGACGATCTGCGCCCGCAACAAGCGGAATGGATCAACATGTTGATCAGACGTACGGATGGATCAGTAAGTGAGAAATACATACATCCTGAGGGTGATGTCATATCGGCTGAACTCAATGGCGGACAATCCTACATGTTCTATAACGGCGATACGGAATACATACTCTTCTCTGATCTCGCAAATCCCGATGATGCCAAAGCCTCGGCGACCTCACGTTCACGCTCTGGATTGGCATTCATAAACGAAAATCACCCGGATGCGCGTTCTACCAACTCACCCGATATATTGTACGCGTCGTATATAGAGAATGTTCCCTCATTAGGTGTGCATGAACATCCGACGCTCAACGTCAAGATGCAGCCTGTGGTATATACGTATATAATCAGATATGAATTTGATTACGGTCTGGAGCATGTTGCGTTGGCCCGGGGCGCCATAGGTGGTATGGCAGCTTACGTATATCTTAAAGATGGACATACCTCGGACGAGACCTCTATCATACTATATGATTGTGAAGTCAAATCATACGGATGTGAGGCTGAGATACGATCTTTCGGCACACCCGGTTTCCCGGATGAATATTATGGTCGCTCCAATACTGAGTCTCAGGATAAAAAATACACTCTCAACCTTGAGATACTGCTCAGCAATGGCAAGAGCGTGGAGTTCAATTACGACATCAGTGATCAGCTGAAGAAGCAGCCTCGCGGCGGTGTGATCACAGTCTCCGGTGTGCGTATCGAAGATCAGATCGGCGACTCGGAGTCAGGGTTCGCTGTCGATGTGACTGACTGGCCCAACCATGATATCATCGATCTGCCTATCGAAATCGAACCTTAAAAACAAGTGAAAACCAATATAAGAAAATTAATATTAAAACTAAAGATAATTCAAAAAAATGATGAAACGATTCTTTTACCTCGCTTTGGGTGTCATGACGCTCTCAGCATGCACATCCGAGGAAATAACTGATGTTAGTAGCCAGAGCAACACCATCGGTTTTGAAAACGTCGTTATGAAGCAGACCCGTGCTGATGCTCAGGTTGGTGACCTCACAAACGCCAATCTTGACAAGTTCATTGTGTATGGTTTCTACACAAAGGAGGGTCAGGTAGCCAACCCGATCCAATGTTTCGGCGGTGAGGCTGTCACTAAGCAGAATGGCAGCTGGACATACAGCGGAACACGATTCTGGGTGCCCGAGGCCACTTACAGTTTCTTTGCCTACAGTTGTGGTGACGTAGCGCTTGACAACAAGTACGGCACAGTCGGTCTTGACCTGAACTCAACGGGAGCAGATCGTCAGATCACCATCTCCAACTATCGTTGTGACGCATTCCACAACCACGACCTCGTCTACGCACAGAACAAGGAGATCAAGGCTCTTGCCAAGACCGCGACCAATCCTAATCCCAACCCGAATGTGTCTTTTAAGTTCTCACACGTTCTTACCAAAATTGATGCTGTCTTCACAAGTGAATTCTCCAATGACTACGACATCGTCATCAAGGATGTGAGAATTATAAACTTCCGCAACATGGGTACGTTCTCCCAGACCAAGGGGTGGGGTAATACTGCGGTAAGAGACAATACACTTGAAGAGAATATCTCCATGCAGCTGGAATTTCCGACAACTGATGGCATAGGTGTGGCCAATGCGTCGCAATCACAGGCCAACAAGCCCAAGACTATGTATCGCTATGTGATCCCGTACAAATATGCAACAACAGATGTGCAGATAAGCTTCACCATCGAGGTATACAAGGGCAAGAGTCATACACCGGCCAACCTCGTTCTGTCACGCAACATGGAGGGTCACTGGGCTCCGCAATGGGAACAGGGATATTATTACACCTATAATATCACTCTTACCGGTACTGTCGCCAACCTGCAGCCCATCGTATTTGAGGTGGCACAGGATATGAATGACTGGAACCAGAGCACCAGCACTGCAACAGATATTACATTCTCAGCCAACTAATCCACACGTTTCCGGAACATATCATTCAGATATATATGTCCGGATATGACCGATAATGCAACCAAGTCGTCCGGATCACAATACTTAATAAAGTGAAAAGGACGGCTTGATGCAATTATCAATAATTAAAATAATTCATTTCAGATGATGTATCCAAAACTGAAATATTTCTATTTTCTGTCTCTTGCCGTTGCCGGCATGACTATATCGTCGTGCAATAGCGAGACACCCGACCCGGATGACAGCATCATTGGAAATGTGGTGAATTTCGACGTTTACGATATCACCCGTGCCGGGGAGACTCCGGCTATTGATAGATTTGCCGTCTTCGGAGACAGAAAATTCAGAGATTCTGACATTAACCCCAATACAATCTTGTTCGACGGTACTGTCGTCGAATACAAGGCCGGTAAATGGACCTATCAGGGAATTCAGTATTGGTACCCCAAACATGAGCACTCATTTGTAGCGATTCATCCGGTCTCCATTCTTGACAATGGACTTACACGTGTATATGACAGCTCCAAGCTATCCTTGACTTACGGTATTCCTACGTCTGACGGCAAAACCATAGCTGATCCCGCCGATGTAACTGACATACTCATCGCGACTCACCGCCGTGTATATGATGAGGAAGATGTAAATACGACCACCACCTTCAGGTTTGACCACATAATGTCGAAGGTCAATCTCTATGCGGCTCTCGATGATAATATCATGTCTGAGAACGAATACATTGAATTTCGCAGTATTGAGTTCAGCGGTATTAAAACCAAGTGTACATTCAATATTGAACCGGCACCAAGACAATCCAACACTCAGACCGATGACCGCTTAATAGAGGTCAACGGACATGAGGCTGACGGCAAGTTGGCAATCAACTTTGAACGTCCTGTAAGAGTCAGCAATAATCATAATTATGTCTCGCTCTTCAGTACTGACCGTGCTGTTCTGATGTTGCCTCAGGCATTTGCCGACAACTCTGATGCAAAAATAACTCTAACTTATACGATAAACAGTAACCCGGAAGTAAAACAGGGTACTATCTTATTGAGAAATCTAAAATGGGAGTGGGGTAAGAACTGCTCTTACCAGTTTATTATCACCCGTACCGGTATTAAGGTCGAATCCACCACCATATCCGATTGGGACGTTACGACTGTGGGGAATATAGATGCGCATTAGACCGGTAAACCAAACAATCGAAGATAAAACAGATGAAACAAACATATACAACCCTCATATCGGCAGTATTCGCTGTTCTGACACTCGCCGGATGCAGCAAGGATGAGTCGGATCCGGTTATAACCGGCAGAAGTGATTGTCCGGACTTTACCGCGGTCATCGATGGCCTATCCCGCGCATCCAACACATCGTGGGATCAGAATGACAAAATCGGTATTACCGGTGCGTCACGTACTAATGCATGTTATGTCACATCGGCAGGTAATGGACGTTTCTTAGCCGAAACCACCGGTGACAGAATATATTTCCAGGATGAAAATGAAATAACATTCACAGCATATTATCCGTGGAATAATCTGTCGGGGACAAATGTAATGGTGTCAGCCGACACAAAGAGACAGACTCTTAATGATCAGAAAGGATTTGACTTTCTGTGGGCTCAGGCCAAGGGTAAGAAAGATGCTCCTGATGTGTCGTTCACATTCTCCCACATGATGGCCAAGGTGTCGTTCACGGTACTACCTGGCGACGGTATGACATACAATGAAATAAAAGCGGCCTCGTTGTCACTAAGCGGCATACGTCACTCGGGAGGATTCAATACAAGCGATGGCTCGGTGACCTTGACCGGTAATGCATCAGACGATTGGGCAATCACCGGCAATAACGCACCCGTAGTCTATAATGACGCCCAACAGTCCGCTACATACACCATGATACTCTTTCCGCAGACATTTGACGCTCCCGTATCGTTGGTTGCCGAGCTCGACCTGCCGGGGGACAGAGCATACCATCTGAGAGCGAACATAGATTTCACCAATGCCAATAGAGTGATAGACAATGCCGGGGCTAAGAATGAGTGGGTGGCAGGACGCCAGTACAATCTGAGTCTTACACTTCATAAGACTGATATAACAGTCAGCAATAGCACCATAGCCACCTGGACCGAAGTTTCAGATGATGAAATAATCGTAGACTGACCGGTATTAATATAACGTAAAACGTCTTAAAGACTCCTTACCACAAGAAATATACTACGTTGATCTATATTTATGTGGTAAGGAGTCTCTTTGTCTGTGTGATTTTTCGATTAATTTTACTCACTGCTACATGTCTAATAATCAAAGCAATAAGCACATTATATGAGAACAATGAGAAAATCATCGCGTCGTCAGGACACCGCCTGGGCGCTGGAGGTATTTGATAAAGCTCCATACGTCACCATGAGTATGTGCCGTCCGGACGGTACACCATACGGTCTGCCGCTTTCACTTGTAAGAGCGGATGATAAGATTTTCTATTTTCATTGTGCGGATGAAGGTGAGAAATTAGATTGTCTGAGAAACAACCCTATTGTCAGTCTCTCAGCAGTCAGCAGGTGCACACCGGTATTTGAAGAAGAAACCTTGAATTTTACTGAGCATTATCGGTCGGCGATAGCTATAGGACGGTGTGAACGGGTAGAGAACAGAACTGAAAAAATTAAGGCGCTACGCCTGCTTTGTGAAAGATTTCTTCCAAAACAGATGGATCACTTTGATGAGGCAATAGCCCGTAGCCTTGAGAGGACAACCGTAATTAAAATCACATTGACCGAGCCACCAGTCGGAAAATGCAAACAATAACGCAAGCCGATACAACTTTATAGCGGTCTTAGCGGGGAAACGCGGATATACGAGTATTCTTCTACGCGATTATTTCCCGTATGTATTTTCCCATCCGCAAGGGGTGGTCTCAAACTCAATAGTGGGGAGAGTAATTCCGGCTTCTGCTACCAAATTTTTGATTTGCGCCTTTACCTCATCTTCATAGTCACGTCTGTCAATGAGTACATGGAGAGTTATGGCATTTGTTGTGGTACTTAATGCCCATACGTGAATATGGTGAATGGACTTGATATGAGGTATTGATTCAATTTTAGCTTTGAGATCTTCAATGTCTATTCCTTCAGGAACGCCATCGATTGATAGTTTCAGAGTTTCCTTGAGCATTTCCCATGTAGAAATTAAAATCAAGAGAGCAATTATAAGCGAAATAACCGGGTCAATCATCACCCAGCCTGTCAGGGTGATAACAATACCTGCAATAACTACTCCAATCGATACAAGAGTATCGGCAGCCATGTGAAGGAATGCGCCACGGATGTTTAGATCTTCCTTTTGGTCCTTCATCAACATCCATGCTGTCAATCCGTTTATGACTATTCCGACACCGGCAGTCCAGCTCACTATATCTCCATCTATTGGCTCTGGATGAGTGAATTTGCGAATACTTTCAACAATAATCACACCAACAGCGACCAAAAGTATAATGGCATTTAACAGCGATATCATAATTGTGGCCTTCTGATAACCGTATGTGAAACGACTGTTGGCATGCGCCAGAGCCAATTTGATTCCGATTAAAGTCAATACCAAACTGAAAACGTCGCTCAGATTATGTCCGGCATCAGATACAAGACCCATTGAACCGGCATATATGCCCACACCGCCTTCGATAATTACATAAAGCAGATTCAAGACTATACCCCAAATCAATACCTTGCTTACACGAGTGAAGGTGTGATGATGATGGTGATGATGAGCGTGATTATGCTCATGAGAATGTTCGTGATGATTTTCCATTGCTCTATTGCTATTTCGATACGAGTAACATCGGCTACTACATGAATCGCACCTCTACCTTACACAGATATCTTGGATCTTCCATAGTTTTAACCTTTGGATAAGAAATGATAACCATTCGATGCAGAAGCGGTTAATGTACTGATTGACAATAGAGTAGAAATCAAATTCGCACAAGCATCGTACATTTTCTATGTTTGTAAGTGATTAATCCCCTGCGATTTAATACATTACAAGCCGCATTTGCCTCACCTCGTGCTATTTTGTTGGCGTTCGGCGATTTTCAATTGCCAAACTGACAACAGAAACTCACTGCAAATGCCTTAGCATTCGCGTGTGAGATTGAAGCGCATGTCAGCCAATGGCTTGTGCACGGTGGCAAAGCCATCAATAACCACCGCAAAGATAGCCATCACCTCCATATTATCAAAGCAATATCCAAATTTTAACATTCTCGACTATGGGCTGCGCTGTACAAATCTTCCGAATTTATTGGGTTTATCAGAATTTATATAACCGTAAAATTTTGAATAAAAAAGAATGTCAAACATGTTATAGTATTCAAATTTTTACGATCTTTGCACTGTGAAAAGTCCATTGGAACATTTAG
>CAMWUY010000012.1 GCA_947177615.1 uncultured Porphyromonadaceae bacterium
GTGAATCTACCCTCCAATGAACGCCGTCCGTATACGTTTGACCGCGTAGTCCGAATCTTTTTCTCGGTGTTAGGCGTACTCGCCGCCATCTATCTTCTCAATGTCCTGAAGGATGTCCTGCTACCCTTCATGGTAGCCTGTCTGCTCGCCTATATGCTTGAGCCGATAGTCCTCTGGAATCAGCGCCGGACGCATATCCGCCATAGATTTATCCCTGTGGTATTGACCCTGCTCGAAGCCATCACCGTCATCACCGTGTTCTGTATCATTTTCTTCCCCTATCTGATCAACGAGACGACCTCGATGGCAGCCGCCGTGGCTAAATATGCCAACAGTCAGATACAGATACCTTACATCTCGCAACAGGTGCTTGACTTCCTGCGTGATAACATCAATCTTGATGAAATATCGCGCTGGATATCGCGCGACGAGTGGATCAATCTTGCCAAGCAGACACTCTCCAAATCGTGGTTAGTCATATCATCCTCACTGGATTTTCTATTTGCCGCCGTAAGCTGGCTGATAGTGCTGCTCTATCTGGTGTTCATAATGCTGGACTACGAGAGACTGATGCTATCGTTCCGTCAGCTTGTGCCCTACAATCATCGTCGCCGTGTCTTCAGAATATTCGATGATGTCAAGAACGCGATGAACCGCTATTTCCGCGGTCAGGCCCTCATAGCATTCCTTGTCGGCATTCTCTTCTCGATCGGATTTCTGATCATCGGTCTGCCTATGGCTGTGGTGATGGGTATGTTTATAGGTATCCTTAATCTCGTCCCCTATCTGCAGCTGATCTCGCTCCCCTTCACAGCTCTGCTATGTCTGGTGGCTTTTGTCTCAAACGGAGTTGACTTCTGGGTAATATTCTGGGAGGCGATGGCTGTATATATTGTGGTACAGTTGATACAGGATCTCTTTCTCACACCGCGGATTATGGGTAAGGCGATGGGGCTCAATCCGGCTATTATTCTGCTGTCCCTCTCCATCTGGGGAAGTCTGTTGGGATTCATGGGCCTGATCATCGCTCTACCGCTGACGACACTGATACTCTCCTACTATGACCTCTACGTCGTGCAGCGTTCCTCTGATAATACTGACAATAAGGATACCTCATCCTGAGACAGCGATTTTTACCCTCTATTTCATCTTTACGAACTCGTGCGGATCGCCTACAAGCCAGACGGTGTCACCGGGCTCCAGGACTGTGTCAGGCTCGGGAGAGACATAACTGCCGTCTCCCTTCAAAACCTTGACAAGCATCGTGTAGTAATCATCCCGGATATTCAGAGCTGACAGCGGCACCCCTACTATCGGTGAGTCCGCACTCAGCTTGATACTGCTCAGCTCCACCTTGGCGGAATAGTCCATCGTATTCTCCATCTCCTTGATACTGTTGTCGATATCGTCATTGAGAGCCTTGATCTGTTCGTCGGTACCGATCACGCCCAATATATCTCCGGGGAAGATGCGGGTGTCACCGTCCGGGAGCGACATGACAAGCTGTCCGCGCTGTATGCTCGAGATACTGACTCCATACCGTGAACGCAAGTGGGAATTGCGCAATCTGTCGCCGACAAAGGGGACACCCACTCCCACACTTATATACGCCTGATGCAGATCATCGACCAGGTTGTTGTTACGGCCGGAACGGGCATTCTCGCGGATATTCAGATTGTCCATGAATTTCTTCTCCATCCGGGTGTGGCGCGTGATAACACGATTGCCGGCAAAGGCGATCACGAATATAAAGACCGCGATACCCACTATCCATCCATGTAATGGATTGAAAGCCATTGTGGTGAAGTAGACAATAAAGAGTAAGGCGATTAAATAACGTATGATACGCATAGCTACAAGCGGCACATCATAGA
The DNA here is from genome assembly GCA_947177615.1 of uncultured Porphyromonadaceae bacterium. Taxonomy (GTDB): domain Bacteria; phylum Bacteroidota; class Bacteroidia; order Bacteroidales; family Muribaculaceae; genus Lepagella. The sequence continues at coordinate 1,875 of CAMWUY010000012.1, forward strand.
ACGACGCTGTGGCGTGAAGTCGCATACGCTCGTCGGGTTTGGTCGAGGAGAATGAAATAGCGACAAGAAAGGGGAGCATCACCATGAGCGTGATAAGGTACGCTATCAACTTACCCCATGCGGGGGTGATATCTATCATCAACGGGAAGAGATAACTCTTTGAGACAAGGGTAATGGCCAAAAGGATTACCGAATAAAGGATCACGCGCCACAAATAACGGCTCAGAATATCCTTCCACAACCGGCGGGTATCGCTGACATCGGTGCTCTGCTTGCTGTATCTCTCTATCAGGAATTGCAGGTTGGCCGGCAGGTGCTTCTCGACGATCTTATAGGCCGGCAACGCCATCCTGATGAAATATGGGGTGGTAAAGATAGTGATGACCGACACGGCCACGATAATAGGATAGAGACTGGAGTTGAGCACTCCCAGGGACATACCTAATGAAGCGATGATAAATGAGAACTCACCCACCTGCGTCAGTGTAAAGCCCGACTCCATCGCCACTTTGAGCGACTGTCCGGTGACAAGCATACCGATCGTACCGAAGATTATCATACCGATGATCACCACGGCGGCCAACAACAGTATCTCGCCCCAATAAGATGCGAGCACACCGGGATCGACCATCATACCTACGGAGATAAAGAATACGGAGCCGAAGAGGTCCTTGATGGGCTGGACAACATGCTCTATACGCTCTGCAGCCATCGTGCCGGCCAATATAGAGCCCATCACAAAGGCTCCCAGCTCGGCTGAGAAACCTGTCATCACACTGAAGGTGGTCATCGTAAAGCATAGCGCCATAGAGACTACCAGTAGGGTCTCGTCGTTGAGATACTTGCGAAGATTGACCAACAGGGAGGGTAGCACGTATACACCGACCAGAAACCATATTATCAGGAAGAAGGCCAGCTTGCCGAAGGAGAGCAGGAGATCCATACCCTCAACCTTGCCTACGGCCATTGACGACAGTAATACCAGCATCAGGACTCCGAAGAGATCCTCGATGATGAGCACCGACAATACAAGATTGGCGAATTTATGTTGCCTAAGCCCTAAGTCATTGAGTGACTTGAGGATGATGGTGGTCGATGACATCGAGATCATACCACCGAGAAACATACTGTTGATCGTATTGAGGTGTAACAGACATCCGACACCAAACCCCGCCATTGTCATTCCGGTAATGATGATCAGAGCCGTGACGACCGCTGACGCTCCGGAGTTGAGCAACTTCTTGAAACTAAACTCCAGACCTAAGGTGAACATCAGGACTACGATACCGATCTCCGCCCAAAATTCTATATTATCCAGATTGGATATCGAGGGTAGGTATTCAAACTTGGGGGAGGCTAAGAAACCGGCCAGGATATAGCCCAATACCACGGGCTGTCTTAGTTTCTTGAACAGCAGGGTCACGATCGCTCCTAACAGTAATATCCACGCCAGGTCGGCTATCAGTCCAGTTGTATCCATCTGTAAGAAATATTATTTTTTCACATTAAATCTTAATTGCCGGTCCTTTAATTCTCCACTTGTGACGAGAGGGCGATATCGAGTGTTTCGTTGACCTCTCTCAGCATGGCGATAACGCGCAGATAGTCTGTATGCGAGTGAGCTAATATAAGCAGATTAAGGTGCGTCACCTCCTTGACATAGTCATACTCTATATAATAAGTGGAGAGATGCATACTGTTGTCACTCAGCACCTTCATATATGGATGCAAGTCGGAGACGATACCTGAGACCACGATATGCAATGCCTTGCTCTCCTGACCGACCCGTTGCCAATGCTCATACCAGTCGAACAGTATCAGCACGACAAGTATCAGACCTGTCGAGCAGACGGAGACCAGATACATGCCGACACCCACAGCCATACCTATGATGGCCGAGATCCATACCCCGGCGGCAGTGGTAAGACCCTTGACAGATCCTTTGGCACGGATGATGGCACCACCGCCCAAGAAACCTATACCGGTGATGACCTGAGCGGCTATACGGCCGGGATCTCCGTTCTTGAGCCCCAGATACTCCTGAGGTACATATATCGAGAGGAGCATCGCCAGACACGCTCCCATAGTGATAAGCGAGAAGGTACGTATTCCCGCTATCTGACCTTTGCGCTTGCGCTCGGCACCTATTATGACACCGAGACACATGCTCAGCAACATCCTGAACAATGCATTGACTATATTTACATCCTGCGAGTGAAACGCCGCATACAAATCCTGTATCAATTCCATCACATTATTATCTGTTTATTTCCGGATTCCGGATCTTTTTCCCTGATATGGCACGCTCTCCCCTCCCCTGTTCACGTCCTTGACTCAGAAAGGGAGTCCCGTACCGATATAATATAGTTTCACGGTGTCGTCAAAGTCCTCAGACACAGGTTCGGTATCACCGTTATACAGCTTGGAGACAAGACGTTCGGGAATATGCTGATCATCGGGCAAAAAGTAAAGTCCATGCCACTTCCAGCACCATATCCCGCCATAATTGCCACTCTCAAACTCAGCTGTGACACTCGGCAATGAGAGAACGCGGGTGAAAGGGATATCACGTGTGATGACACCATCCGGTGTCTCGACAACGATATCTGTAGAGCGGGCACTCAACACTGAGAGTACGCCATCACCGAAATCAAAACCTTCAAATCGCTCCTCACCTTCGAATATGAAGCTGTATATATCAAACTCCGCCTCACTCCAGGTCTCAATACTGTCATATACACCATCGAGTGCAGGAGCAAGATCGGACAACGGAATACCACACTTGACCTGACCGATACCCTCTGCGGTCATGATCAGGGTTGTGTCGGCCAACGAACCATAGGGTATTGATACTGCAGCACTATCTACCCCCACGGTATCATTATCACGGCTGTGAGAGCGCCTGCATGAGCCCGTTACAGAGATAAGCATGGCAATGACCGCTATCACTGCCGGCAGCCTTAGACATGTTATATCTATTTTTCTCATTCTCTTCATTTGGTTACATATATTTCACGCTTATTGCGTTGGTGAGAACCTTCGCCAAACTGAGCCGGGATGATCAGTCCGATATTATGTCGGGCGAAGTGCTTGCTGATATATGCCGGCATGTTATCAAAGTCAGACGAGCACGAGATAGACCCCTTGCGTGCACTGATCACCACCATCATATCCTCCTCATCTATCGAGGATGAGAGGATGATGAAGTCATCCCACGATTCCATGATACGATATCGGCGCGTAAATGCGTATCCTGCCTCTGAGACCATACCCTCGATAAATCGTGCCGTCTCCGCATGACAGATGAATATAACCTTGACACTCAGCGAGGCTGCGAGATTGCCGATACGTGCCACCCACATCGGGAAACCGGTCTCGTACTCGGCCTTGGCGGGCACTACGACCACCAGATTGCGTATCGTATCAATCGGGATGAAACAGCGGGACATGATGATCATACGATCGGTAGAGGCCATAAGCTGCTCTATCATAGAGCCGAAGAAGGAGTCAACGATATTGCTTCGGCGATGGAGTCCGATGATGACCTCGGTGCTGCGCCATTCGTGCATCAGATTGGTGATACCATCCACAGTGCTGAGATCGAATCTCTCGATATCACGGCATTGTATCTCCATGGCATCGGCCACGTTGTGAGAGATAGCAAGCGCCTCGCGTCCCATCGACACCATATTTCCCTCATCGCTGTTACGCACGAAGAGAGCTGTCACCGGCTCGTCATTGCGTGGAGAGCGCATATAGAGCGCCATACGCATGATACCCTCGGCGGTAATAGGATTGGATACGGCGACTACCTGTCGGGCGAAACCGGTCCTCTGCGGGGTCTCGTTCTTCAATTCCTGAGCTGTCAGCCTCATGCGGATGCGTATCGCGGAACGCTCGGTAACAACTGAAGCGACTATGCAGCATATCAAGATCATAACTACAGCTCCATTCATCATATCCTCGGTCAGCAACCCATACTGGAAACCGATCATTGTCGCGGCAATCGTGGCCGCCGCCTTACCTGAACTCAGGCCGAACATCAGTCTGCGCTCCGCTTTGTCCAGATGACATAGTCTCTGTGTGAGCCGGGTAGACAACCATTTGGACACCAACGCTGTGACGGTCATGACGACCGCCACACGCCATACGCCCCAACCGTCCAGAAGCAACTGAATATTGATCAGCATACCCACTCCGATCAGGAAGTAGGGTATGAACAGAAAATTGCCGACAAAGGATATACGGCGCATCAGTTGAGAACGGGCGGGGATAAACCGGTTGAGCACCAATCCGCCATAGAATGCTCCCAATATGGACTCAAGGCCTATGAGACGGGCTAAAAGCGAGCTGACCAGCACCAGCACCAGGATGAATACGAACTGTGCGACTCCGTCATTGAATTTTCGGAAAAACCAGCGTGTCAGTAACGGGAAAAACAGCGCGACACCAATAGAGTAAACCACTGTGAACAACACCAATCTGACCAGCGGGAGAAAACCGAAATGACCCGTGGTGTGGACATCAATGACCTCTGCAAGAGTCAGAAGAGCCAACAGGACAGTGACGATTGTACCAAAGACGGAGATGACGGCGGCACGGTTGTTGCTGATGCCGAATTTGCTGACTATCGGATAGGAGACAAGTGTATGTGAGGCATACATCGAGGAGATCAATACGGAGGTGCCCCAGCCGGCATTGAGCAGACAGTGCGTCACCGGAACACCTATGAGCATCGGAAGAGAGAATGTAATCAAACCGAAGAGCACACCCTGCTTATAGTTGCGCTGCAGGTGATACATATCTATCTCTATGGCTGCCAGGAACATCAGATAGAGTATTCCGACCTGACCGAAGATCTCAAAGCTGGCATCACGCTCCAGCAGATTAAGACCGTGAGGACCTGCGACGGCTCCGGCTATGATCAGTCCGACAATATTGGGCACCTTGATGCGTCTGAAGAGCAGAGGCGCCGCCAGTATGATAGACATCACCAGCAGAAAGATAGCTACCGGATTTGTCAACGGGAAGGTGAATATGTCGGTTATCGTTTGCACGAGTGGTCTGGGTTAGAGGTTTCTAAGAGAAGATAGGAGAAGTGTCGGGAGGAGTGAGCATCATTCTTGCTCAAGAGCCAATATACGGCGTGCGTTCCGGTCTGTGATACGTTCCGCCTCACTGAAATCCAGCTCAGTGACCTCGGCTACTTTGCTACATATCTCACGCAGATATGAGCTCTCATTTCGTCGCCCCCTGTATGGTGTCGGAGCCAACCATGGTGCATCGGTCTCAAGAACTATTCTCTCTATACCGATATGACGGACAGCATCACGGAGAGTCGCGGCATTCTTGAACGTCACTACGCCATTGATACCGAAAAAGGCTTCATGTTCCTCCAGAATCCTGCATGCCTCGTCCGGGCCGTAGGTGAAACTGTGAAACAACAATCGGGGAGTTCCCGTCCGGCGAAACTGGCGCAACACATCAAGCGTCTCGTCAAGACCTTCGCGACAATGTATGATGACGGGCAATCGGCGTTCCAACGCTAACTGGACCTGCTCACCGAAAGCCTCCATCTGACGACTGCGCCACGTTGAGTCATGATACAGGTCTATACCCACCTCTCCTACCGCCACAGGGTGCTCGTCGCTGTAGCGATCCAATATCTCACGCAGCTCGGCGCGCCAATCCGCGCCAACCTCAGTAGGATGCAGACCGACACCTACCGAAGTGACATCCTTATACCGATGATGCGCGCTCAGGAGCTCCTCGACGGTGTCGAGCGCCACACACGGGAAAACCAGATGAGACACGCCGGCTGCGAGAGCTCTGTCTATGGCTCCCGGCACACCGCCTGCATCATCTTCAGGGAAGTCTTCACGCAGATATATATGAGTATGTGTATCAATCATACGTCATGATTGCTTCAATCCTTAATTCCTAATTCTTCCGACCTGTCAGCTTGTCAAGCATGACCTTGAAGGGCTCGACAGCAGTCTCCGGCAGACCGGAACGTTTGACCGCCTCAAGAGCTTTGCTCGAGTAGTGGGCTATCGCCTCACGACACTTTTGTGACAAGCCCATCTTGTCATATATCCTGGTCACTGTCCTGACACGCAGATCACCGGCCGGCAGAGCGATGGCGGCACGCAGAGCTTCGGCATCGGCATTGTCCGCGGCCAGTCCGGTAGACAACAGGAAGGTCTTTTTGGCATTGTTGATATCACCGCCGATAGGCTTGCCGAATATCTCGGCAGTGCCGAACGTATCGAGCCAGTCATCCTCTATCTGGAAGGCAATGCCTAACATCTCGCCATATTCGCGCATACAGGCCGATGACTCGGCTGAGGCTCCACCGATGACCGCTCCTATCTCAGCGCACGCTCCGAGCAGAGCACCGGTCTTAAGACGCACCATCTCGATATATTCAGTGACAGCGACATCATCACGGGTCTCAAATTCCATGTCCAGAGCCTGACCCTCGTAGACCTCTATCGACATCCGGTTAAAGATCTCAAGCACGCGACGCAATTTGTCGTCGGGCACCCTCATCATCAGTTCTTCGGCGAGCGAGAGCATCGTGTCCCCGGACAGTATGGCGGTATTCTCATCCCACTTGATATGCACTGTCTGACGTCCACGGCGTGTGTCGCTATGGTCCATAACATCATCGTGCAACAACGTGAAATTGTGAAACATCTCAAGACCTAAAGCCGCAGGCATTGCCTGCTCGGGAGCACCTCCAAATGCCTCGGCTGACATCAATGTCAGTCCCGGACGCAGTCGTTTGCCGCCGGCATTCATAGCATACTCGATCGGAGCATACAGACTCCCGGGCTTGCGCTCACCAAGCCCCATATTCTTGATAGCCTGCGTGACCTGTATGGTATATTCTGATAACTTTTTCATTGTATATCCTTGAATTGCGTGTATATATCTTCCGGCAGATCCTTCCCCTTGTCGACATTGAGAGCGACTTTTAACCCGATGATAAATCTCTGATACATCATTGTGTCCGCTGCACAAGCCTTGCGGAAAGCGGCTATCTCGCTTCTGACCTCCGCAGGGGTCATATTGTCAAGACGGATATGATCGACATACTCCAGTCCCAACTGATAGCCTAACGCCTGAGGATCCACCTCCCCGAGCATCTTCATGATATTCATTCTGTTCTCGAGCGACAGATGAGACACATAGTCATCCATCTCAGAGGAGAATGTCTGCATGTCGGCCTCAGACTTATAATTCTCATACGCATATAATGTCGCCATAGAGAGAGTATCGATCTTAACGCCGGGAATATGGCCGAGCGAGGCCTCGCATATAAATCTGGCCACAGAGTCGGGTGACACGTGTTCCATCATATATGCAACCTTGCGGCTATCAGAGAGATTACCGATACTCTGAGCCAATCCGTCCGTATCGTTACCCTTGTTGCCACAGGCACACATCGAGGCGATCATGATGCCGCCACACACCAAAATACGGCCGTTATGCCATTTCATATTTCTCATAATATAATTACGATAAAGCCTTCGCATCAAGCGAGGTTGAAACGAGAATAAACAACTTCGGCACAAAAATACGAAAAAAAACGGGCAAAATCGCTTGCAGAATGAAAAAATAGCATTAACTTCGCATTGTCACAAGAAAAGGACATACCCGGAGTGGTGCTCGAGTGGCTGAAGAGGCACGCCTGGAAAGCGTGCCAACTATAACCCCGAGCTCCGATAAAATAATGGAGAGATGCTCGAGTGGCTGAAGAGGTTCGCCTGGAAAGCGGATATAGGCCAAAAGCCTATCGCGGGTTCGAATCCCGCTCTCTCCGCAAAGGATAATCGAGAGTTTCAAGCAGTTACGTTCTAACTCTTGATTATCCTTGCTTTTTATTAAAAGGCTTTGGCGTACATTGCAATGCGATGAGTCCTCTTTCTTCGACGTTGTATTCTGCGTTAAAAAAAACGAAGACTTTGCACTTTTTTGATGAATTAAGATTACTCTTGATGCACCAGACTTGCAACTCACTTGCAACACTTGCAAAGTATCGTTTGCGATGCAGTTATGATTACTACCAAATTTTACCTCGACAAACGCGCCACTAAGCCAGGCTATCCGGCGCCCATTAAACTTTCTATTACAAAGAATGGTGTTGCAGCCTACATCTCAATGAATATAGCAATCCTCATTAACCAGTGGGATAAGAAGGCTCAATCAATTGTAAATCATCCACAGAAAAGACAGCTTAATGCTTTTCTTGCTCAAAGGAAAGTTGAGATCGATCAGTTAATATTTAGGCTTCTCGGCTCTGGTGAACTTGATGGCCTACGTGCACCGGAAATCAAAGATCGAGTATATCTTGAGTTGAACCCTCCCACGGAAGATAATTCTCACAAGTATTTTGCCACAAGATTTATGGCATTTGCCAATAGCAAAAGTGAAAGCACCCGGAAAGTCTACATAACAACCTATAACTCGATATCGGCATATGAGCCGGAATTTGGAAAGCTGAGATTTGAAGATATTAATAAGGATTGGCTTGTTAACTACGAGTTGTATCTCGTTAATAAAGGTATAAAGAAGAATACCCGGAACATTCATTTCAGAAATATTCGTGCGGTATTTAACGATGCTATCGACAATGAAATAACATCTGCATATCCCTTTCGTAAATTCAAGATTAAGCCGGAACCTACTCGAAAGCGTTCTTTCGACATCCAAACACTTCGCACTATATTTAATATGGAGGTGGAGCCTGATTTGCAGAAGTACGTCGACCTCTTCAAATTGACATTCTTTTTGATCGGCATAAATGTTGTTGATCTTTGCCGGCTAACTAATATTAGCGATGGTCGCATAATTTATAATCGTGCTAAAACTGGCAAGCGATACTCCATAAAAGTTGAGCCAGAGGCTATGGAGATTATTGAGAAGTATCGTGGAGAGCATTATCTATTATATATGCTTGAACGGCACTCAACATATCGAACTTTCTATATGCAATGGTGCAGAGCCTTTTCCAAGATAAAAGAGCGGTTAAAACTACCAGAGTTATCAACATATTGGGCACGGCACAGTTGGGCTACAATCGCGGCAGCCCTGGATATCCCTAAAGAAACTATTGCAGAAGCGCTGGGGCATGAAATGGGGAATTCTACGACAGCGATATACATTGACTTCGATAAAAAGAAAGTTGATGAAGCTAATAGAAAGGTAATAGATTGGGTTCTCGGTAAAGCAGATGTCGCCGCACAAAAAGAGCCATGAGTTTCCTCGTGGCTCTTGGACCTTGCGCCCTCGCGGGTTGGGGTTGCAAATATGAAGTATCTTTATAACTGGGAGTTCCAAAATCTTAGGATTTCTTTTCCCAGGTAAATCTTTCGAGCAGTTTCTCTGCGAAAACTGCATTTAATATGGCCTTCATCGGTATACCGGCGGAGTGTATTTCTATGGATTCCCAGATACTCACAGGTCTGCTTGACCGTGTATCTGCCGGTGGGCGCCACTTGGGGTTCTACTGCTGTTACCATGATAATATCTTATTTGCTTTCCTTTATTTTGTAGAGAGGTATCTGGTTAATATTCCTCGCTACAGTTATGAGTCCATCTTTTTCAAGAGCGTTGACAGCTTCTTCAATGTCTTTTTGAATTACGTTTATAATAGCCCTGTGGGACGCTACAACTGGCGCAACATGGGCTTCTTTTACTCTTCGCAATTCTTCACGAATGAGTCCTAATATATATGGTTGGAAGAACTTATTCATGTTATTCTAAGACATCGTTTAGCGCTATACGAGCCATACGGTTTGCAAGGCTCTTGATATATGTTTCTTGCTGACGCTCAAATTTGGGGCTTATGGTTCGTCCTTTGGCAAACTCGAGAACATATTTGTCGAGCTGTCGGAGCTGCTGAGGAAGAATATCGCCGATTGTATGCCCTACTATCTTTTCAATTTTGATAGTTTGCATTTTCACATATTCGTAGATTGCTTTCAGCACAATGTGACACTGATATATAGCTTTGAGATATGTTACTTCTTCATCGTCTAATTCCGGGTGTGCGGACTTTATGTCAGTATCGATATTGAGAAAGTACAGCTTGAATAAGTCATTCACACCATCCTCAAAGACATACATATTATCTTCTTCGGATTGCTGATGGTCCACATCGATGTACGGAGAACGCACCTGATCATATTCTCGTTTGAGCCTTTTTACTTCTCTGCATAAGGTCTTATCCTTTGAGAGTTTGTAGTATGCGGCCATTGTGGTAATGGTGTCGGCGTAATCCCATGCCAACTTGGCAATCACAAACGGAACGTAAGCAAAACGGAATAGTGTTTCACGGTCGAGAATCTTTGAAAGTTTGATTTCTTTCTCCGCTTCTCTTTTCTGCTCTTCCTGCAGAAGTTCAAGATGCCTTTTCTCGACTTGCTTTTGCATTCCGGGCGGAAGCGTTTTCTTGAATTTCTCAAACGCCTCCGCCGGCATTGCTGAGGGTGTATTTGTCAATGTTGTAAACATCACTGTATTTCGTATGCCAAAACCGTCGTTTGCTCACTTATTGGAGTGCCGAACCCGTTTTTGTATGCCGGCCGATGGTCGATGAGTGTTATGACTGTTGTTCCATTCAACTCATGCAAGAATGTTTCTCGCTTATCGCAGTTTTTCGGCTTTGAGAAGAAAAACCATGATTCATTTTCAAACATCAGGGCGTTGGATTGAACATGGGTCACAGTTCTATACTCCTTTTTTTCGGCCTGCTTGAGTATTTCTTCCGCGAGTTCGTCAGACATACTGACCGAACCGGGATAAACGGGAGCGCCAAGTTTGGCTGACTTCCCGTTTATCAATTTCCGGAAGAACTCTTTCTGTGAGATCTTTTTCATCCGACTTCTTCCTTATTCTGTTTCGGGCGGAAGCAGAAGTCCGCATAGATTTCAATGAATTGTTTCGCCGCATATTCCGCAAGCTTTTCGCTTTTGAAGGCGTGCCGAGCGCTGTAATTCGTGACCGAGCTCGATGAGGCGACACTCGCGTACGAGTAGACGAGCCCGCCACCCGCGTCCGCATTGTAGTTCGACCGACCGACGCACCGGCTCTTTTCTTCATCTGATAGGGCTTCATAGTCTTCTTGGCTGATGAGGTCATACCATGCATACCAGCGGCGTTCCCCCTGAATGAATTCCGGGCGCCACCCTTCGTTGAGAGCATCCGTAATCACGCGGAGTTTGAGATATGCCTTGATGTCTTCCTGGCCGGCACCGAGCTTCCATTCGATGTCTTTGTATGACTTTACGGCTTCGTGGTCGGGGCCAAGTTCTTCGAGAGCATCACCGAATGTTTTGATGCGGTCTGTGACGGGGAGGATTTCAGAGAATTTTTCTCCGAGTTCGGTTCTGAGGACTTTGCGGCCTTCAGAATTACTGTTACCATAGAGGGCTACCAGTGTTTCTTTGTTAATTTCGATGTTCATTTGTGTTGGTTTTTGATGAATGTATCTTATTTGCACTTGCAAAGATAATCATAAATAATCAATCCTGCAAGTTTTAGGGCGATTATTTTAATCATATACGCAATTTTTCGCGTCGCATATAATCAATTAGATTATTGACTCGCGTTGCGTATTGGTATTGGCAAGCCGGCAATTCTTCAATCCAGATTCCGGAGTTGTATTAGCATAGCAGTATACACAGCCATGTCCGCAAGTATTATAGGCACCAATATCCTTACTTAGAATACAACCGCAAGCTGATCTCTGGCCAGGGTCTTTGGGGAATACTTCGGGAGCGCCGAACATATCAGAATAGCCGAGCCACGACATCAAGACTTTATCGTCAGGGAATAGGCGGGCCATTAGCAGTGGGTCTATACATTTGTTTTTTTCTACTTCATATTTGCTTAAATCCAAGAGCTCACCACAAGTTGCTACTGTTAATCCTAATGATTTCTTAACATCAAATAGCTCTCGTGCAAATTGCTCCATTGACTCAGATGTAAAATCTTGATACCTGACGTTATTTTGAGAGAGATTGAATTGTACTTTCTTATAGGCCGCTATGTCGGCAAAGCTGAAAACAAGCTTTTCTACGTAACCTCTTAGCTCTTCGCCGATCCTCGCTATTCTTTCAATATGTTTCTCTATATTTAAGGTGTCAGTCAGGAGAACCGGGTCGTATCTCCAGATAACTGAGCCAACCCCTAAAATATCGACCAATCTCTTGAACGTATCTATCCTAAACTGAAGTGAGGGGATATTTGGTTCAAATCCATCTTCTGAATAGTCGTTTAGAGTGAATTGAATGTAAGTATTTATGGCTTTCTTTTTGAGTTCACTAAACTTGTCTATGAGAGGTGCCGGGTTTTTAGACCAGAATACAATGCACCGGGTTTTGGCAAATGAAATGAATGATTCTTTCTGATTGAAAGGATTTACCCATGAACAATATCCTTTTCTCAATCTATGAAAGAACCACTCGCTATGGAATGCCGGAATATCCGTGCTTCTACTGGCAGAAATTATGATTGGTGCTACTGCCTCAACTCTCTCGTAGGTTTCCCTAACTATGCTTATTTTTTCATGCTTAAACATTATTTGATTTCTACTATGTATTCGACATTATCACCGAGATATTCTCGGAGTGAGGTCTTGTCTACGGCATAATATTCCTGACATGACCCATCTTGTTTTACCACGAACTTCTTCAGAACGTCTGAAAAGTGGAACATCCACCCTTGAAGGGGCACAGCATTCTTGAAATATGAATTACTGTTTACCTTATTAGTAATCCAGTTCTTTTGAGCCCTGTTAAGTCGGGCGCCAGAGTTAATGAGTGCCCGGATTTTGTAGACCATACTGCCTCGCAAGCTATCCAAGGATGGTGTGTCCCAAGGCACGAATTTTGTTGCTACCGATGTCATATTAGAACCATGCAAGTCTTATGAAATCATTTTTGGGGTCGGCACTTTTCAGCAGAGCATTGAAGCAGCTTATCAATTCTTCTGCAGACAGACTCAATCCCTGATCTTTGATTTCCTGATTGAAGTGTTCTTTATCGCTCTCAATTTCTTTTATCGCCTCCTCAAACTCATCTCTTGGCACTTCTAAATCTTGTGAGGTGCTAATATAATCATCGCTATGCCATAAGCCGGGGCATAGATTATAAAGAGTTGAATTTATGTACTCCTGCTCTGAGCCGGAGAAGCAGGCATGGCCGTATTCTACTTGATAAAGTTTGGCTACATGACAACTAAATCCCATTTTATTACTTATTTAATTCTTGTTGAACCTGTGAAAGAAAGATTTTGAAATCCTTTTTATGGTGGAGAAATACCATTTCTATCTGACTCTGCATTTTAGGGAGTCTGACGAGCCCGATGAACTGTAAAAACGAGGAGACAAGGAACTGCTGTCTCAGACGATCCTCAATACCTATTTGCTTACAAAGGTCGTGTATACACTGGCGAGAACTTTTCTTCAGCTTTTCAGAGTCGGACCAGTATGTTCCATCTGTTGTACTACGAGGGTACCCGCATGCTTCGCCTAAATATTCCCCGGTAACTGAATCGAGGGTGCCGTCAAGCATCATTTCTGCTATTTCTCCCATAGTTAAATTTGTCTCGTGAATTTACGTTTGCAAGCAGTGGGGTCTACGACCTCGATATACCCGTGTACTAAATTTTCAATTCTTTCGATACACTCTTCATCCTTTCGAGAACGAGCAATTTGTATTGCGTCTTTTATTGCAATTTCTTTGTCGAGAGCGCTGTAGCCCATAACATTCTTCCGACTGTTATCGCAGAATTCCGGGAATATTGCTGTACCACATCCGCTATATCCAAATGTCGCAATATGGTAGTATGGCTCAAAGCAACGAATGAACACAACCTTTTCAACGATAAGATACTCCTTACTCCTGAGTTTGAGATATGCTTCATATTCCGCTCGTGTAGTGTATTCTCCAAAAGAATTGTATTTGCGGAATATTGTTTGCCAGGGGATGTTTTCAAACGGATATTCTTCTTGTCGAGTACCGTTATAGAATGAAGGGTTCGACTTTTTGTAAAGTCTATTCTTATAGCGACGGACTTCGATATCCTTATCCGGGCCGTGAATCACGAATACTGCCGGAGCCTCTTCGGGTGTCGCTTCTGCGATTTTTACCTTGGTTGTGTCCTTATGCTCAACCGGCCTCGGCAGACGACACTTTGGAGGAATCTCGTTTTCATGAAATTCTATCTCTAATTCAATTACCATTCGCTTCTGATTTAAGTAATTCTTGATAGAATGTGTTGATCTCTGCGTATAGGACTTCTTTGGGAGTAGTGACTATACGTCGACCCTCGAAATATCTGCCACCTACTTTGAAGCAGAATGGATAGAGGTCGTATTGGTAAGGTTCGCCCACAAAGAATGCGTCACGAAGCATGCGCTTCGGGGGAAGACAATCGAATAAGTCTTCATATCGGTCTTCGCTTATTTCTTTGAATGGTTCACTGTTGAGATTTTTCCGATGTTCATTAGCTAATTCAGCCACTTTTTCCGGCTCGACAGTGATAAGGTTCGGATTTTTCTCTCGCTCTCTGAGTTCTTCGAGGGTTTCATTACCGTAGTCTGAATGTATGTCGTCATGCATACTTGTCACTACGGCGCCTTCAAACGGCACCGTAGGGTCAATTACATATTTCATTTTGCAGAATTGTAGATTTCAGGTTCTGAACTTACATTATATATATAGGAGCCACACCTAACCAGCAGGGCGTTGTTGCCATAGTAGAGTTTCCTCATGCCAATTACACTGCCGGAGCGGTCGAAGTTGGGAAAGCAGTCAATATTCAACCGCTCTCCCTCTTTAACCGTTAGTGACTTTACTCTTGGGGGGCGTGCCATATCTTCTTAGCGAGTTCTGTTGCTTCGGTAAGATTGTAATTTCCGTTAGGTTCGCTGAGGATTACACGGGCCGCGCTATAGCAGGCATTCTGTGTGAGCTGACGTTGCCAGCAGCCGTTGTTGCGCGACCAACGCCATGCCTCTTTCTTGAGCCGGCTGATAACCTCGTAGGGCGGTTTTTCTTCATGGAATATCTGAAGCCGGTCTTCCTCGTAGTTCTTGACTACGGTGCAGTTGTCGAGCTCAATGGTAACATTCTCCCGGTCCGCATTTTCGGCTTGCTTGGCGATGGTTTCCTCGGCCTTTTCAACGAGCTTCCAGAACTTGTGACGGTCAGTGAAAATTGCCTTCCCACCACTTTCCTTAAACTTCTGATTGAGTTCTTTGATGAACTCTGCGGCTTTGCGGATTATCTCGACCTTACCATTCTTGGCTATTGTTTCAAGCCGGCCATACAGGTTAGAGACAAAGCATGTACGGTCGTAGGGCTCGTGGTGAGTGTCGATACCATAGATTGATGAGGCTGACCGCATGATCATGGATTTCACTCCTTGCCATTCTTCTTCATCTTTCTGCTCTTGGGGCTTCGCGGCCTCAATTCGACGGTTGACGGCTTGAAAGAAGCGGTCACGCCATGCGCGGAAGTCTTGATAGGCTCTGTCGTAGCTTTCGTTAGCACTTTTGTTCTTTGCACTGGGGAATTTAGCCGGGCCGACAATCATGGCGCTCGCGATACGGGAGTGCTTGCTGAAAAGTGTTGATACCCACCCGTGATACTCTTTCAGGTATTGGGCTTTTTCATTTTCGGGCAGGATTGCAAGGTCTTCTTGCATTTCCTTTTCGTACTCGCGGATATACTGCAGGGCACGATCTTCTGGTGTGTGACTTGTAGCGGAGAATGCTCGAACACCGGCAGAATAAAGGTCTTCGAGATTTTCTTCGTAGAGCCAACTTGTGACGACCCAATTCTTGAGGTCTGAGTTGGGGACTTCCACAACTTTCCCATCGGGCGCAGTTGCGGTGTGAATGTAGTTGCAATACATGAAGCCTTGATTCTTGGCTATTGCTCTGAACCCAAACTCGTGGTCTGAGGCTTCCGGGTTCGCCAACGGGCGTACAGTCTTCGCTCTGTGGCAATTCTGGAGAGTTAATACGGTTTCCATTAAATATCTTATTTGCGTTGTGAATATCTTATTTGCATTTAAGCGAGTGCATTGGTAGCAGCTTCTTCTATATCGAATACTATCGGAACTTCGCCGAAGAATTCTTCTGTTATTTCCTTCATCGCCTTCTCGGTCGTTGCAACAGCGATAAAGATGAGAGGCGCCCAATCCGGGACGAGTGTCTTGCTTTTGTCGCCATAGCCGGCAAACACTACACGGCGGTCGTTGGTGTCCTTCCCGATGTCGTTCTGATGGTCGGCCACATCGTTAGCCTCCTGTCGGCTCTCAAGCCCGACGATGATTTTCTTGATGTACTTCATTTTTATATTGATTTATTGGGGTTATGCTCTGTACTTTTCTACGAGTTTCGCGAGTGCGGAACGGTAGTCGTGGCTTCCGAGTTCTGCGAGGTCTATTAACTCTTTCTCGCAGGCGTCGAAGTTCAACATCTGTTCCGGCTTGGGAGCTTCCCATAATTTTCTGAGGATCTTGCTTCCGTCACGGTATGTTATGAGAACTCTCTCGCCTTTATTTGTGTGGACCTTCTGAAAGTTAACTACTCCGCGAGCCTTGTCTTCGGATGTGATTGATTTCTTCACTCGCTGTTCCTCGCTGATTGCTTTCTCAATCTCACATTCTTCGGTACGGGGTCCGGTGTAGTAGAATTCGAGAGTGGCGTTCCATACATCGCACATCGTCTGATGGAGCTCCTGATTGCTGATGATGTTGATAGTGGAGAAGTAGCCCTTCATCTTCTTGTCGAAATCTCCATCGTACCCACTATTGAGGTACCAATCCTGCATGATGTCATACTCGGATTTCTTCTTCACGGTTTTCAGGATTCCGATTGCTTTCTGTATGGTTTCTCTTGTTGTCATATTGATTATCTATTTTGATTAAACATCATATCTGCATATACAAAATTACGAAAAAATAATCATATACGCAAATTTTAGAGTAAAAAAGTTAATCATATCTGCAATATTTTTCTCCGATATAATCAATATGATAATATAAAGGGCAGCCCGTGTGGACTGCCCGTAAAGTGGATTGGGAACTCAAAATGTTAGAATATTATAGGTAATTCCGATTCCTATGTATGGCTGAACTCTATTCGGTGTCAGCCCACACCCGGCCTGGATTCCGATTCCCCATCGTTTGGTCTTGGTGGGAGAACGAATATAGATAGTTTCTGTGCGTTTATAAATTTCAATGCTATCCAGGGCCGGTTTGTAACCGCTCACATAGGCCCGGAATGTACTGTCTTCATAGACTTTCTGCGTTATGGGGATTGTCACCGCGACACTATCTCTCGGAGATACTATCAACATCGTATCGACTACACTTTCCGCAAGTGAGGTTTTATTTTCTCCTGAGGATTGTTCAGCTACTGGCAACACTTCGGTAGTGTATCTAACCACTACGCTGTCTACCGGCACGGGTAATCGATATGGGATAGTGTCTATGCGGAGTTCAGAACGCTCTTCTACTGTAGGACCATCGCGCATATAAAAGCACACGTTTGCTACGATTGATGCAATCAGTAGAACTGCGAGGATAATAATTGCTTTCTTCATTTTGTTACTTTGAGAGGTGTTTGTATTCGGTTCTTGCGTCAAAGCTGGGGCAGGCTTTAGCTGCAAAATCACGGTGCCCGTAAATCTCGGCATTCCGATAGCGGCCTTTCAATTCTTTGAGCAGTTTGACAATGGACGCCTTCTGAGCTTCCGTGCGCGTATCCTTACCTTTCTTATCCCAGTCTTTTACCGACCGTTCAGGGCACCCCCCGATATATGAGATACCGATTGAGTCATAGTTATGGTTGCTTGTGTGACAACCTCTAACATTCTCCGGCCGGCACCTGACTATTGTTCCGTCACGCTGAATGATATAGTGATAACCGATGTGGCGTTTCTCCTTTGTGTCGGGATCGATGTAGTAAGAGAAGTTTCGGGCCTTATGAGAGTTGTTAATGGAGTCAATGGAATAATCCTCTCCCTCCGGGGTTGCGGTACAATGCACAATCAACTTGTTAATTGTGCGACCACCGGGAGTTACTTCATCGGCTGTTTCGTAGCCAAGTTTACTCCACGTCTTTGCTCCTACAATGCCGTCAACTGAGAGTTCGTTGGCCTTCTGGAAATTCTTGACAGCCGTTTCGGTTTTTGCCCCGAATACGCCGTCGACAGTCAAGCCATGACCGTATTTATTGAGGGCTGTTTGCAGAGTCTTTACATCTCCCCCTTTGCTTCCTATTTTAAGTGTTGTCATATTAGTCGTACATTCTATGGTAAAATTCGAGTTTTATGTCGTCATACACCATTTTTACATTGGTATATGCCCGTTTATTGTCGACTCCGTGTTCGTTGTAAATTTCACCTTCCACAACCAGTGCCACTCGCTCCACCCATTCCGGGTCACAATATTGGCCGAGGGGTTTGCCTTTGTATGTGAAGGTGTCAAACTTTGTTTTTCGGTCTTCAAAAATGTTATGGAGCAAGTTCCTTATCTTCTTACCGGTTTTTTCCTTGTCATCGATATGGTTTTCCTCTCTAACATTTTTGATCAATCTGCAAACCTGCTCAACAGATAGGTCGAATGCGAAGCCAGAAAGATTACGAATTCTTAGCTTGGTTTCCACTCTCAACCCCTCTGAAATGGTCCGCAACATACTGTTCTGCTCACGGGTCTCAGTCAATAGATTTTGAATCGCAGACTTATTATCCGATAGGATTTGATTGATAACAGTGCGAAACCATTTGAACATGGCAACCATGACGGATGCAGACAGTAAAATATATACTGCCGTCATAACCGCCATAGCGCCATATTCGCTAATACCGCGAGCCAATTCGTTTACATTCTGTACTTCGGGCATGGTATAGGGTTTTATTCAGTGATACCGAAAGCGGCCTGGAAGGTATCAACGAGGTCGAGTTTCTCCCAAGTGAAGAGTTCAACCTCAACATCGCCCACTTTCTTTCGGGATGGGATGCGACCGAAATGGCCGTATGAGGCAGTTTCTTCGTAGATGGGATTACGTAGTTTCAGACGCTTGTTGATACCGGCGGGAGTGAGGTCGATGAGTTTGCCGACGATTTCAGCAATATCTGCATCGGAATGTGCAACCTTACGGCCGACAGTGCCGATATATAGGCTGACGGGCTTTGCAACACCGATAGCATAGGCTACTTGAACGAGCACCTGATCGGCAACACCGGCGGCGACGAGGTTCTTGGCGATGTGTCGGGCGGCATAGGCTGCTGAGCGGTCTACCTTTGAAGGGTCTTTGCCGGAGAAAGCTCCACCGCCATGTGCGCCATGACCGCCGTATGTATCGACGATGATTTTGCGACCGGTCAGGCCGGTATCGCCATGAGGACCGCCGATGACAAACTTGCCGGTAGGATTGACGTGCAGAACGAGGTTTTCATCGAAGAGTGCGGCAACTTCGGGCTGGAGCCTCTCGATAACGCGGGGAAGAAGAATTTTCTTCACATCTTCGCTGATACGGTTCAGCATAAGAGTGTCAGCGGCCGACTGTGGCAGGCCGTGTTCGGCCTTGATGAAGTCGTCGTGTTGTGTCGACAACACAACGGTATGTATGCGGACAGGCGAATGGGTGGTATCGTCGTATTCGATTGTGACCTGACTCTTAGAATCGGGCCGGAGATACGTCATAACCTTACCTTCGCGACGGATTTCAGAAAGCACTTCAAGCAGCTTATGGCTGAGGTATAGCGAAAGAGGCATATACGTTTCTGTTTCGTTGCAAGCGAAGCCAAACATCATGCCTTGGTCGCCGGCGCCTTGTGCTTCTTCTGTTTCGCGGACTACGCCACGATTGATGTCAGGGCTCTGGCCGTGCATGGCATTGAGGATACCGCATGATTCGGCGTCAAATTTGTAGTCGCTCTTGTTATAACCGATACGGTTTATAACTTTTCGGGCGATGTCTTGAACATCCACTCTTGCGGTTGAACGATATTCGCCGGCGATGATGACCTGGCCTGTGGTAACGAGAGTTTCGCATGCGACTTTTGCGTCGCGGTCTTGTGAAAGAAAAGCGTCTACAACAGCGTCGGAGATTTGGTCCGCCACCTTGTCGGGATGCCCTTCTGACACGGATTCCGAGGTAAAAAAATACTTTCCCATGTGTGATATATTGTTAAATGATTTTCTTAAACTTGTTCAAAGTTAGGTACATTATATATAGCCTGAAATGAAAAAGCGCCCGACAAACTGCACGTAGGTATGCAGTCGTGCCGGGCGCAGCGAACCTATTGGGAAACGGTTGTGGTAGGTCTTATTTGCGTATACGGGATATTTCTTCCACGCATTTCCTGACTTCGCGCCATACTTCCGGCGAAGTAGTGTCTATGGTTTTCTCGTACTCGCAGACATCCAGATTGTCGCTCACAATCTTAACTGAACCGATTATGTCAATCGGGAATGCTACAATGTAGTTGAGTTCCATATCATATATGACCGGTTCATCAGCGGTGCTCTCTGTAACAAAGCTATTGCTGGTATAGCAGTCATGACCCTCAAGACTCGCGAAGTCGTAACCATTGCGATAGTCTTCAAACTCTACATTCTTATCGACAAGGCGATATGAACGTGAAACCTTTGTTACGGTACCTACGGGAAGTTTATTGCTTCCGCAGAATCCGATGTTGATGAATTGCCCTGTCAGTATTTCTTCCGGAAGGGCGCTGATTGTCTTAATGACATTTGATGCACCTACGCCGGTGCGGATTACGAGGTAGTTTGGAAAATTCCTCTGGACTAATTCGTATTCCTCTTTTGTTGCGGTGAGAATAGTTATCATTTGTTTTGTTGAGAAGGTGAGTATAATTTATCCAGTCGCTCCCTTTCTTCAGGAGATTGCATTGCGTAAAATTCGTGGAAAGATATTCGTTTATCCGTTTTTACCACCGGGCATAGGTCATTATCTGGAAGCTGTTCGGTTCCGCTACTACCCAATCCCCCGCCGCGACTTTTGCAGGATAGTTTGTCAACTATTTCGAACTTTGGCGAAAGCACTCGATAGAACGTCATTTGAGCTATTCGGGTACCTCGGCGTATGGTAAACTCCTTGTCATTGTTCTTCAGGATAACGTGGATATTGTCAGTGTAACCCGGATCGATTTTACCTACGAGGACATCACAGTCCCAGTACATCTTTCCTGAAATGGTTTTCCAGAAGAATGGTATTATACCGAAGAGAAGATTGGGAACTTCGCGTGTTCCATGCCCTTCCATACCCTTCAAAGAAAGTCCGCTTCTTGGCTCTATTTTGGCCTCGATGCCGTAAGGCAAATTGATGGCAATATTTAGTGGGATAGCTATGCGAGAATGTGCTGGCACTAATACATCTTCAGGTACGGTTAGGTCGTAGCCAATGCTTCCGGCTTTTCCTCTCTGAGGGATTACATAATTTGTCCCAAAGTGGGTAACCTCAAGTATGAGTGGATTGCGCTTCATTAAGTGTCTAATGGAATATACCGCGCCGGGCAACCGAGAATTAGCCCGACGCGGCTGGTGATTATTTCGCGAAAGTGACTTTTACCGACGTTGAAGAAGACTTTGCCGGCGGGTAGATTGTAACGACCTGACCGGTTTCTTCGCTGACGATTGTCTGCTGACCGGGCACGGTACGTAGGAACGCTTCACGGGCTTTGAGTTGTGCTTCGATTTCTGCTTTCTGCTTCGCAAGCTCATCCCATTCAGGATCATGGCATACGCTGAAATCATACTTGACACCGACCTCTGCGACGCAGATATTGGCACCGTTGTAGCTTGCCCCGAAGCGACCGTGTTTCTCGCAGGCACTCACTGTCGCTTCCATGACGTTCTTATCTTTGAGGAACGCATTGAGGCACTCGGCCATTGCCTTTATGGTGGTGTATGCCTCGATAGGGTCTACATCCCCGTCGGTTACTCTTGCAGCGAGGGTCTGAGCTGTCGCTTTCTGGTTTTCCTTCGTGAAAGGAATTGCCTTACCGAAGATTTGTACTGTTACATTTTCACTCATGATACTTAATTTTTTGTTTGGGTTTCCGTTTTCTTGAAATCATTTTTGAGGTCTTTCCACGCAAGGCGACCAAGGAATATTGAACCTCCTAAGATTGCGATGGAAAAGACTGCACCGGGAACATTCATTGTTCCTTTGATTAAGTGTGCAACAGGCCATGTAACGGCACAACCAATTAGGAGAAGTCCGAGTATTGCCTGCTGAATCGAGAAGTATCTCGAAATTGCTTTGGATTTCATTTGATTAAATATTACTTATTTGCATTTATGGTTATAAGCGCAGGATATACACCCTGCGCCATAGTATTCATTTTTGGGGAGCGGCTTCAAATTCTTCGGTCGACATACCGACAACTTTTCTCGCAAGGTCGTAGAAGATGTTCAGCCGAAGCTCAAGTTCTGCTTTCTGCTCTTCGTCAGTCATAGCTTCAAACTTTTCGGCGTTGGGACCAGAGCTGAATCCATTTGTTCCGATCATCGCTCCGATAGTCGGGTCATGCTCCCAATCTCCTTTGAGATATTCTTTGAAAGAGAGTCCGTAGTTATCATCTTCCCAACAAATGTGGGCGTCTTTGATATACTGTTCGTTTATCTTAATTTCTTCTTTCATTGTTGTTTCGGCTTTTGATTAAACATCTTATTTGCATACACAAAGTTAATCAAAAATAATCATATACGCAAGTAAATGAGAGATTATTTTAATCAAATCTGCAATATAATTTTCAATATGATTATATAAAAACCGCTACTGAAATGTATTCTGCACCTCTTTTTGCAGATATGAGTAAAATTGAGAGATAAAAATAGACCCTCCCATGTGGAAGGGTCTATTTTTCTGGCTTACGCTCTCTTTCTTGTAATTTGAAGTCTGAGTTAGTGTATAAAATATTTACGCGGACACGCTTACACCGTGGTCATATAGCCATTCTGGAGCAATGTCTGCACCGTTGGCCCAAAATATTGTTTCATCAAGACCAAATTGTTTGAATTTTTCGATATCTTTCAAGTCCCGGAATGCTGGAGCATCAAGAACCGGCGTCATATCAACTATCTTGGTGATACCGTTATTAAAAGTACACTTGAGGGTGTAATTCCCACCGTATTCAACGTCTATTACTTGAATGTACATATTATATAGATTATCGATTTATCTTTGTTATTTGTTCGCCTCGCTGAGCTCTCTCCCAAAGTTCCATAACTTCGGATTCGTATGTGTCTAGAAATTCATTTACCAACGCTATTGACTTCGATTTTGCCCTGCCTTCTACCACACGGTCCTTTATGGCTATTGTAAACTGCTCGGAACCTCGTCGCACATGGATATGTGGAGGGTTATGGTCAAAACCATATATGTAAATTAATAATCCTTCTATTATATTC
>CAMWUY010000013.1 GCA_947177615.1 uncultured Porphyromonadaceae bacterium
ATTGTAATCTATCGGACTCTTCCGTAATTTTTGAAACTTCTGAAACTTATATTTTCTAAATTTTGTGTGATAGAACAAAAATTATTAAATTTGTCGAATAAATAGATATAATATAGCCTGAGTGTGAATTGATACGATTAACGTATAGGATCATGTCATTTACGACGCTATATAAATGTTTGAATGTATAAACTTTAAAAAATTAAGATAATGCAGATACAACGTTGGCAGTCATTGTTGCTTTTAATTGCCGTTGTGATGATGGGGTTGTTCTCTTTTATGTCATTAGGCACAATATCAACTTCCGAGTATTCATTTGATTTTACAGCATTGGGATTTAAAGTCATGGGTGAATATCCTGATGGGTTGAAACCCGAGGGAATATCTACGTGGTATCTGTTTGCTGTCTCAATCCTTACTGCAGTCCTGCCTCTGATAGCCATATTCAGCTACAATAAATATAAGTTGCAACGTACTCTCTGCCTGATAGAGTGCCTGATGTTGGCTTGCGTTATCATCATTTGTGCGTCACTGGCATATTTTGTAGTAGATGGGGGCGTTGTTGTGTGGTCTTCGCTGATATGTGCGCCAATGCTCTCTCTAATAGCTGTGATCATGGCATATAACCGTATTTGTGCCGATCATAAAACGATTGAGTCAATAGGACGTATACGTTGATAAGTAATAATCATCATATATAACGCGCCTTAATCAGGCTGCAATAGCCTTGGACGCGACAGGATTAAAGATATATATCTAATAATGGCAAAAGAATTAAAGAACTTTACCAAACGAGCAGATAATTATTCCCAGTGGTATAATGAATTGGTTGTAAAGGCCGATCTGGCGGAGCAGTCGGCGGTGCGGGGTTGTATGGTTATCAAGCCTTACGGCTATGCTATCTGGGAAAAGATGCAACAGACACTGGATAAAATGTTTAAGGAGACCGGTGTACAGAATGCTTATTTCCCTCTTCTAATTCCGAAATCATTCTTGTGTCGTGAGGCCGAGCATGTTGAGGGATTTGCCAAGGAGTGTGCCGTCGTTACTCACTATCGATTGAAGAATGATCCTGACGGCACCGGTGTCATAGTCGATCCGGCAGCGAAGCTTGAGGAAGAGTTGATAATACGTCCCACCTCGGAGACGATAATATGGGGCACATACAAAAACTGGATTCACTCATGGCGGGATCTGCCATTGTTGTGCAACCAGTGGGCCAACGTCATGCGTTGGGAAATGCGCACCCGAATGTTCCTGCGTACAGCGGAGTTCCTGTGGCAGGAGGGTCACTGTGCCCATGCGACAGCCGAGGAGTCTGAGGCTCGCACGGTGCAGATGATCAATCTGTATGCGGAGTTTTGTGAAAAGTACATGGCAATGCCTGTCATTATCGGTGTTAAGTCAGCCAATGAGCGTTTCGCCGGTGCGCTCAATACATATACTATCGAAGCAATGATGCAGGATGGCAAGGCTTTACAAAGCGGCACTTCACACAATCTGGGTCAGAACTTTGCCAAAGCATTTGACGTGACATTTGTCAACAAGGAGAATAAGCCCGAATATGTATGGGCTAATTCATGGGGTGTCTCCACACGCCTGATGGGTGCTCTGATAATGACTCATTCGGATGACAACGGTCTCGTATTGCCGCCACATCTGGCTCCGATACAGGTTGTCATCGTGCCTATCTACAAGGATAAGGCCGGTCTGGATGCCATTTCAGAAAAGGTATTACCTCTTGTCGATGAACTCAAACGTATGGGTATAAGTGTGAAGTATGATGATGCCGACAACAAACGCCCGGGCTTCAAATTCGCTGATTATGAGATTAAGGGTGTGCCGGTACGTCTGGCTATAGGTGCCCGCGATCTTGAGGAGGGCACAGTCGAACTGATGCGTCGTGACACTCTTGAGAAGGAGTCATGCAAGTTTGAGGGAATTGCCGGTCATATAGCTTCTCTGCTCGAAGATATTCAGCGCAATCTGCTTGACAAGGCCAAGAAACGTCGCGAGGAGATGACATATACGGTGGACTCGTATGATGAATTTAAGGAGAAGATTGAAAAGGGCGGTTTCGTATTGGCTCACTGGGACGGTACAACTGAAACTGAGGAGAAGATTAAGGAGGATACGAAGGCTACACTGCGTTGCATACCGCTTGACGGCGATACAACCCCGGGTGTTTGTGTCTTGACAGGCAAACCCTCTAAACAACGTGTTATCTTCGCAAGAAATTATTAATATACCTGAATAAGTATGGAGCGTGTCAGCATCTTGAGATCGACACGCTCCATTCATTTCATAATCTGCCAAACACCATGAAAAGCTCAGTAGGAAAGATGATAATATCAGCAGCCGGAATCGCCGCATCACTTTCGGCCCAGGCTCTGACAATTGAACAATATTGTGATCCCTCGGTATGTGCTCCCGAAGAAGTTAAGGAGATGAGACCACTTGCTGACGGAGTCAGCTATGCCTGCATCTCGGATGGTGAACAGGCTATAGAGGTATATAGTTATAAGACAGGAAAAATGACCTCTAAACTTTTTGACATCAAGGATATAAAAGGGTCCGTCAAGATTGATTCATTTGACGGTTATGAATTGTCGGAGGATAATAGCAAAATATTGTTGTGGAATGATGTGGAGAAGATATACCGTCATTCATTCTATGCTCAATATTATGTATATGATGTCAAGCGGTCGACCTTGAAACGTGTATCGGATGGTGGACAACAGCGCGGAGCCGTTCTCTCACATGATGGAAGGATGGTGGCATATCAGCGTGATAATAATATATATATATCTAATTTGGACTATGGGACGGATGTCGCCGTTACCAAGGATGGAGAAAAAAATAAGGTCATATATGGGACACCCGATTGGGGTTATGAAGAGGAATTTGGTGTAATCAACACCATGCGATGGAGCTCCGATGACTCAGTTCTGGCATTCATTCGCTTTGACGAGTCTAAAGTGCCTGCATATAGTTTTGATATGTACAGGTCTTATTGTGAAGCTGATCCGGAGAGCGACCTATATCCCGAGGCTTATACTTATAAATACCCTCTGGCCGGATTTCCCAACTCGATAGTCAGCGTCCATGCCTATAATGTATCTGACCGTAAGATTAAGACAATGGATCTTCCTATCAGTGATACTGACTATGTGCCGTCACTTGAATATGCAGCCGATAGTCATGACCTTATGGCTATGGTTCTAAATCGGGATCAGAATTTCTTGAGACTCTTTAAGGTGAATGATGCCTCGACAGTAGCTAAGCAGGTATTGACATTCAAGAGTGATGCCTGGTTGGCGTATGATGCGTACATGATGGTGAAATATGGAAAGAATTCATTTGTCATCGGCAGTGACGAGACCGGTTGGCGCCATCTGTATGAGTATTCTTACGAGGGTGTAAAACTGCAGACATTGACCTCCGGAGAGTTTAATGTCACCGGATACTACGGATACGATGCCGTGAGAAAGGTGCATTATATTCAGACCACAGTCCTTGGAGCAATCAACAGAAACGTATGTAGTATCGATTCGAAAGGCGCCTTGAAAATACTTAATAATGTTGAGGGTACTGAAAGTGCATCGTTCTCCGCAAATTTTGATTACTACCTGCGTAGTTACTCCTCCGCAACTATTCCTACACAATATACGATATGCAATAATTCAGGTAAAAAGTTGCTTGATGTGGAATTGAATGAGAAGTATGCCGCGCTATATGCCAATGCTCCCAAGATGAGATTTCTGAAGGTTCGCAACGATGATGGTGAGGAAATGAATGCATGTATGGTGTTACCACCGGATTTCGATGAGAACAAACAGTATCCTCTGATGATGTATCAATATAATGGTCCGGACAGCCAGTTGGTATTGAATCGTTGGCGAATGGAGGGCATCTTCTATATTGCCTCCCAAGGATATATTGTCGCCACGGTCGATGGTCGTGGTACAGGTGGTCGTTCGCGTCAATGGGCATATTCAGTATATAAGAGATTAGGTCAGCTTGAGACGGCAGACCAATTGGCTGCTGCCGGATATTTTGCATCATTGCCATACGTAGATAGTGAGCGTACGTCATGTTTCGGTTGGAGTTACGGTGGCTATATGACTTTAATGGAACTGTCGGATATACGTTGTAAATTTAAGTGTGGCGTGTCAATGGCTCCCGTGACAGATTGGAGATTTTATGATTCCATATATACGGAGCGCTATATGCAGACGCCGCAACAGAATAAGGATGGATATGAGAAGGCCTCAGCCCTCAGATGTACAGACACTATGGATAAGGCCTTGTTGATAATGTCGGGCACAAGTGATGATAATGTACACTTCTACAATACATTGAAGTATACATCGAAGCTGAATTATGAGGGTAAAACGTTTGATATGATGGCATTCGCCGGATTTGAACACAGCTTACCGATGTGTAATGCCCGGGTACAATTGTTCCGCAAGATAGGGGAGTATCTTGATGCAAAATTGAAGTAAGAGTAAAAAAATATCATAAAAGATTTAACTTTTTGAAATTTTATTTGTTCATATTTATGACTAACTTTGTAGACCATATTATCTACATATAGACATACGAATACTATAGATTGCATTTACTTGTTTGGAGATGAAAGAATTAGGTAAGGTCAACAGTCTTCAGCTTTATTCTTTTTGGAAACAGCTGTCATACGGCTTTCTTGCCGTCATAGCACTTATTGTGCTATCCGGTCTCCTGCCGTTCTATGTGGCTCCAATTCTGTCTACAATATGTGCCGTCTCGTTGTATCTGCTGATATATAATGCCCGTTTCAATGATAATCAGAGTTGTAACCTGTCATTATATGCATTATTTTGGTGTGTTACCAACTATACTGTCATATCTATCATACTCAATCTTGTCCAGATGTTCAATATAGTTGAACTGCCAAAAGAGTTTGTCTTTATGACAGATCCGTATCTGCCGACATTGATATTGCATCCTATATGTTTCTTGACAATATTGTTAATGTATCTACGTCGTCGCGATCTGAAAATATGTCGTGATTGCAAGCTGAAGACCGGGGGGCTGTATGAGCGAGGTCGCGCAGGTAAAATCTTCAGATATGAGTCGTACTACCAGTTGCGTAATATGTTACTCGTATTTGGTATACTCTCTTTGGCCGTTTGGTCCTATTATCTATGGGTATATTTGCCGATGAATGTCTCTGCGCGTGACTGGTATGTATTCAAATGGTTGACGGTCATCGTATTTGTGTTTGATGAGGTCTACTTTATATATAGATATTACAATCTTTATCTGGATCTTAAAGAGTCTGACAGCATCATATCCCAGGATGATCTGAACAATATGTCGGCCAAGACATATCTGCGATATTATGTCATTTGTGGTGATAAGATCTTTATGGATCCTCACGCAGTGATGCCCGGTGAGAGCTATCGCGAGGTGCTTGAAAGTCCCTTTGTTACCAAACGTGCGGTGAACGGTATTTCTGTACCTGAAGTGCGTCGCATCATCGAGGGGATGACCGGAGCTAAGAATGGTGAGCTGCGTTTCTTTTACGGCAGAAAGTCTACCGACTTGAAAAATAGTTCTATATTGCGCTATTTCTATTTTCTCGATGGCAATCCCGAAGATTATAATATTGCCGTTGATGGCGCATGGGTAGACTTTGATCTTGTTAAGAAATTGTATTCCAAGTCTCCCGGTCGGATTTCACCAATGTGCGTAGCCGATTTGACCCGATTGGCGACAATAATGCTGACAGAGAAGATTTTTGATAAAAATGGTTATCGTAAATCAAAGGTCAAAAGCTATCGTCCGTCGTTCACTTTAGAGGATGTCAGAGAGTCGGATCTGGACTTTCAGGATGATCAATGGATCAAGATATCTCTCTTCAATTCGGATAGGAAATTTTACAGTTTGCGTCGCTGGTGGCGTAATCACATGAGTCGCCGTCCGGTATCTGATACTTCCAATCGCACACAATTCAACAACTGATCCTCTGTGCCGATGAGTCAGTATGATACTATCGCCATTATGGGTCCTACGGCTTCGGGCAAGACCTCAAAGGCTGTTGCGTTGGCCCGTCATCTTCATGGTGAAATCATCAGCGGTGATTCGCGTCAGGTATATAGGGGAATGGATCTGGGCACAGGTAAGGATCTCGAGGAATATGGTGAGGTGTCATATCATCTGATAGACATCGTGCCTGCCGGATCCAAGTATGACCTTTATCAGTATGTCCGCGACTTTAATAAATGCTATGATGATATTCGCAGTCGCGGCGTGATGCCTGTAATATGCGGTGGCACCGGTCTGTATGTTGAGACTGTCATAAGTGGTGTCAGATTGCCCGAAGTGCCCGAAAATCCCCAATTGAGAAATACCCTTAAAGGAAAGACTCTTGAGGAACTTACCGAAATATTATCTGCCATTAAGACATTACACAATACGACAGATGTAGATACATGTCAGCGAGCAATACGGGCTATTGAAATTCAGTCATATTATCGTGAACATCCGGAGGTCGCTAAAGTTGCTGACAGGACAAGTGCAAAACCACTGAATGCTCTTATTGTAGCCCTTGACATACCACGGGATGACCGGCGGCAGCGTATAACATCGCGACTTCAGGCCCGACTTGATAGCGGCATGGTCGAAGAGGTGAGAGGTCTTATTGATAGCGGGATAGCGCCTGAAGATCTGATATACTATGGCCTCGAGTATAAGTTTGTGACTCAGTACGTCTTAGGTATTATCAGCTTCGAGGAGATGAAGTGCAAACTCGAGATTGCAATACATCAATTTGCAAAGCGTCAGATGACGTGGCTTAGAGGTATGGAGCGTCGGGGATTTCACATCAATTGGCTGCCATACGATCTTTCAGACAATGATTTTGCCGGTGCAGTCTCGGACTTGATGTGAGGCTGAGCATCAACATTTTGTATCAATCGTCATTTCAAATCAGCCCTATTAAAAATCAGGACTTATTTTGAGCGGAAGAAAGTTATTATATCGCTTGGAGTCAGTTTCTTACCCTTGAGTAGTATTGAACTTGTATATATTTTGCCACTGAGTGCAACAGCACCCGCTGCAAAGAGGTATAACGATATTACACTGATGATACTCTGCCACCATGGTATTGAATGTGTTATGGTATTGACAGCTCCTATAGTAGGAGAAGTAAAGGGGATAAAGCAACAAGCCAGTACGAAGGTCGCTGAACCATGATCCACAGCGTATTGGGCAATATAAAATGAGGCCAGCAGCAGTAATGTGAGGACGGCGACATATTCCTGATTTTCATTATTCTTATCAGTCATGGCACCAACGGCAGCAAAAAGCGCTCCGTAGAACAGATAACCTCCCAGGAAGTAAATGACACTCCATACGACTGCCATAATGTATTTAGGCACAACAAGATGTTCCCAGGGAAAGTCAATTGGGAAAACCATAAAAACGCCCACGATGACAACTCCGATCATTAATCCCCACAGTAATAGCTGAGTCATGCCAAGGAGACCGACGCTAATGATTTTGGCCATCATCATGGTACGTCCGGGCACACATGTCGCCAGTATCTCGACTATACGATTGGTCTTCTCGGTTTTAACCTTATTGAATATTTGAGAGCCATACATCATAATGAAGAGCGTCAGAAACATACCCATAAGCATACCTACTATCTGAAGGCCACTCACATTAGAGTTGTCCGGACCTCCCAATATGCTCTCCTGAAGTCTCATGGATGTTTCGGATTCGGACATCATGTATCCTCCAAAGATAGAGAACGCAATGAAAATCAACGGTACGATGAATGTAGCGATCCAGAATGACTTTGCGCTGATGTCAGTCTTATATTCGTTTTTGATAATAAGTCCTAATTGTGACATTTTTATTATATCTTTAGGTAGATTGGTTAGACGTTTTCTTTAGCGGATGGTTCGGCAATGGGATTTTGATCCGTAGTATACTTGATAAATATATCACTCAGTGAGGGGAGCGCCTCTTCAAAGTGGATAATATCACCCTGTATGGCCACAGCATCAAGAATATCTTGATTGACGGCATTGTCAGCTTTCATAATTCTATATGCTGATCCCTTACGCCATCCGGCTGATCTGATTGGCTCGATGCTCTCTATCTTGCCACTGTCTTTCAATATATCAATGTCGATGGGTTCGCGTGTGGTGAGAAGCAATGATTGGTCCTTGTTGCTATCCTTGATATTGACAATTGAGTCTTTTACCAAAAGATGTCCGTGATTGATAAGGGCGATATCCGAACACATATCCTCAATGGCAGGCATGTTGTGTGAGGATAGCAGGAGTGTGGTTCCCTTATCGTGCAGGCGGGAGATAAGATTTTGCAGCAATGCACCATTTATAGGATCAAATCCACTGAACGGTTCGTCAAATATCACCAATTCCGGCTCATGAACGATAGTGGAGATAATCTGTACTTTCTGTTGATTACCTTTGGATAGCTCCTTGATACGTCTCTTGCGATCGTCTGTCATATTGAAGAGCTCGAGATATTCATTCATCACCTTGCGGATACGGTGTTTGTCACCCCCTTTCAGCTGTCCGAAATACATGATTTGATCTTCGACCCTCATTTTGTCATAGAGTCCTCTCTCCTCCGGCATATAGCCTAAATGTCTTGAGGTCTCGGTCGAAACCGGTCTCCCCATGACGCGGACGTCTCCATTATCTTTGGCTAATATTGAATTGATGATGCGCAACAATGTGGTCTTGCCGGCGCCGTTCGGACCTAAAATACCACAGATAGATCCCTCCTCTACACTGAATGATACATCCTGCAGAGCCGCTTTATCTCCATAATATTTGTACAGTCCGTTGATCTGTAATATATCCATGTTAAATATTTCTAATGCTTGCGTGCCGGTATCAGCCGGGGTGAGATAATACGCTCACCAATGGTCTTGGCGATACCGGAACGGAACTTATTCATGTTAATAACCTTCAATTGTAAATCCTTGACCTTCTCCCAGTCATTATTTTGCTGAGCAATGGAGATGTCATTGATCAGCTTCCGGGTCTGCATCTCCAGTATTTCATTCTTAAGCACCACAATAGCACGGGGGACACTGACATAAAGCTGGTTCTCAGGCCGTTCTTGATCTGTTTTGGTATATATACCCGAGAGGATGTGTCGGTCAGTGATGAGCTGTGTCGTAATATTGCGGATATCGGCGTCTGCATCACTCGCCATTATCATACTCGGGTATTCCCGTCTGAATAAGAGAAGCTCTTCCTGTCTGGTCTTGTCCAGTCGCTCTTCTAGTCTCTTCTCCTCCCGCTCTATATCCGCAATAGAGAGTCCGCGAGCAGCGATCTCCTGTATGCCCTGTTCACGTTGTTCGTTGATTGTGATATTAAGTTTGGATTCAAACTCCTGCAGTTTGTCAAAATAGTCATCCAGCATATCGAGCATGCAGGATAGCAGTTTGTTGAGGGGTTGATATGTGAATGAGATGTTATCCGCTTCGAGCTCATCGGCAATAAACTCTACGACAAGCGAATCGTCTGTAATAGGGAGAAATCCATATCTTACACAAAGACGCATCAAGTCCAATTCCAGGGGTTTAAGTGGATTGCTCTGCAACTTCTGCTGAGATCCCAATTCGGTCTTTATGTCAGTTACTACATTCTTTTCCTCCGCCGGTTTATGTTTCTCCGTCTCCTTATCT
Organism: uncultured Porphyromonadaceae bacterium; assembly: GCA_947177615.1. Taxonomy (GTDB): domain Bacteria; phylum Bacteroidota; class Bacteroidia; order Bacteroidales; family Muribaculaceae; genus Lepagella. The sequence goes on from CAMWUY010000013.1 coordinate 9,722, forward strand.
GCTTGCCTTAAACCATAATCAGCTTTTAGTTCCCTTTCACGCTTATATTCCTCTATGACCTTAATGCGGCATTTATTGACAATAGATATGATATTTTGCTGAGGAATGCCGGCAGTACTGCTAAATTCAATAATGTGTACCATTCTGGTAGCCTCATCATGTATATGCGCTATTGTCATACATATACTGTTGATAGCCTCGGCACGTTTTTGAATATCATTGGCAGATTGATCGAGGAGCATGCGCATCTTGTATGTAATGACATTCACCTCGTGTTGCTCAATATATTGGCGGAATTGTTCCGGAGTGTTGATATGCGAGAAAGAGTCAGGATCATGATTATCCGGAAGAGTAAGTACCTTGACATTGATCTTATGGCTTATAAGCATATCAATGGCACGCAGCGTGGCGTGTATACCGGCGTTGTCACCGTCATACAGGATAGTGACATTATTGGTAAATCGATGTATCAGATTTATCTGCTCGTGTGTGAGCGCTGTTCCCGAAGATGCGACAGCATTCTGCAATCCGCTTTGCCACATGGAGATGACATCGAGATATCCCTCAACCAGAAAACATTTGTCAGCGCGCTGTATCTCGGCTTTGGCCTGAAAGATGCCGTAGAGTTCATGACTTTTGCTGTAGAGGGCGGATTCGGCAGAGTTTATGTATTTGGCGGCTGCACCCTTGAGATCACGTCCTCCGAACGCTACAATTTTGCCTGCCGAGTTCATTATCGGAAAGATGACACGCCCTCGATATTTATCGTAAGTATGACCCTGACCGCTGACACCGGTCAAGGATAGTTTGCGTAGCACGTCGAGTTCAAATCCTGTGCTGAGCATTGCGCGTGTCAGATAGTCGCTCTTATCAAGAGCGTAGCCGAGATGGAATGCCTTGATCGCCTCATCAGTGACCCCTCGCTCATAAAGGTATGACAGACCAATTTCACGACCCTCCTGGGTGTCGCGAAGGTCTTGTTGCATCCTTTTCATAGCCCATTCTGAGGCAACCATGAGTGACTCCCGTTCGGTTCTTGCCTCTTTCTCCTCGTCGGTTAGTTCGCGTTCTTCTACTTTGATGCCGTACTTTTTTGCCAGCTGAAGCAGTGCATCATGATATGAGATACCCTCCTTCTCCATAATGAAATTGACCGGTGATCCCCCCTTATGGCAAGAGAAACAATAGCAGAAATTACGTCGGCTATTGACACTGAATGATGGCGTGCGTTCGTTATGAAAGGGACATAGACCGATATAGTTGGCTCCCCGACGTGTCAGATGAACATAGTCTCCGACCACCTCGACAATATTGGCGGTATCCTTGATGCGTTGTATGGTGGCCTTATCTATCATCAGTGCTTGAGTCTGAATCTAATGTCTTAAGAGTATATAGCCTTATTATTCTGCATATCCTGCAGTATGAATAAATATTACAGGGTACGCAGTCTGTCGAGTATAGCCAATATCTTATCGTGTGTTGAGATACGAGTGGGTACGAGCGGGAGGCGCAATTCATTTTCTATCATACCGAGTGCATTGAGCGTACACTTTACTCCCGCCGGATTGCCGTCGACAAATAGTAGCTTGAATAGTTCGGTGAAGTGAAAATGTACCGGCAGGGCATTCTTAAAATCTCCCGCCAGACACAATCTGACCATTTTACCAAACTCTCTGGGGAATGCGTTGCCGATGACGCTGATAACCCCCTTTGCTCCTAATGTCATGAGAGGATAAGTGATGCCGTCATCACCGGATATGACTTCAAAATGAGAGGGTTTGTTTTTGATGATTTCCTCAATCTGGACGAAGTCTCCGCTTGCCTCCTTGACCCCTATGATATTGTAAAATTCGTAAGCAAGTCTGAGCGTCGTTGCGGCAGTCATATTGACACCGGTACGCCCCGGGACATTATAGAGTATTATCGGTAATGGAGAGGCCTTTGCAATAGCTGCATAATGCTGATATATACCCTCTTGGGAGGGTTTGTTGTAATATGGTACAACAGATAATATCGCGCTATAACCGCTGAGGTCGAGGGTCGACAACTGCCGTACTATTTCCATCGTATTATTTCCTCCCAGACCGAGCACCAACGGTATCCGTCCATCAGCGCACCGATAGACATATCTGCGTATTGCGTCCTTCTCATCCTCTGTCAGAGTCGGTGTCTCGCCTGTCGTTCCGAGTACTACGAGAAAATCAGCCTTCTCTTGGATATGAAAATCGACGAGTCGCCCTAATGTGTCATAATCTACGGATTTATCTTTCTTAAACGGTGTGACAAGAGCCACACCAAGACCTTCAAGTCTGAATTCGCTCATGAAAATTGCCGTTGGTTTTATCACTACAAATTTAGATAAATTCATTCAATCTGCAAAATGTAACTCAACACTTTGTTACATTTGGGATATTTTACTAATTTTGCATGATAATGCCGACAGCGCATCGAGCATGTCGGATAAATGGTAGAAAAACGCGGTAAGGATTGTATTGTCATGGTCTTATACTTCGTGGCTTATAGTTAAATTCATTTCTGATAAAACAATGAAGACAAACATCGCCATCTTTTTCGGTGGAAAATCAGTAGAACACGAAATCTCAGTCATTTCAGCTCTTCAGGCCATTAATGCTCTTGATGCTGAGAAATATAATGTCATACCCGTATATATATCAAAGCAAGGACGCTGGTTTACCGGTGACGCGTTGCTCAATATGCAGAATTACCGTGACTTGAAAGCTCTTGAGTCAAAGTGCACTGAAGTCTTCATGCGCCCTGAGTATGGCGATTATAATCTATATGGAGCGGAGCTAAAGGGAATGTTCCGTAAATCCAATCCTGTCATTGCTGAGCTTCATGTAGCTATCCCTGTGTTGCATGGCACCAATGGTGAGGATGGCATATTTGAAGGCCTGCTTGAAACTATTGGTATTCCATTTGCCGGTTGTAATACAATGTCCAGCGCCAATGGTATGGATAAGATCAATATGAAGATGATCCTTCGCTCCGAGGGTATTCCGGTGGTGGACTATGTATGGTTTACTGATAAGCAGTGGATATCAGACCGTGAGGGAATAATCAATAAGGTCGAGACAGAATTGGGATATCCAGTGATCGTCAAGCCGGCCAATCTCGGCTCAAGCGTCGGTATCGGCAAGGCTACAGATCGAGATTCGTTGGTAGCTAAGATTGATAATGCCGAGAAATTCTCGCAGCGTATCATTGTCGAGCATTGTATCGAGCAGCTGAAAGAGATTAACTGTTCAGTGCTCGGAGATGCCGATGATCATATAAGCAGCGTATGTGAGGAACCGATCAAGACGGGAGATATCCTGTCATACGAGGATAAGTATATGGGAGGCTCCAAGACTACCGCAGGTATGCAGGCGTCTGACAAACGGATACCGGCAGAAATATCCAATCTGCAGACCAAGCGAATACAGGATATGGTCGGTGAGACTTTCCGTGTGCTGTCATGTCATGGTGTGAGTCGCGTCGATGTCATGATTGATGAAAAAGATGGTAATGTATATGTTAATGAGATAAATACGATCCCCGGCTCGCTTTCTTTCTATCTGTGGGAGGCGAGTGGCATATCATTTACCGAGTTGATGGACAAACTTGTGCAGTTGGCTTTCAAGCGCAAGCGTGAGACCGATCGCAAGACCTTTACTTATGACCATAATATCTTTGCTATGGGGGGAACGGGCAAAGGTGGCACCAAGAGTCTTAAAGGTGGACTTAAAGGTAAGTGAATATTAATCTGATAATAATTTAACCTACGATATGAAGAAATTTACAGAGCGCAACAAACAGCTCAACTTATCGGAAATAAATCATGAGGTGCTTGCTGCCTGGGAGGCTGCCGGACTCTTTGAGAGAAGTATGACCGAGCGCGAGGGAGCACCCTCATTCGTATTCTATGAGGGACCGCCGTCAGCTAATGGTATGCCGGGTATCCACCATGTCATGGCACGTACCATCAAGGATATTTTCTGCCGTTACAAGACGATGTCCGGCTATCAGGTGAAGCGCAAGGCCGGCTGGGATACGCACGGTCTGCCTGTAGAACTTGGCGTGGAAAAGACTCTCGGCATTACCAAGGAGGATATCGGTAAGAAGATTTCTGTAGATGATTATAACGCGGCTTGCCGCCGTGAGGTGATGAAGTATACTAAGGAGTGGACAGATCTTACACGCCGTATGGGATATTGGGTAGATCTTGAAAATCCGTATATCACCTACGATAACAAATATATCGAATCATTGTGGTGGCTCTTAGCGCAGCTCTATAAGAAGGGGTATCTGTATAAAGGATATACTATCCAGCCTTATTCACCTGCTGCAGGGACCGGTCTATCTACTCATGAGCTCAACCAGCCGGGTTGTTACCGTGATGTCAAGGATACAACAGCTACAGCGCTCTTTACCATTTCGGAACCCAAGGAGGGGATGACCGGATGGGGGACACCCTGCTTTATGGCATGGACCACGACTCCGTGGACATTACCCTCAAATACAGCTCTCTGTGTAGGACCGAAGTTTGATTATGTCGCTGTACGTACATTCAATCCATATACCGGTGAAAAAATCACGGTGGTTATGGCAGAGGTGCTTGTAGGCGCTTATTTCAAGCCCGAGGGTGCCAATGCGTCATTGGAAAGCTATACTAAGGGTGACAAAGTGTTACCATATCGGATAGTCGGCAAGTGGACCGGTGAGGAACTCGTCGGAATGCGTTATAAGCAGCTTATGCCTTGGGTCAAACCATGTGAGAAGTTGGATGAGAACAGCCCTGTATTTGTCAAGGAGGCGGCCGATCGCCATCCGGATAAGATTTTCAAGGTTGAGAATGACAACTTTGTGGAGATGGATGATGAAGCCTTCCGCGTGATCCCGGGTGATTACGTCACAACAGAGGATGGTACCGGTATTGTGCATATCGCGCCCACATTCGGAGCTGATGACGCTAAGGTTGCAAAGGCAGCGGGTATTCCTTCACTCTTTATGATCAACCGCCGTGGTGAGACACGCCCGATGGTTGACCTGACCGGAAAATACTATAACCTTGATGAGTGTGCTCCGGAATTTGTAAAGGTTTGTGTTGATACTGAGTTGTATTCAAGATATGCAGGAGCATACGTAAAGAATGCTTATGATCCGAAATTTAATCCGGGAGGTAAGTTTGACGAGCAGGCTGCTTCAAAAGCTGAGGATCTCAACATTGAACTCTGTATGGATATGAAGGCTTCGGGTGATGTGTTCCGCATCGAAAAGCATGTCCATAACTATCCCCACTGCTGGCGTACCGATAAGCCTATCCTGTATTATCCATTGGACTCATGGTTTATTCGCACGACAGCCTCACGCGACCGATTGATAGAGCTGAATGGAGATATCAAATGGAAACCGGCATCCACCGGCTCGGGACGTTTCGGCAAATGGCTTGAAAATCTGCAGGATTGGAACCTGAGCCGTTCACGTTACTGGGGTACACCTCTGCCTATCTGGCGTACGGATGATGGACGTGAGGAAATCATCATCGATAGCTATGAGACTCTGTATAATGAGATTGAGAAAGCTGTCAAAGCAGGGGTTATGCAGTCAAACCCAATGAAGGATAAGGGCTTTGTTCCCGGTGATTATTCCAGTGAGAATTATGATAGGATAGATATGCACCGTCCGTATGTAGATGATATCACGTTGATATCAGAGTCCGGTGCACCGATGCATCGTGAACTGGATCTTATAGACGTCTGGTTTGACTCCGGTGCAATGCCTTACGCTCAGATACACTATCCGTTTGAGAATAAGGAAGCGCTTGACTCAGGTAATGTATATCCGGCAGATTTCATTGCCGAGGGCGTTGACCAGACTCGTGGATGGTTCTACACTCTCCATGCGATAGCAGGTATGGTCTTTGATTCTATCTGTTATAAGGCAGTGATAAGCAATGGTTTGGTGTTGGATAAGAATGGAGCAAAGATGTCCAAGCGTTTAGGTAATGCTATTGATCCCTTCAACAATATAGAGCGTTTCGGTAGTGATCCTGTACGTTGGTATATGATCTCCAATTCACAACCATGGGATAATCTGAAATATGACGAGGAGGGTGTGATGGAGGTCAGCCGAAAACTCTTCGGCACTCTATACAATACCTACAAATTCTTCTCTCAATATGCTAACCTCGATGGTTTCACCGGTGATGAGCCGGAGGTGCCCGTTTCTGATCGTCCGGAGATTGACCGTTGGATATTGTCAGTGCTTAATTCCCTGGTCAAGGAGGTGACCGATTCACTCGAGGATTATGAGCCTACACGTGCGGCACGTGCTATTGAGACCTTCGTATTGGACAATCTCTCCAACTGGTATGTACGTCTTAACCGTAAGAGATATTGGGCAGGAGAAATGACGGTGGATAAGCTGAGCGCCTATCAGACTCTATACACTTGCCTTCTTACAGTAGCGCGTCTGATGGCTCCCTTCGCGCCATTCTTCAGTGATAGACTGTGGCGTGATCTCACAGGTGCGAACAATGTGCAGGAGGATAAGTATTCAAGTGTACATCTGGACAAGTTCCCTGTCTATGACCCAAGTCTGTCCGATCCGAAGCTCGAAGAGCGTCAGAGTCTTGCTCAGATTATAACGTCAAATGTGCTTGCATTGCGTCGCAAGGTCAATCTCAAGGTGCGTCAACCCCTTCAGACTCTGCTTGTCCCTGTTATGGATGCTGCACAGAAGGAGGCAGTTCAGGCAATTACTGATCTTGTCTCGGCCGAAGTTAACGTCAAGGAGGTGAAAGTCGTTGACAATGAAGAGAGTGGACTTGTAAAGCGTGTGAAGGCTGATTTTAAGAAGCTTGGTCCCAAATATGGTAAGATAATGAAGCCGCTTGGTAAGGCTATTGCAGAGTTGTCTCAGAAAGATATTGCGGAACTGGAACGTAATGGTCAATTTGTCTTTGAGACATTGCCTGATAACCCCATTATCACTGTTGAGGATGTGGAGATCATACCCGAAGATATTCCGGGATGGCTGGTTGCCAATGATGGCAATGTCACAGTCGCCGTAGATGTCACATTGACACCGGAACTAAAGAATGAAGGTATGGCACGCGAACTTGTCAATCGCATTCAGAATATACGTAAGTCATCAGATTTTGAGATTACTGACCGCATAAGGGTGCGTCTTAGTGACGAGGAGAGTGTACGTGCTGCACTTGATGTGTTCGGTGATTATGTTGCATCGCAGGTGCTCGCTGACTCAATCGAGTTGGTCGGTGGTTTGACATCCGAAGATGATTGTGTCACTGAGCTCGATATAGACGGGCTTAAAGTTCTCGCTGAGATCAAGCGTGTCTGATCAGATGATACAATACATTGGTATTTTAAGTTTGACTTAAAGAAATATAATGAATTCAGCAAATATCGAAGATGCAAAGACATGCCGGGTATGGAGAGTATCCGGCATGTTTCTTGCATTTGTAATAATGGCAATTTTAATCTTCGATCAGTGGTTGAAGATATGGGTCAAGACACACTTCTATTTAGGAGAGGATTATGAGATAACAAGTTGGTTTCATCTGCACTTTATCGAGAACAACGGGTTTGCCTTTGGTCTGGATTGGTTTAATAAGTATTTACTTACATTCGGACGTATTTTAGCTGTAATTCTGTTTATATGGTTATTGCGCCGGTTTATGTCAATGCCCGGACTCAAGCAGGGCTTTCTGATATCGGTAGCACTGATAATAGCCGGTGCGGCAGGCAATATCTTTGATTGTGTGTTTTATGGCGAGCTCTTTAATAATCCTTATCCACCACAAGTAGCGCAAGCATTTCCCCCCGGAGGTGGCTATGCCGGATGGTTTGAGGGTAGAGTTGTCGACATGCTCTATTTCCCTCTGTTTTCTTTTGTGTGGCCTGATTGGATTCCGATTGTCGGTGGGGAGAGTTGCCTGTTTTTTCAGTATATTTTCAATATTGCAGATGCTTCGATAACAATAGGCGTTTTGTTGTTGATTTTTTTCTATTCAAATGATGCGGCAATCGCACTCAATACATTGACCCATCGGGATGATATGGGTGGAGATAAGTTGAAAGAGTCTTCTGATAAATAATGATCCTGAAACGTATAACATATTTCTGTTGTCAGGTTACTGTAATCATTGCCGTTGTGATGATGGTCATAATGTGTGCATGTAGCGACGGTAAAAAAGAAGTGATCGGTAAGAACAGGCTTATCAATCTGCTTGTCGATATGACGATAGCGGAATCGGTGGAACAGAGCAGCTATGCTCGAGAATTGCCAGATAGTGTACGTTTCCATCTCACAGAGGGTATTCTCAAACAGTATGGTGTCACACGTACAGAGTTAGACAGTACAATGGCGTGGTATGGTCGTAATCTGGATGAATATGTAAAGCTATATTCCGAGGTTGACAAACGTCTGAATAAACGTATAAGTAAGGAGTCAGGAATCAGAGAGAAGGAGCGTACAGAGGATAATTTGTGGCCTCTGCACGAGCATTATTGGTTTACACCTTTGGCTGCGGACGGAGCGGTAGTTTTTGAGATGCCGGGAGAGGGTATTGGAAATGGTGAGAGTATCGATTGGAGTATGGTATTCAGTTCAGCTCCGAATATAGATCTGTTGTTAGGCGTGGATTATGATAATGGCACATCGTCATATATCAAGAGAACATACAGAGGTGACAGACGGATACTCCTTACATTAGTGACTGATACTGCACATCAGGTGCAAAGGATATACGGGGCTTTACGTGTCGAGGAGTCCGGTCTGCCGGCCTGGGTGGACAGTATTAAATTAGTCAAGCATCCATACGATTCAGCTCTAAGAGTATCGTGGTCACAGAAGAGATACTATGGACCGCACAGATATATGGACACAAAGTCGCAAGATGCAGAACAACAGGAGTATAATAAAGGCGGTTCGGGAATTGAGGAGGTAAATGACAATGTTTCCGGCTCTGTTATGGAACAGTCTGTTGTCACATCTAATTCATCTGTGCGTACTATGCATAGTATTCAGACCGGTCGGTCCGGGATGGCTCAGTAAGTATCGGAACTGAACTAAGTGATGAGGGGTTAACATTTGTGATAGAGAGCCTATAAATACATGATGGTACGTAGATAAATAATCCCTATAAAAAATGCAGGATATAGGCATGGTTTATTCTGATGTCACAGTAATCTCGGACGATAAGTTATTATCTGCCGGTTCATACCTTACACACAGAGTAATTGTTGATTTGGATGGGGGGTATGATGAGTTCGCTCTTTCTTTAGTAAGAGTGCATGCCGGATGTTTATGTGAGGTTCTCCCTTTTAAAACCGAGACACCATCTACCGTCCAATTGGATGCTCCCGTAATTATAAGACAATGTATTGATAGAGATAATAAACTGAATACTAAGATATAATCCGATACGCTATAAAATACCCGTTTTCATCCATTAAAAAAACGAAAACGGGTATTTAATTGCTTTATTATATCAAGCGACACATTTCATGCCGAGCCATACCATCAGCAGACCAAGGACAACGGTAGGTACTATATAGCAGATGAATTTCCACCATTCTCCTTTCTGTATCATAGCGAAACTATCATGGCTGAATGATGAGAACGTTGTGAAACCTCCGCAGAAGCCTGAAATAAGAAGGGCATTCACAAGCGGACTCATATCATGACGGGTCCATAGACCGAAAAAGATACCGATTATAAAACATCCGATAACATTGACCGCAAAGGTGCCGGCGGGATATTTGTCACCGAAAAGTTTTTTACCTGCAACACCTGTCAGGTATCGTCCGCATGTGCCGGCAAATCCGCCTAACCCTGCGATAAGCATATATACAATAGTCATAGTTTTTCAGAATTTTAAGGTTAAGCATTTTGAGTTTTAGCAGCCGGTTTGCGGATGCAGGCAGCGCCGAGTGCAACCATTGCGATACCAAATACGAGACTTGTCACCAAATAGAAGGCGAACATTCCACCATCACCGGTCTCAAGGAGTGATACCATTTCGTCAGAGAAAGAGGAGAATGTGGTCAAACCTCCGCAAAAGCCCGTGACCCAGAGGAGATTTTCCGTCTTGGTCAGTTTCCCTGTCTTATTGAGATAGCCGTAAAGCATACCGATGATAATACACCCGACCATATTGGCCATGAAAGTTCCTAAAGGGAAAGAGAGATGACAGATTGCAGCCCCGAGCTTTTCTGAAAGGAAACGCAAACAAGTGCCTAAAAATCCACCTATCCCTGCTATCATTGTCGATTTTAGCATAATGAAAGATATTTATAATTATTTTAATTTTTATGATATTATAACATTGCTACCCTAAAATTAGTTGAGTGTATTGGTATTTTTAAGAGTCTATTACATAATGAGCTTCAAGTCATTGTGAGATAGACCATAAAAATAGGGTGAGCCAACTTGCCGGCTCACCCTTATAATGTATTAAAATCGGTATGATTACCAGATGATGATGCGCTCTACTTCGGGACGGAACATTTTGTCACCTTCCTTTATATCGAAGGCCTTGAAGAAAGGCTCGATATTACGAAGAGTTACATTTACGCGGTTCTCACCGAGAGAATGAACGTCACCCATAGTAAGCTGACGTTTCTGTGCATCACGAACGTTCTGTGCCCAAAGGTTGGCATAATTCATATAGAATACCTTAATAGGATCAATGCCATCAATGAGAGCTTCATCAGCAGTGATGTCTACACCTTTCTTCTTCTGTGAATCAAGGAACGCAGTCATTGCAACTCTCAGACCACCCTGATCTGCAATGTTTTCACCAAGAGTGTATTGTCCGTTAGCCATCAGACCGGGGAGAACTTCCACTTCATCAAATTGAGCAGCGAGACCCTGAGTCATTTCAGAGAATGCTTTCGCATCTTCCGGTGTCCACCAGTTGACCATATTACCTACAGAGTCAAAGTTGCAACCCTGATCGTCAAATCCGTGTGTCAATTCATGTCCGATGACAACACCGATACCACCGTAATTCTCAGCATCAGATGCATTGGGATCGAAGAATGGAGCCTGCAGAATACCGGCCGGGAAAACTATCTCATTATTCAGAGGATTGTAATAAGCATTGATAGTCTGAGGTGTCATGCCCCACTCAGTGCGGTCAACCGGTTTACCGTACTTGGCTAAATAATCTTCATTGTGCCAGATGTTGGCGTTATGCACATTATCATAGTATGAGAGTTCCTGTGAAATCTCCATAGTTGAGTAATCTTTCCATTTGTCGGGATAGCCGATCTTGACGGTAATGGCGTTAAGCTTCTTGAGGGCCTGAAGCTTGGTCTCATCACTCATCCAGGGGAGATGGAGAATGTGTTTTCCAAGAGCTGTTCTGAGATTTTCGACCAGACCGATCATATACTCCTTGGATGATTCCGGGAAATATTGTTCGACATAGAGCTGACCGATAGCTTCACCGAGATTATTTTCTACAACACCCTGTACACGTTTCCAGCGTGGATGCTGCTTCTCCACACCACTCATCACCTTATTGAATTCATGGCGCGCGTTTGAGAAATCATCACTGAGATAGGGAGCTGCGTCATTGACAACCTGCCAGAGATATAAGTCTTTCTTCTCACGGTCAGAAAGTTTACCAAGCAGATCGTTGCCTTGTTTGACCGTATTGAGAGTAGTGACTATGTATTGTTCAGGAGCAGCAATATTCATTGTTGCCATAAAGAATTTATCCCAGGGTACATTGGGATAGTTACTCTTAAGGAATGCAAGATCACGGACGTTATTCATGGCATTCAGATCGCGGCTCTGTTCGCGTGTCCATGTTGAATCGGCGATAAGTGTCTCAATCTTTATGACATTGTTGGCCACGCGTGTGGCATCCTTTTTGGACAGACCTGCCAATTGCATACATTTCTGTATCATTGTTCGGTAGGCTTCGCGAATTCGCTTATTGTCCTTATCATTGCTCAGGTAGTAGTCACGGTCACCGAGTGAGATTGAGGGACCATTGACGTACATGGCATATTCCGCTGAGTTGTTAAGGTCTTCCTGAGGATAGATAGAAACGAAAGGTGCTGAATAATACTGGTGCATCCACAGGAATAGATCCTCCATACCGGCAGGTGTGGTAGTCTCAATCTTTTCGAGAGCCGCAGCGATGGGCTTGGCACCTAATGCATTGCGTCTTACACTATCCATGCCGGTTGCGTAGAGAGCTGCAATCTTGTATGCGACAGAGTTGGGTGCAGGGTTAGTCTGACCGATACCGCTGACAATTCTTCTCACACGATTGTCGGAAGAGTCTGTAAGGGTGTTAAACTGTCCGTAACGTGAATATTCGGGTGAGAGGGGATGATCCTTCATCCATGCATTGTTTACGTGATGATAGAAATCATCTTTGGGTGAGACGGTGGCATCAAGTCCATTGCCGTCCAAGCTCTTGAGATGTTCAGCGTTGGCCGTAAGCCCTATAGAGCATAACAGTCCGAGAGCCAGAAGAAAGGTCTTTTTCATGATAGTGATATATTTGTTGTTTTCAGTTGATTAAATCATAGTTTATAATGTAATTCCGGAACGATCACAACCTATCAGTGAGAGGTCTGCTCGCTTCTATATTCCAGGATATCTGCCGGCTGACACTCTAATATCTGGCAAATGCTCTCGAGCGTGTTAAAGCGTATTGCTTTTGCTTTACCGGTCTTGAGTATCGAGAGATTGGACGGGGTGATGCCTATACGGTCCGCAAGCTCACCAAGAGAGATCTTCCGCTTGGCCATTATAACATCGAGATTCACTATTATCGGCATGTGGCGAAGTTATATGGTTAATTCTTGTTCCTCTTTGATCAGCACAGCTCGTGACCATATTATGGAGATAAGCAAGCTGATAAGTCCTAAGAGCAGATTGGTCCAGGGATATGGGGCATTGGTTGATAGTTCATACCCTGCAAGTGAGAGATTGAGTTTCGACAATACCATTATATCCATTGCGGCAACTCCCATTTGTATCACGGCTATAGCCAACAGACAATATGAGAAGTGTCTGAGATATCGTGCATTGATATCCACAAAGATTTTATCCTTTATGATATTAATAATAAACTTGATAAACTTATAGATCAGGAGTATAAGCAATACAAATGATATTAGATATGCTATGGATGTAACCCAAACAATCCATTGCGGAAATTGATGGTCAGGTATGCATATAGAGGCTTCGTGAATCACGACAGGATATACTTTGCCATTAGCGAAGGCTATACTATCCTGACCATGGATAACCTGATCGACAGTTGGAGTGAAGTGCATGGTATAAGGCACATCGAGACATTGCTCACTCGTTATGTTGTTGGCTTCATCCAGCCCGGCTTTAACCCCGCTGCTAAATCCTTCATACATATCTATGCCGGGTAAGATAACCGAGAGTCCAAGAACTGTGATGATCAGGATGCTCAAGACGTATATCGCGCTCTTTTTCATAATGCGAATTTAGCAAATTCTTTTGATAAACACGATTTTTCTGCTCATTTTAATGAGTGTTTTACGACAGCCATTTGAGCTTTCTCTCCGTCTCGGCAACCTCCTCGTCCGGATCGGACATGGATGTAATGCCACCTCCAGCGTATGTCTTGATCTGTTCTGTGACAGCATTATATCGTCCGCTCCGGAGGTTGGCAAATATCCGTGCCCTGCCGTCACTCTCCTCAAGGAGTCCAAGATATCCCCCATATAATTCTCTATCATGTTTCTCGTGTGAATTGATATACGAGTATGCCATTTCACGAGGATAGCCACACAGTGCCGGAGTGGGGGAGAGCTCGGATGCTAATTGTATGATTTGTTCCGCATTCAGGTTACACTTATTTGATGTTATGATACTGCAGATATGCTCAACGTTGCCCGCCCGACGGGTGAACGGTGTCGACACCTGTGGATGTAGATGGTGTGTGATAAAGGTGCTGACTATCTCTTGAGTCACAATCTGCTGTTCCACAATATTTTTGTAATCCCACGGAACTTCATTTTGTGTTCGGGTTCGTGTCCCCGCCAACGCCATTGATATGAGAGACTCATTCTCAAATTGAAGTAATATTTCCGGTGTCGCACCCAGCCATGTGCCGGTATGAGGTGTGCTGAAAAAAAAGATGAGTGCATCCCGTCTGTTTTCTAACAATGAAATGATTTTCTGATGTAAAGCCGGGATAGAAATTTCTGAAGTAACGGTTCTTGCGAGGACTATCTTCCGATCAACGTCCTTGCAGTCAAGAGACCGGAGATATCCGACACAATCGTTGACAATGTCTCGATGTTGCTCAGCCGCCGTTGATACAGCAGAAAATGCAGGAACGGAGGACGATCGTTCATTCTCAATTGATATATCGGTCATTCTTCTGAAGTCGTCCGAGTTAATTTCGGAATACTCAGCCAATTTGTACGAACAAGGAAGTAATATGGGTGAGCTTTCCGGATTAAAGCCTTTGATAATAAAGTGTCTACTGATCCTCTTGTCTTTACTTAAATCTTGACAGGGAGCAGTTTCGCGAAATCCATGACAATAGATGCTTGAGTCTCCTGGAAATCTCATCATGCAAAATGATCGAGATGTCGTATGAGGGCTATGTCGAATAATCTTACGCAAATAACAACAATTTCCCAACCAGTTAGTAGGTCTGTCTCTTATAAAAATCACCGAGCCAAATA
>CAMWUY010000014.1 GCA_947177615.1 uncultured Porphyromonadaceae bacterium
CATCACTTTCAGTATCGGAAATCACATCCACGCTGTCCGGAAGATTTTCATCGGGAACTTTTCCCGAAGCGTCAAGAGGAGCTATACCGTTCGGCTTACCTTTGGAATCCGTGACTGCTTTAGCTGTCTCCGCTTTGCCCTTAATCTCGGTAATTTTAACCTCTATCAGTTTGGCTATTGTCTCAACCCAATCCTTTCGTGCAAAATCCTCATCAGACAGTCCGGGAATGTGAAGACCGTTGCTGTCCACATACCGAATAACACGGCCACGTGCATCGGTCTCGACTGAAATAACATCACTTTCAGTATCGGAAATCACATCCACGCTGTCCGGAAGATTTTCATCGGGTACTTTTCCCGAAGCGTCAAGAGGAGCTATACCGTTCGGCTTACCTTTAGAATCCGAAAAATTTGTCCTTTCTTTTTTTTCTGTTTCAAGAGAAGTATCCGTATTGTCGATTATATCTGACAGTATTTTGCCAATTCGTTCTGCAGTATTACATCCTTCGTTAACCTCATTTCTAATAAGGTTAGCCTGGTTTTTAAGATTTGTTTTATTGGAAAGACTCATAGCGGTACTGTGTTAATTTCCTATTTTTCTGATTATGCAGCCTCCCGTTGAATACACTCTACGCGAGGTTCTATTTCCCAGTAGATTCTTTGCCTTGCAGAAGGCGATACATTCGTTCAGATAGTGTTGTGCCACTTCAAGGGTGTTGTTGTAGCAATCGGAGCGCTCCTTGCTGGATATACCTTGCGAATAATCTCCGTCTTTGGTTCTCATACCGAAGCGAGTGCTCACGAAATCTCCTGTCATTACATTCTGTGCATAGACGTAGTATGACAGAGTGACTTTGAGGCCCATGAAACTACGGGTATTATTTCCGGCGTCAGTATAGGTGCCACCGTTGAGGAGCACTCTATAGACATCGTTTTCCTCTCCCTCGTTGAGAATTTTAAGGAACAGCGCATCTCCGAGTGCCGGCTTAATATTCATCTGCTCTGCCTCTGTAATGTAGGCAAGCAGTTTATTTTCATCGACCTTTCCTATCGGACGGCCAAGACTTACCACCTCACTGGGCGTTATTATGTGCTCCATTGCTCTCGTTGGATTTATTGCTGACATATACCATCGGCTGAATTGAGAAGTCGCCACTCTTGTTAGCTTCTTCGAACCAATGGCTGAAAATCTTCTTTAACTCACGGGATATGGCTCGGCGCTCCTTAGCCACATACGAATTGTAATACTCGTAGGCTTCCTGCACTGCGGTACCGCTCCACCCGGTTTTGCCGGTGCGTATCAGATACCATGGCTCCTGGCCGAATGCGGAATAGATTCTTTCGGTTACGCTCTTTTCGGTTGAGTCAAACTTATTGTCGAAATTGGTAGCTTCAAATGGTACGAATTCGGGTTTATCTTCTTCCGAATTATAGGTTACATCGATGATTGAGCAGGCATTTACATCACCCTGAAAAGCATCAAGGCTCTTGGCAAAGTCCACTTCATCAATGGAAGAGTCATTATGGGTTTCGCCTTCGTCATCAAGCCCCGTCCCGATACCTTTCTTATGCATAAGCATACCCGACATCAGGAAATTATTTCGGGTGTTACGGTATTTTACATTATCCAATCCCTCATCAGTGGAGAGATTGGTAACCACTTTATCGTAAATGGGCTTGGGATACTCATATCTACCGTCCATAGAGAACCACAAAACTTGGCCCTTGTACTTGTCAATTCCTCCGGAAGCGACAATTTGTGATAACACAACTTCCCTTATGGGATTGTAGGTGTAGATCTTATCGACGTGCTTTTTATCGACGAGTAATTTATGACCTTTGCGTGTCTTGTGGCCGGTCCAATCGGGATGGACGTTAATGTAAGTTACTGTCCCGTTTTCTGTTTCTTCTTCGAGTCGGCAATTCTGAAATGGAATATGCTGTAACTCCACGACCTCACACGCCAGATTATAGTTGATATGGAGTGCGAAGCCGTGGAATAGAGCCATGTCTTGAGCTATCAGCCGGAAAATATCATCGACAGTATCCCCTGAACGGTTTACAACATATTCGGAGAAATCCGTATCATTGAGCCCGTTGCCCTCAATGAATGTTTGATAACGCTCACAACATCCTCCCCCGGTGGGGCTATTCAATATCAGGTCGAGCATACGTTGAGGATATAGATTATCCTTACCGTATGCTTGAATATTGAGTGTACTCCAATACGTCGTTGTTAGACGCTTGGGAGAACGTTTGACGTTAGTAATATTCATCGGGATTATTCAGCGTCTTTGGGTTCAGATTCTTTCGCTCCGTTGTTTTTTAGCCGGGTATTGGCGGCTTTGAGCGCACGGTTGTCTGTTTTGAGAGTTGCGATTTCTTCTTTGGCGGCTTCGAGCTCTGCCTTAGCTGTCTCTAACTCGATTTTGAGCTGAGAAACTTCTTCGGACTCTTCGCCGTCATTGACTACTTGAGCTTCGTTTGCGAGGTTGCGGATTTCTTCGATTTCCGCTTCGAGGCTGGATTTGTCAGCCTGAAGTTGAGCCACCTGAGCTTCGGCTTCTACCCGCTTTTCAGTGGCATCCTTCGCCTCTTGCCGGGCTTTGTCAAGAGCCTCCGAAAGCTCTTTGATTTTCTCTTCATCGGCGACGTTATGTGCGTCGTTGACGGGAGAAGTATTTGGAGCCGTTACGGCTTCGTTCTTACGCAACGTATAGGCTTTTACGCGCTCTTCCCAGTCATTAGGATAATGCGCGAAGCGGATAATATCGTTGGGATACTTACTGAGGTGCTCTTCAGCTACATCGTCGGGGATTGCGTTGGTGTAAAATTTGGAGGTTCCAGTGGGATGTATAAGAGCTCCGGCCTTGAGTATGTAATTGGGTTTATCGGGCATTTTCTTACTTGTCTTTAACTGTTTTACAATGAGAATGTAGGCATCACGGTAGCAGTCGCTACACCCGGTGTTGGTAATCCCTTTGCCAAAGAGAGTGCGGTGTAGCGCTTCCAAAAGGGACCTGTCAGAAGATGAAAAGCCGCTTTGAAAACGGCTTTCCATTTCTGACAACTGCGTCATAGTATCTTCGTAGCTTTGCATACGGCACATTATGATCCGCTCACGAGAGATTCAAGAGCAGCGCGGGTTCCAGTGAGACTTTCGTTGAAAAGGTAGATGCCGGATGTCGGGGCGTTCTCTTCCTGAAGAGTTGCCAGCCACCCGCCTTCAGTGTCGTCTGAATACTTGTCATCGTCGAGTGCTGTGGCGCTGAGGCCGGACTCGAGCCCGTAGATTTCGAAGGTATTCTTGCCATCTTTGCCGGCAAACTTGTTTTCCAGAACGATGACAAAAGTACCGTTTGCGAGCTGATCGATGATATTGTGCGACACGTCAGGGCCATTGTCGAGAATGACAATGGAAACATCCTTGTTGAAACGATTGCGATATGTTCCGGCTGACAGAGATTTCTTCGTGCCGGTGTAGGGACTCTTGCCCGGAACATACATTCGGTAGGCTTTCTTGCCGGTCTTCAGAATGAGGTTCTCAACGATATTGGGGTTCTGAGTGCTACGCGCGGTAGCACCAAAGTCAATGTCGTCGTAGTTCATAATGTAGCCATGAGACTTGATGCCTTTGACCGGTTTTACATCGCAGTTAGCCGCTAAATCAGCGGCTAACCTATAATCACAACTTTCTGTAGCCATAACTTCGCGAATTTTTAGATAGCAACCTGAACGAGTGCATCTTCGCCAATCAGCGTACCGATCTTGGAAGCGGCGTAGATGTAGTTCTTGCGGTCTTTATCGTTGAATGAGATACTGAGGTTTGCGATCTTGTCCTTGTCGTTAGTACCAACGAAAAGGTTCTTCGGCGAGCAGACGATAGCACGGTGGGGACAGTTGAGGGCTACGCTATTGTCCTCGTACTTGCCGATCATGCGGTCCCAGATGTCGAGAGCGATAATCTTACGACCGTCATACTCCGAAAGGGTGATACCGGTACCGACGTTTTCAAACGGCATGGTGGTACGACCATAGCGTTCTACGATATCGGCACGGAGAGCCTTGAAGAGTGAATTGGTACAGAAGATTGCCGAAGACGGGTCATCGAAAATGCGAGAGTCTGCATCGGAAAGAAGGGTGTCGAACAACTTGATAGCGTAACCGCTTTCGCGTACAGCCTGCTTCTGCATGTTGTATGTGACGGTGTCGGTTGAGTTGATCTTTTCGGTAGCCGAGTTTGCAGTGATGATTGTCTGCTGCTTTGAATTGGCGGCAATGATTGTCTGAAGACGCTTCCACAAACCATCGCATACGGTGAACAGCTTGGTATTGATACCGGCCTTGAGGATACCGCCGTCAGCAATGTTCTTGGCACCCTTGTCACCGAACCATACAAGGCGCCAGAACATTTCCTTAATGGCTCGTTCAAGCAGAGGCATAAGAACGACATCCCAGTAAGGCGTGTCCTGAAGGTTGGCGCGTTCTGTGCCGGTGTTCATGGAAGACTCGGCAATGGTGTTCTCGAGGTCCTCGTAGCAAAGCTCTTTGGGGATTTCCCAACCGCCGAGTTCCCACTCTTTCTGGATGCCAGTGATGTTTACGCTGGTATACGTGGGATCGCATCCACCTCCTTCGGTACCAACGTCGCCCATGTCATTGATATAACCGAGCTTTTTGCCGTTATAGACACCGGTTTCGTTAGTGATGGTGAGGTCGATATCGGGATCGTCGAACACCGTGAGGAAGAGCAGCTCACGCAGGTCTGTGATTGCTCCGTTGTCTACGGTAAATTGATTCCAGTTTATCATGTTGAATTAATTATTAGTTACGGGTTATGAATTGCGTTTTTCGCGTTTGGCGGCAGCAGCTTCGCGGCGTTCGCGGATGGCCTTCTGGGTTTTGGACTCAGTGGCTTCCTGACCTTTGCCGGCGGGGGCACCGTGTGAAACGAAACGACGGTTCTGAGGAGTGAAAGTGGAGCGCATGTTGAGGGCAGCGTCGAGCCAGGGCATACCGCCGGCCTTGTTGACCTTATCGATCATGGGACGCGCTGCTTCGAGTTCGGTTGTCTGCTCTTCGATTGTCTGGCGGAGTTCGGAGATGGTCTGCTGGAGTTCCTCAACCTGAGGTACGTTTTCCTCCGGGGAAGCATCAGGGTCGAGTTCCTGAAGGCGTCCCTGAAGCTCTGCGATGAGTGCGCGGACTTCATCGGGGTCATTGAGCGAAGCGAGGGGGTCGGCCGGCGTTTCTTCGGGCTGGGGAGCAGATTCTGACTCAGGAGCGATGATATCTGTGATAACATCACCGTCAATGACAACGGTAGTGCCATCGTCGAGCACATAGTTGGCGCTGGGATATGCCACATCACCAACCTGCGGGTCGCCATCTTCACGTTCCACAGTGAATTCGCTCCCGTCAGCAGCGGTTATTACCTGAGCCTTGGGGCGGGCAATGCCGATCTTTGCGAGGAAGCCGGCGAAAGCTGACGGCTTCGTTTCTGTCTTGGAATTGGGTTTTGCCATTTTGTCTTTGTTATTTTTTGTTTTCGTATTTTGGTTCCTGGATCTGTGAGCGGTCGTGGGTACGAGTATATGAGAAATGAATCCGAGTTCCTGAGCGCGTGATGCATCGATGTAGGTGTCTTTATCCATCAAAGACTGCAGAGCTTTACGATTAGAGCCGGTTCGCTCGACATACAGGTCGAGGATGCGGTCTTGCTCTTCGCGGAGAGCCTTAGTCTGAATCTCTAAATCTGCGATAAGGGCATCAAGTTTATCGGGAGTGTAGCGCTTAGGGAAGTCGGTGTTGGGATAGTCGTAGGAAGGATTGTGAATACACATACGCATATTCTTGGTTCCGTATCGTCTATCGCTTGGAGCGGCCAGAAGAATGACAGAGGCAATCGAGGAACATTCACCCTCGATAATTGCCGTAATGGTTTTTCCTGACCGACGGAGAGCATCGTAAATGGCCCATCCCTCACAGCAATCTCCACCACAGCAATGGATTCTAACCTCGATATTATTGTCATCTTCAGGCATAGCGTCGATGAACGCCTGAACGTCTTGGTAGCATACTCCGGTAGGCTGGCCCTTTCTTTCGGCAGCTATCTGGAGTTTCTGCTCCTCGTTCACTATGTCGCTGAAAATTTTGAGTTTTGCCATTGCGGGATTTGTTTTAACAGTTTAATTCAATGTCAAAGTTACGGCAGGAATCTGGGGCAATTATTATGATGTGGGCTAATCAAAGTGCAGTTATGGATGCAGTGCCTTGATGATTGTAATGTGCTGATATGTTGAATATTTCTACTTATGGCAATAGTCTGTTATCCTATTTCAATCTATGCTCTTGTAGTCGCTTCGACGCTTGATATAGGTTCTTCGGGTTGACGTTCTACGGAAATTTGCAATAAAAAAGGCCCGACAGTGATTGCCGAGCCTAAATTTTGAGGTAGTGAAATTTTATTTACACCTCTTTTGGTTAATTTGAGCTATTTTGGTGCTTATTCCGAGTGTTTTATGATTATTTTATCGAACAACGCTTATCATAACGCCGGGTACTTGAATTGAGCAAACTGAGTCAGCCTTCGCGTCATTATGTCGCGTATGATCGGAATGAATTCATTGAGTTGGACTGCTATTATCTGAAGTCTTTCCCGGTCGTCTTTATCAAGATGTGTCGGGTCTGTATCTTTCGCAATGGAGCACAGACCGTTTCTGATTGCTGACAAGTGGAATAGTGACGTGGCTAAATTTACTTCTCCGGGCACCTCTCCCTGACCGAGGCTGTTTGTAAGACCTTTTCGGAGGGATTTAGATGCGGTTCTTGTATCGACACGCACTATTCCGTTGCCCTCTCCGGGCCAATGACCGGGCATATGGTGTTCTGCAATATAGACCCGGCCGTCTGACACAATATGTTCAGTTCCGGCTATAGTCTTTTTACGTGGTGCCCGACGTGTAACCTCAGTTGTTACGATTGTCGTAGTTGTTTCTTTCATACGCTTATTTCTTGTCGTACATATTGGGATATTCAAGTTTAGAGAGAATATGCTGGAACGCAATAACCTTGCCGTGTGCAACTGCCTTTCGTTCTCTTTGTATGTTGGCAATTTCATCTTCCCCTCGTTGAAAACTCTTTGCGGCTTTTATTTTCCACGCTTCTTTATCGCTCTCGCTCTTGGTAATCATAGAGGTAAGGTATTTGGCGAGTGATGAAGTGGCTTCTTCTCCATTTTCGTACCGATAGACGGAAAGAGTTTCACTGCACATCCACTGGCAATTTGAGAGTCGGAAGCCATATTTTTCTTCCAAAGTTGAAAGAAAACTCTCAAAATCTCCTTCGTATTCTTCGGATTGTGAGCGTGCCAGTTCTTCGGGTGTTAAATGAATAATATTCAGTATTCCCTGCGTGAAGTCAAGGATGAAAACATAGTTGGGTTCCATAATTGTTATTTTTCATCTTTTAGTTCTACGGGGTCGTCCTCCCAAGTCAGACCTCCTCTTATTAGTTTGGCGATAGTGCCAACCGGAAGCAAAAAACTATGACCTCCGGAATGTATAAGCCACGTTCCTCTATCGGTTCGAAATGGTTTACTTGAATAAATCCATTCTTCCCCGTTTTCGTCTACTGCTAAGAATGCCATCTCAATCTATAGGTGTTATCGTGATTCGTATTTTGAGCGGCTCGCTCTCTTCTGTTAATTCTGGAAATAACTTCTGATCTAATTCATATGCAATTCCATCACTCTCCCACACAGCTTCATAATCGCCAGTGTCTGCAATTGACTTGTCAACGCATCGAGGATATTGGGTGTGTAGATAAGCTGCTCCGCAAGAAAATTCATCTACAGTTACCCATCCTTCAATCTCTTTTACATTTGGAGCCGGGGTATCGCTAACAAATTCAAGAACCCCATCGGTGAAGATGTTACCTTCGTTATCGGCAAAATAACGCGCGAAAGGAATACCATCTTCGGGCACTGGAATTTCCTCTACATCGAAGGGCGCGCCGGTAGTACCTCTTAGTTTTGCTTTCATATTATCTCATTTTACAAGTTTGCTGATTTGTAATGAATTAGATCAACAATCGGTGCAGGAGTTCCTATTTCAAAGCTGGCTACTCCGTCTTCGATTTTTATGATTTTTTGTGGAAATTGTTCTCCTATCCATGTCTTGGCGATTACTACATCACCAACTTGGAATTTAACCATTTTGAATTCTGCAGTAATACCCCAGCGATTTAATGCCCTTATTATGATATTTTTCACATCATCTATTGCACTTTCCTGACTTCGGTCGGTCCAATCGCCATTCTTGGTCGGGAATACTTTGTAGTACCAATAATGTTTATCTCGCCATACAGTTGCTACTTCTATATCATTGGCGAAAAAAGTGGCTTTTGGTCCACTAACTATGATAGTTACAATAAGTTTTTCCATATTCACACAGTCTGAATTTGTTGGGTTATTTTTGTGGAATTTTTCGAGCGTTTCTTTTACGACTTTGGCTACTTGTCATTATAATTCAGTATTGGATTGTTATAATGGGTCGAGTTCGTTTTCCCTCCAAAGATGATATGGTAATTCTTTCACCTTATAACAATTCCATACTATTCCGCCTTCCGGAGGAAACCTTTCAGATATTGTTCCTATTTCTCCACCATAAAAATGCAATACCACTTTCTGGCCTAACGAGAATTTATACTTCGGCTCGACTTGTACGGATGCTTGGATTGGTTGTTCAAGTCTGTGTTCAAGTTCTTTGTCTGGCAGGCACTTGTCTCCGAAAAGGTTTGCAAGCAGATTCATTCTTGCTTCACATAAAAGTCTTGTGTCCTCATTTCGTGTTATTTTCGCTACATCCTTATCATCTTCATAGCGAACAACTACTTTATATCGGGGAATCATCAGCATTTCCTCCGGCTCGGTGTCTGAAGTGAGATTATGAATGCCGTAGATATGTAATATAGCATCCACATATCCTTTGTTGTATTCTGTATCGGAATCTCTTTTACAAAAATAGGATGATATTATCTGATTTCTCGCGTCTTTCGGCAGCCCAGCCCATGCGATGTCTTGTTGTTCTTTTGTCATGTTGTATTCAGTCTAATGTAAATTCATCTTCGTATACCCAGATATGTTTGCTGGAGCCGCATATCTCGACTTCCCACTTATACATGGTGGGCCAGTACTGTACGAGAACTATATTGCTATACCCCAAATAGGGTTCATTAAGTGTTGCAGATCTTCCGTCCATAATTGTAGCAGTTCTTTAGTTATTTTTTCTTTTATAAATTTCACTGATATAGGGAGTACAAAACAGACCAAATCCTTCCGGGTAACGGTTTGTCTTGCGAGAGCGAAGCAATACAATATCACCAATACGAGGTGCGGTATCTGAGTTGAAATTCGCCTTTAACAAAGGGTACTCAGCGCCATTCCTATGATGATAGAGTGATGCCCTGTCAAGTTTAGCTAAATCTTCTTCAACAATCTTTGCCTCATACCTTCTATTCTTGAAGGCTGTTCCTGATATTCGAGTGATTTTTGCTCGGACATAGGCATATTGAGTGCCACGTTTTCGTCTTTCTTCTGCGGCTCTTTTTCGGGCCTCCTTTTGCCTGCGTTGTAACTCGGCTGTGAGTTCCTCCGTGGTATAGTCTTGTAAATCCATTCGTTTACTATTTATCTTACTGAATCCACTTCTAAACTTACTGGGTAGAGTTTCTGCTGGCTCCTGAGCAGTTGCTCATGAATTTCTTTATGGCGTGCCGGAAGCCGGTATGAGGTTCGTGAAGTTGGTGGAGCTATGGAGGGTGTTTCTCTCGGTTTGGTGGTGGAACACCCTAAGAGTATTGTCAGACAGACAATCACTGCAAGTTTACTTAGATGACGCATGATTCTTTGAGAGTTTCGATAAATGGAAGATAGTATTCAATATTTTCAATGAGAGCTACTTTCCCTGCTGGGGCTCGTTCATCGCAACCATGGAAATATCCGGACAGGAAACCGGTTTGCTCTTCTTCTGAATCAAACTCAACTTTCTCTGCTGACACTCCGCCTTCTTCCACATATTCGCGGAAGCCTTCGATATCATTGTCGTTTACATAAGACTCCACCGACGCGTCTTCTATGAGGTAAATAACGAGCTTTTTCATAGTTATAAACTGGGATCGATATAATGATGCTGGTAGTGAAGCATAAGCCGGACACCGTCTTTTGACTTATTGCCTTCCATTATCCACTTGCCATTACTGCGTTTAGTGAATATCGATGTACGCTCCTGAAGTTCTGGTAAAATTTCGTACTCTCCTGCGTAGTAATTGAGACATCGCACAGCATTGTGGGTAACTTCAATCTTCGAGGGGGATATTATGCGAGTTACTGTGGCTGCTCTCTTGTCGCTATAGTAAATGATGGTACAACCCAGTCCGACTTTCGGCACGATATTATGAACAGCTTCTAACCATCGGGCCTCCTGCTCTTTTTCCCATTGATGTATCAGGGCGTATCTGTCCTCTTTCTGCTCATCATTTAGTGTGCGCCATTCGTCGGGAGTAAACTCGTATGGATTCTTTTCTTCACTTATTGCCTTTAATGTGGCAAAACTTTCTTCCGTAGTCATACTTACCCGTTTTTGATTTCTTCATCGATGAGAGATTTTAACTCATTTGCGAGTGTCAAACCATCAGGCTTGAAAGCCTGAGCCTCAGACATTTTATTGTCCTTGTATGAGACACAAGCGAACGATCCATCAGGAAGATACATGCTTAGTCGAGGATTACCCCAGAACATATCAATTCGGATATGAGGAGGGCGCTTGTCTTCATCTCGACCAGATTCGGGGACTGGCATTTCATATCGGCATGCTTTTACGATTACTTTCTCGTTTTTCTTAGCCGCATCCAATCCTATTGCCTGGTTGCCCCAGAAATTGTCTTTTGATGCGTCAATCTCTTTTTCTTGCTCGACGGCGACATAGCCATATTTATCAGCCATACATTTCGCGACTTTGAGCATTGCGTCATTTGCTGTCATAGATTTTCTTCTATAAATTTGATTATTTCGTCTTCGGATTTATCTACCATATCGTCAGGGATGAAGAAGAATATGGTATTGTCAATTTCCACTGCTAATTCGTCAGCGAAATTGCCATTAGGACAAAGCGCCTCGTCCAATGACTTTACACTGACATCGGCGTCAAGTGTTTCTCCATCGATTGATACCTGGAGTGAGAACATCGGGTACTCTTTTCCCCGGTATTCAATGATACTTGTCGGCTTCATTTTATTCGCAACCTAAGAGCATTGCTTCAAAATCCGAGTGAGTTTCGGACCCGAAGTCCGGCAATCCGTTAGTGTCTTTACCATAACAGCTTCCCTCTTCGTAGAAGAATTGAGCATACTCTCTCTCCGAATCGGAGAGGATGTATCCTACGGCTTTTTCGATAGCCTTATAGTTGACCTTACCGGTCTTTGGGTTGTAATATTTGCTTGCCATATTGATTATGATTTAAGTATTATTTCCTTTACAGAGTATTTATTACGCCCTGTGCGTAAAATGGTGAACGCTTGGAATACTTCTTTCTTCCAAAAGTCCAAATCTCGCGTGAAGCTTTCAGGATCTTCTACGCGGAAAGATGTGCCGTGCAATCGGTAGAACCATTGGGCTGTCTGGCCCACTTTCATTTTGTCTAACTGAATGAAATCTTCGTAGAGGTCGCTGTAGTAAGCCTCCATTTGCGGACAGGCTTCATTCAGCATAGCTTTCTTGAGTTCTTCACGAGTGTAATCTTGTTCAATCATCTTCGTAGTCTTTAGCGTAGTTATCAATGAAGTCGTCGGTCCACTTGATGTCTGAGAATTTGAGCCGGGCAATGGGATTAAACGGTATTTCCGGGTGGTCGAATTCAAGTAAGTAGTCCCACCGACCTTTATCTCCGAGAAGATTTCCCATTATTCGTCGGCATCCAATTAAGTTTTTACCGGGAGCAAATTCAGTATCGACTTGGAAGTAGTGATTGGCTTCATCCCAATCTTGGTCCTCAGAAACGTAGAGTGCCAGCATTACGGCGGTATTGCTGGTGTCTATCCCACGCAGTTCAGTAAAGGATATTGGAGTGGTATTCATATCAGAGATTGTTAAGGAGCCACTCTTGGTCTGCAGCCGAGAGATTGATTCCCATTTTGATTTTCCGTTTGATGATTTCCTTCTGACCTATATGGTCGATGAGATATGATTCTATTTCCTGATCTGTGGAGGGATTGGAGTTCTCGAATAGGTGGCGGATAAGATAATCTGCCGACTTTTGTTTCTGCTCATTAAGGTATTCGATTTCATTCTCTCTCTCTTCGAGTTGACCTTTAAGAGTCTTGATATCCTGCTTGGCTTTTAGCAGGCTTGTAGAGTTCTCAAACATATCCACTCCGCAATCTATCGGAAAGTCCTTGCGGATATTCTCGCACATTGCGTCGATTGTTTCCGGCTTGAATAATTGTACGAAGTAGGTATTTTCTTTGAGGGCTTGGAGTAATCCTATTTCTTTCTTGGCTTCCATAATAGGTACTGCCTTGATTAGTTATTAATTGAAATTAGATTTCCTGCTACAAATGAGCGGAACCCGTTCAAGAAAACATCCCAGTATCCTATCTGATCTATTGGACGTTCTTTCTGCATTGTAGTTTTGGGTGTATAATTAATATTACAAAGCGTGCCATATGCTGTGCATATCTTCCCATTCAACATTTTGAAGGTAAACGATACCTTTCCTGACTGGAGGCGAGCTTGTAATTTTACCACCTGCCAAGCTTTTTTTACAGCTTCCGAAAGAGTAATTCCGTTTCGTTTTACAATTTGATGTGCTAAACGAAATACATTTGATTTGATAGTACTCATGGATTCCTTCTTTACGATATTGAGGATTAGTTGTGTGAATTTATTTCGTATTCTTCTTCCGGAATACCCCCGATACTTAGCGCCTCCCTGATGGACGGTTCAATTACCTCATCATCTTCTTCCTCTACAAATAGGTAAGTGTTTGTAGACGTCTTTCTTATTTCAATATTGTCGTAACTGAAAAGTCTTATAATGTCATCCATTATCATCGCAGCTTGCGAAGCATATCTAAGACTGATTTCTAATTCTTTCATTGTTTTTCGGTTTTGATTAAACATCTTATTTGCATATACAAAAGTAGTCAAAAATAATCATATACGCAAATTTCAGAGCGATTATTTTAATCAAATCTGCAATATTTTTCATCAATATAATCAATATGATAATACAATAAAGGGACAAACAGAATGTTCTGCCTGCCCCTTAAGAACTATAAGTTTACATCTTCGAGCATCGGATTGAGAGGCTCTTTTGTGACTAATAGCTGGCCCCCTTGAATATCACACTGGCGCCCGTTGCCATAATAGCCGGTTAGCATCTTATAGCCCCATTCCGAAATGATACCCTTATCACGCATTTGCGTGGCGAATTTTTCAAATGAGTCCTCGCTATCGAAGATACCGACTATTCTTAGACTATCGTTAGTGAGCCAGGGGTCTCCCGATTGGAGAATGATTACTTCTTTTTGGTCCATATCTTGAAATATTCATATTTACCCTTCGGAGTCATTTTATCCCATCTGGTATCAGCTTCGAGGGGAGTTTTTGCGTCCATAATTTTGAGGTGCTCCTGCATGGTATGTTCCAAATACCAGTCGTTGGCCTGTTCTTCCTTGACCGCCCACTGATATTCCTTGAACTCATTTTGGAGTTTGGCGAAGTCGATGGTGCCGAGAACCTGAGCTATCTCCTCTATTGTCGGAGCCGATATCCACTGGTAGTTTGTATAGAGCTCGCTGAACTGTGCCTCGCCGTCGAGAACGAGGGCAATAGGCATATATCGGCTTCCTATCTCGCCGAATACTGCGAGGTGCCGGAAGTTTAGGACGCAAACTATGACATCGATTTGAACCGGGTCGATGTCAGCGTGCTCCCAGGTTGTAAAGGTTGTTTCACCGACTGCGCGAATACGGAATAGACCGGTAAGAACAATCTTGTCATTACCTTCGAAGACATTGGAGATAAAATCTTTGGCGGCTGACATTGGCGACATGGGACCGGACAAGGCAATCTGGTACGCTTCATTGTGGTGCCACTTTGAAAGTGGAATAAGTTCTAATTTCATAAATGAAATATTAAAGGGCGCGAGAACATTCTCACTGCTCCCGCGCCCGTGATATTATTCTTCGGATTTTTCCTGCTCCTTTTCTTCAGGAGCTTCTTCGGTAGCCGGCGCCTCTGCTTCGGGATTGCCTACGGCATCGGGTGAGTCAGACGCGCCTTCGTTGGCCGGATCAGGCTGTTCGTCGGTCTGAGGTGCGTTTGTGTCGGGCTCATCGGGAGTAGGAACCGGTGGAGTGACTGACGCCTGAGCTTGGATTTCCTTTTCGTTTTCTTCGCGGAGCTCGTCAATCTTGGCCTTAATGCTGGCTTTTGACTGGCTGTAACGAGCGTCGAGCTGACGGGTAATTTCTTCCACGTTGGGGGCATACCGATCTTCCATGATGGTGTTGAGCATATCTGCCAACTCCGGCGAGAAGCCAACACTTTTTTCGGAGAGTGTCGCGCGGATGAATTCACGGGCGATAGCGTTGAAATTTTTGTCGACGGCCTTGCCGGCAGAACGGAAGTCGCCGCAGTTTGCTTCATCACAGCCGATGGATTCCTTGAACGCAACGGGGAGTCGCTTAAGGATGAGGGCACGGAAGACGAGGATTTCATTGGGGGAAAGGTCCGTGTTGAGAGCCGAGTATTCAGAGGACTCCATAAATGCACGCTGGCGCTCAACAAAGTCTTCATTACGGTGGTCGTTGGCTTCACGGAGCTTAACTTTGAGTTCAGAGATACGTCGGTTGTTATCCGCGAGTTTGTTGCCGGCGAATGGTTCTTCGGCATTGTCGGGAGCATAGTAGACATACTTCTTTTCGCCGCTGAGAATTCCACTGTAGCAGATTTCGTAGACCGGCGAGAGAGTGCCGTCCTTGATGTTGTCATCGAAGACCGCACGGATTTTGTCGAAGTTGGCCTTGCGGGTGGCGTAGGTTTCTTCGTCCTTATACATCGCAGGGTCGGGAGCGACGGGTTCAGGAACGTACTGACGATTGCCGAGCCCGGACACAGTGAGTCCATATTCTTCAGCAGCCTGGATGATTGATTCGTTCTCGGCATAGTCGCCGGAGAATACGAGTTTGACATTTTCCTTTGCGGCTTCTTTGGCCTCACGGAAGATTGACTCACGAGTCTTGGCGAGGAAGCACTCGCGCTTCATACAGCGAGGGGTCTTGACATCACGGGCATTTTCGGGGTTGTTGGCTGTGTTGAGAGGACA
Organism: uncultured Porphyromonadaceae bacterium; assembly: GCA_947177615.1. GTDB lineage: Bacteria > Bacteroidota > Bacteroidia > Bacteroidales > Muribaculaceae > Lepagella. The sequence goes on from CAMWUY010000014.1 coordinate 15,386, forward strand.
TTTCTCACAGGCACACGCACCGGCGAGGGTTTCATCGGTCAGACTGAAGCGCGCGGTTGAGAGATGATTCATGACGTGCTCGTCAATCATTTCATGGAGCTGGGGCATATTGGGGAACTTGTAGGTCCAGCGGGCGCGACTTGCTTCGGTGAAGCATGAGTCGTAGAGGGTCTGTTGCTGTTCAACCGGCAGTTTACAGATATCGAGCAGGTGTGTGAGAACGAGAATGCCGTCGCGCATGAGTTGAACGAATGGCTCGATAGTGTTGTGAAGCTGGATTCGGCCGGATACGAAACTATTGCTCTTGCCGAGCATTTTCGCCATTTCTGCAACGGACATCGAGCCTTCGGTGTAGAGGCGATGTAGGGCGGCGGCTTCTTCCATCGGGTCGATGTTTTGGCGTTGCAGATTCTCGATGATCATACAAGCGAAAGCCTGCTTGTCGTTGAGTTCCTTGACGACAGCCTGAATGTCCTTGGCTCCGATGATGGAGCAGGCCCGGAAGCGGCGCTCGCCACACACGATTTCATACTTGGCATCTTTCTTGTTGCCGGCTTTGCGGACAGTAATGGGCTGAATTAGTCCATTCTCTTTGATACTCTGTGCGAGTTCTTCGAGTTCTTCCTGATTGAATGTCTTTCGGGGATTGAGTTCACTGGGTACAATCTCCGACAAGGGAATGTTTCTTACTTGCATTTCTATTGATATTTAATTTGAGTGATACTTGTGATTAGAGCCAACCCATAGGGTCGTCAACGGGTTTGGGTTTCCAACCCTCGAATACGAATTGGTTGATGAGGTTTTCGAGAGAGAGGCAGACCGGACAATCTTCGGACCGAGGCGCGTCAATCTTCGTTTCGTCGACGCTCGCCGGCATTAGCAACGCAGATATGCTTTTAGAGTTAAACACCGCCGGATTTCCTTCGGGAGTCTGGAGCATTTCTGCTGTCTTGATTTCAGGAGTGAGAGCGAAAACTCCGAGTAGAGTGGCGAGATTTTTAATGAACAGTCCTTTGCCTCGGATTACTACAATGTCGTTCTCACAGAAACCGGGCTGACGTGTGAACCACGCGCAGGCTTTCTGAAGTTGGGACAGGTCGATACGAGGACGGATCTGCTTGTAGTTCTCCTTCTTGGGAAACACCCGCTTATAGTTCGGGAAATTCCCAGGGATTACTTCGCCCGCGGCATTGAGAATCTTTCCGGCATGCTGGGGCATTGCGTGGTGGTACACTACAAGGAGGTGCGTGTCTGTGGCGACACAACACTCCTGGTCGAAGAATACGCCCATCAACGTAGGACGGGTAGCATCCTTGCTTACGATGTTGGAGTACATCGCTTTGATAATCTTCTTTTCCATATAGATGATTATTTTAGTTAATATATTGGGTGAATTTTACTTCTTGTATGGGTGTGAAGCATCAGGCCCCGCCGAAGCAGGGCCTATATTGCTGTGCGATAAATTAGTTTTCTAACTGGACTTGACCGGCAATTACGCCTTTCCTTGTAATCCCAAGAGGTATGACTTGATGTCTTACCGCAAGTCGGTCGATCTCTTCGCGGAGGAAGTCGCTCCACTTAGCATACTTCTTACGATTGGGGAGCGTCATTATACGTCCGTCAGAGTATTCCACAGTTTCGTAGTCTTTGCCGTAAACTGATACTTTACGGAGGACTACATCGTTGGCAAAGATTTCTTTCTCCTTGCCAAACATCTTATAGACGTACTTCCACGTCTTACCAATAAAACTTCTGAACGATAGAACTTTTACAGAATTGATGATATCCTTTACTTCAGCTCGGAGTTCATACTCTCCCGGTATCACGCGGGCCTCGATTGAGTTCATTACTTCCTTTACGAGCTTAACTCCAATTGATTCTTTCTTATTGTCTTCCATGTTTCTCGGTTTTGATTAAAACATCTTATTTGCATATACAAAATTACAAAAAAGTAATCACATACGCAAATTTTCAGGGAGAAAAAATCATCGTATCTGCAAATTTTTCAGGATGTTACATATAAGAATAGCGTAGGCTTATCCTCTCGATAAACCCACGCTGATATGTGGTTGTAAAACTCATTGTGGAGCACTCTCATCACGAGAGGACTTTTTCTTTTCAAGATACCGCCGGTAGTTTTCGGCATGAATTTCTTTTTCAACATCATCACAATCGCTTTCGTAGATAGTGTGCGTTTTGTAAATGCACATAATACCTGCTGAGTAATTCCGACCGAGCCATTTATTATGCTCATATTCCAAGTCGTCAAGCTCCTCCAATGTGAAACCTATGAATGTTTGCACCTCATCTGAATAATATGGGTCTATGGCCTCATACCAAACTTTGCGTATCATGGTTGCTTTTCTTCTAACGGATATACGAACATTGTTCCTTCGATGGTATTGAACGGACCGGCACCCTCATGGACGGAGAAATGGATGGCTCCATGCTGTAATAATGCATCTGCCATTTTATTCGCGATGTCATGCCTTATGCAATCAAAATTCATCATTGTTGTACCTTTTGAATACTTGTACTGTCTTTTCACAATTTTGGGAAGACCTGAATTGTGAATGTAAGGTGTAGGTATCTCAGGGATTGTCTCGACAACGGGAGATAGTTTATCCGCCCACTTACGAAGGATTTTGGCGATTATTTTTCTCATCTTCTAATTTCTTTAGTTTGTTTGAGTAAGTGTTATAAGCTACATGATTTAGGAATGTCAGTGCAAGATAAAAGATTGCGCCGCGAATATCCTTTTCCAAGACATCTGCAACTGTCATCACTGCACAGCATAAAGCGAGTATGAGGCTGTACCTCCGCATAAATCTATACCAATTCATCACGTTCTACCAATTTGAGAGCTTCTGTAATTGCAGACAACATTATTTCCTTATATGACGGTTTCATTGTATTGTTAAAGAAAGCCGGGCGCGCTTTTTTGTAAATACCGTATCGCCATAAGTCTTCCGCATACCACTCCACCGCTATGAAGTAGCCTTTAGATATAAGCCAGTTGTGTACCTGATCTACCCGAGGTGCAGAGATAAAGAGTTGTGGACGCCGTCTTCTGTTGTAGTCAGCCTCTTCAACTTTCCAATCGGCAAACTTGTATGAATCACTTGTGGCTCAGCACTCCCCTCTTGCAATAGCAATACTCGCAGTCGTTACTGCATCCGGTGTAGAAGTTGCACGCCCATGCCGAATACTCTGCAGCTTTGCCGGAAGGCTGGTAAAGGGCTTTACCGTTGAATCTTTTTGTTATCATATTGATATTTCTTTTTTATTTGTTACTTTTGTAAAAATATCTTCAAATATGGAAATTCAATCAAAAGACACTGCCCTGCTTTTTAAGATAACTCATAGCAAACCTATTGAAATGGCGGATTTTGTATCTACCATGAATGCCCTCTCTGTGTTGTTTGAAAGCTTTGTAAAGGAACATGCTGACTCCACCCAGGGAAGAAAAGCAAATCTTTACATCGAAAAGATCCAGCATGGTTCGATTGAGTTCTACATGGTAGAGAGCATTATGGCTTGTGCATTGCCTTTTGTTGAGAATTTCAATTCTATTTATGAGTTTGCCAAAAACCTCAAAGAATGGGTGACAGGAGCAATTGATGGGGATAAGGAAACAAAGCTCTCCATTTCGGAACTTAAAGCTCTGCGCGACGTCTTTGCCATTACTGCCAACGATCCAAAAGGTGAAACTACATTTGGTCCCGTAAATAAAGAGCATCCAAACATCATCCTTAATAATTGTAGCTGTACTTTTAATTTTGCTTCTAGTAACTCTGCTCAGAATCAAATCACAAAATCAATAGATCGTAAAGAGAAAGAGACTCCGGTTGAAACGATTCATGAAAAGCAACTCATGACTATATTCCAGATGAGAGGCAACATGAATACCAATGCCGGGAATAAGGCTATAATTGACACGCTTTCCAATAAACCTCTTCCAGTTGTCTTTGAAACAGATGAACTTAAATGCCAAATTCTCAATAATGACGAGAATCCAACCAAGCAAGCATATCTTGTAGACGTTGTCATCCAAACCATCGGAGGGAAACCTGCCGCCTATAAGGTAATGGATCTTTATGAGATTATACCTTTGGAAGATTGATACCTTCATTTCTTTATCTCGTTAAGTTTATATTCGTTTTGGGTGAGCCATTCAATCATCCGTACAACGGCTTCAATTATACTCTCAGCCTTAACCCTATGCAGGTTATTCATCACGGAAAGGTCGTTGTATTCAATCTCCCATCTGTTCTCATTTGGACCCATCACAAGCCGATAATATAGACCTTGCCACATCAAGTCTTTCGGAAGCAAAGCCAAAATCCTACCCAACGACCACGCGTATTCTATTCTGTATGGTAAGGGTGGCTGTATTTCGAGCGGTTTCCCATCCGGCCCCGCACAAAGTCCTCGCGCCATGTGGCCGCTCCAATATTCGTACTCATTGATATTACATATCTCTTGAAAACATCCGGGATTGTCACACCCACCGAGGATTCTACCCATATCCGCCGTACTCGGGTCAACTCCGCAGGCAATCAGTCTTGCCGATTGGGAGGGGTCGGTTGCTATTTGTTGTGTCATTCTTCTTTCTCCTCCTTATTCTTTAGTTGAATAGTCCGACATTCATCGTTGAAGCACTCGGCTATCCGCCAATGGATGCCCGACGCTCTTGTATCTTTGCCTAATGCGGATATGGTGTCAAGTCGGAATCCTTTCTTAGTCGGCCGCGTCACCGCCACATCGAATCCGTCGGCTTTGAGTATCATCCAAATCGCCTTTAGTTTGGCTTTAAGTTTGTTCATTGTTCCTTTATGTCTTTAAGGTTCAACACTACGGGATTTAGGTCATTATCCGCGTTGAGATATGGCAGACAAACAACAACGGTATCATTGACTTTGTAAATCTTCCATTGGCCGGATTCTCCTATACATCGGGATTCTCGCTCCATATATAACCTATGTTGGTCATCGCTACGTCCGCAACTGCAAAGGAATAATGCGGATAGGATTGTCAATATAAGTGTTTTCATTCCATCGGTGTTAAAGTTAATTTTACGCGTTTTGGTTCTGAATCCCATGTGACTTTGGGGAACATCTCGGATGGCAGGTGCAAACCATTTGCACCTCTCCACATTGGCACGCAATCTAATCTTTCGGGTTCGTAATCAGGGAATGGCGCACCCTTTAAGTAAAGATAAAGAATAGGATTTCTTGATACCATAGTTCCGTCTCTGCATACCCATCCCTCTAAGGTTACTTCCTCTTTTGCCTTCATTCCTTCACCTCCTTTCCTAAAAGTTCAAGAGCCTTGTCAATACCTGCAATATAAGTGTTTGGAATTGAGTCTTTGCCATCGCCAATAAATTTAACTTCTCCATATTCATCCACTATGCAAAGAGTTAAATCATTCTTAGCCTTAATTGTTACTTCTATCCACAACTTATATTTATCCCATATCCACGCCGCCGCTTGGTCTAAGCGAGGAGCAGAAATGGCTAATTGAGGTCTGGTGCGCTTGTTATAGTTGGCATCATCAACTTTCCAGTCGGCAAATTCAAAAGACTCGTCTTTTTTAGCCCTGAGATAAATGTGATCAACTTCTTCTATAAACCCCAGCCGCTTCAACGCCTGACTTTGCTCATACGTGCAGTAATGCTCTTTCATTTTTCAACCTCCTCTCTGTATTCATCCTCGAAGTTATCGCACACCCAATCCACCAATTCGTCTATCAAACCAAAATCGTCACTATCTCCATGATTAAGCGTCAGCTTTGCCAACTCACGCGCTTTATCTTTTGGAACGATGCAGTAATTCTCCAAAAGGAAGTTGCCGAACGAATTGCAAATCTCCCATACATCGTGCTTTTCGTCAATGTTCTCGGAATCCGACATATCGTCATCCTTGAATAACCCGTCCGCGTATTGGGTCGCGAGTTTCCTAATCTCTTCGTCTGTCATATCATTCTATTTTAACGGGTTCATCACACCACGTCAGTTCTCGCCCTATGAGTTTGGCGATTGAGCCGTGAGGGAGTAAGATAGCCATAAATCCATCCTCCCAATCTTCAACATTTCTTACGGGTTTGGTTTGGTAGATATACTCCTCTCCGTCTTTATCAACTGCTAAATAAGCCATATCAGTCCTCTAAAAATTCATTATTTCCTTTGATTGGAGAAAAGCATAGAATATGCCTCTATCCTCTATCACTGACACAATTTCGTAGTCGCTCCACCACCACTTTTCGCAGAGTTTATCTCGCAAATCTTCTATGGAGTTTCCGTCTACGACAACTCGTTTGACGGCTCTTGTGGTGTAGTACTTTCTCTTGCCCTGCCTGAGTTGCAGGACTATCCGCACTGCTAACAGCACGGCGATGATGATTAGTAATGTTTCAATCATAATGCTCAATGTTAATTATCATTTGGTTTGTTCCTGCGATTAAGCCGAAAGACACATCATCGGCAGGCTGTCCGTTCACATAGACAAGAGTCTTTTCCCAATAGGATTTATCCTCGCCTACCATTTCAATTAGTTCTGCTACTGTCATTTCTCATTGATTTTATCGGTCAGGGATTGGGAGAAGCGGAATAGTATGCGCTCCTTATCTGCAATAGGGTTGCACAACATAGACCGCAGCCATTTGTCATTACACTCTTGATATAGTGCGCAATCGGAGCAATGATATGAGTCTCGTTCTACGGCTTCATACAC
>CAMWUY010000015.1 GCA_947177615.1 uncultured Porphyromonadaceae bacterium
AATAATCTTGCTAAACTCTTTCCAGCCATTTTGTGTTAAAAATTGTTAATAAATGTTAAAATGGGGGGGGTAAAATAAGTGTAAGTCTTTTTCGTTAAACATGACATCTATGAATAAAATTAGATTGTCCTCTTTCATCACTGCTGTGATGTTGTCATTCTTTTGCGCGCTGAGCGCACAGAATGTCTCGCTCAAGACCAACTTGGTCAGCGATGCGACACTCAGTCCCAACCTCGGACTGCAGGTCGGTCTCGCTCCCAAGTGGACACTTAACGCGTCTGCACAGCTTAACCTCTGGTCTCTCAACGGACAGAAATGGCGCCACTGGCTTGTACAGCCGGAGGCCCGATACTGGTTCTGTCGTAAATTCCAAGGGCATTTCCTCGGACTTCATGCTCTCGGCGGTCAATATAATGTCGGTAATATCGACTGGGCATTTGACTTTCTCGGGTCGAAGTTTTCCAACCTTAAGGATAAACGATATGAGGGATGGGGTGCCGGCGCCGGTATAGCATACGGTTACGCATGGCCGGTAGCTAAACATTGGAACATTGAGGCCGAGATCGGAGTAGGATGGATATATACGAGATATGATGTCTATCCATGTACTGTTTGTGGAACCAAACTTGACTCCGACCGTGTGCATAACTATTTCGGACCGACAAAATTGGCTCTTAACATCGAATACATTTTCTGATTATGACTACTCGATTTATCAAATATATAGGGCTGGCAGCTATGGCGTGCGTTGGTAATATAGCTATGGCTGATAATGCCGGGCGACTCAATATCTCCCAATTGAATATTGTCAGGGGTGAAGAGGCTATGACTGTCAATATGGTAGTCAATCCCAAGGCTTTTCATATCAAGTCGGGTGAGATAGTGACTCTCCGACCCTCACTTGTGAACGAAAATGACACACTCTCTATGCCGGCTGTCACCATTGCGGGTCATGATGCGAGAATTGCATTGATGCGCACCATATCCGGAAATGACAATCAACCGCTTGTCGCAGGCAAAGGAAAACCCTACCAATATACGTACACCACTGACCTTCCTGCTGAATACAACAGGTCTCAACTCGTTGTGGCAGCCGACACTTCATCTGTCTGCAATTGTCGTCCCGCTCGTCAAGGTGAGATGCCGGTTGCCGATCTGGATTTCCGTCCCCTACGGACAGATATGGCCTTCAGATATGTTGCGCCCTTAGATACTGCCGAGAAGATTTTCGATCTCAGTGGTAAGGCTAATATCATTTTTAAGGTAAACCGCACTGAGATCGACTGGAGTTATGCAGGCAATCAGGCCGAACTCGACACTATTCTCAGGACGATTAATGTGGTGCGCGACAATCCTGATGCTACTGTACAGGGCATTTTCCTTACCGGTTTTGCGTCTCCGGAAGGTAGCTACGCCAATAATGTACGCCTTGCAAAGGGACGTACCGAGGCAGTCAAGGATTATGTCAAGGCTCACTCTTCATTCCCTGCATCCATATATCATACCGATTATGTGCCTGAGGACTGGGAGGGACTGCTCACATGGCTGCAGCACAGCAATATCCCGGATCGTGACAAGATGATAGCCTTTATCAATGATAACACAATTCCGGTCGCTGAACGCAATGATATCTTCAGGGCGCGTTTCCCGGAGCAATATCCTTATCTGCTCGCAAACGTATATCCCTCACTGCGTCACACGGATTACAAGATAACATATAAGGTCCGTAAGTATTACGACATTGATGAGATAAGCCGGGTCATGAGAACCAATCCCCGCAATCTGAGTCTCAACGAGCTCTTCCTTCTTGCCGGCAGTTACGAGCAGGGGAGTGATGAGTATGACGAGGTCTTTACACTCGCGGCCCGACTCTATCCGGATAGCGAGACTGCTAATCTGAATGCTGCTAACTCGGCGATGAATCGTCGTCAATATGTTGAGGCGGAACGCTATCTGCGTCGTGCCGGCGACTCTGCACAGGCTGACTATGCACGCGGTATACTGGCAATGGCCAATGGAGATATCGATGAGGCCGAACGCCTGCTGACCTCAGCCCTTAATGCGGGTATCTCCGAGGCTCAACAGGGACTGGATGAGATAGAGAGAGTGCGCAACTTTAACGGGTCGATACACCTCCTTTAAACTTCGAGAATTCCGACAACATAGATAATATTAATAATAATCATACAATTTCCAACTTATGTTCAATCACAAACACTTACTATGGTCATTGGCCATTTTGCCACTTCTGGCTGCATGTTCGGCCGATGATCCGGGAAAGGGAGGCGGCAACAACGGTGATGATGCCGCTCGTGAGGGGGTCTATATGACCGTTAATATCAATCCCAATGGCAAGCTGACCCGTAGTCAGACAGATGGCGACAACTCAAGTGATGCCGGTACGGAAATAGGCTCCAACCTTGAGAACCGTGTAAAGACAGTACTTATTGTGCTTGCCGACCCGACAACCAACGGTTACATCGCATCATCTTTGATCAAGGCTGCTGACGGCCCGTCCAATCCACTGCCCGATATGACAGTCGATGGCGAAAAGGTTTATCAGGCACACGCCAAGTTCAGCAAGACAGCCATGAGCGCATACTATGGTCTCTATGATGAGGAGGGTGTGGAGCGCAGTGTGGATGTATATGTTTACTGCAATCCGATGCAGTCTCTCGTGGACGCTTTCGATGCCCTTGACCCGACGGATGCTGATTGGGTGAACTGGTCTTACGACGGTACAGGCTCAAACTCTCTGAGTGAACTGTGGTCGACTGAAAACGGTTTCATAATGACCAACGTCAGCAAGGCGAAACGTTATCTCCCCGCCAATATGGATGACTGGAGCTTCTACAGCAGCGAAAGCAGTCCCTTCGACCTGTCAGGTATTAATAACCCGGGTCTGCTGAGTCAGGTAGATAACTCATCCGATAACGGTGGTGGTACAATTGAGGTGCGTCGTATGGCAGCCCGTTTCGATTTCCGTGACGGTTCGCAGATGAATGTTCCCAACGGTAACGGTGCTCCCGGTGTGCCTTTCACATATAACACTATCCTTGATGACCACAGCAATCCTATCGTTCAGCTTGAGATCGTGAATATGTCACTCGTCAATCTGCTGAACTCAGAGTACTATTTGGGTCGTGTATCGGCCAATGGTATGGAGACAAATGCCCAGCTGCTCGGATATGAGAGAAAGTGGACATTCAATTCCAACGGTACTCCGGTGGCCGGTTCCGGCAACTTTGTCGTATCACGTTATGCCGATAAGAAGGGTACCGGCGACGGTATCAACTCCAACTATACAACTTACTTCAAATATCCTTTCTTCGGCCCTGATAATAAGGTGCAGATAGGAATGGATGAGAATGGTACAAACTGGGACGTGAAATATGTCAGCGACCTCTGTAAGGAGGGTAATCCTATGGATGACTACAATGAAACATCTGATTACTACGTTTGGCGTTATGTGACCGAGAATACTATCCCCGCTCCCGGCGGTGACTACAATCTGCAGAATAACGGTCAGACTACCGGTGTAGTATTCAAAGCCAAGATGAAAGGAACAGCCGATCTGCGCAACAGCAGCGACCCGTGGGATCAGAAACTTTACACTGCTCTTTCAACCAAAACCGGTGTGAACAACTTCAAGGCTGACATCCTCTATTCGTTTGCCGGCAAGAAGCTTTACTGCACATGGCATCATGTCCAGAACGCAGCCCTTCAGGCAGCCGGATTCAATCCTAATGCAGAGACCCAGAATCTGGATCGCTCTGCCTCACTCTACATGGCATGTTTCGGCGCCGGAGGTTTCGGTACAGTGGATTATACTTATATTGAGAACGGTGCTGTCGTGACCAAGACATTCACAGACGATTTGGCTGTGGATGAAACATCCGCCAACTCTGCATGGGTGGCATGGAACGCAGCGGGTTTCCCGGAGAGCGGTGCTCTGCTGCAGCAGTTCCGTCAGAAAGTCACCGGTGCTACATTCACCATCTACCAGGGCTCTGAAGACCCGAAGTCCGGCTGGGGATATTACTGTTATTACTACTACTGGAACCATCATAATGACAACCTGAATAACACGGTGCTCGGTCCGATGGAGGTAGCTGTAGTGCGCAATAACGTCTATAAGCTGGCTGTTACACGTCTTAACGTCCTCGGACACCCCCGTATTCCGGAGAATGACCCCGATACCCCCACTCCCGATAATCCGGACGAGAAGGGTGATCTCTATCTACAGGTCAGCGTCAAGGTCGCACCCTGGGTAGTACGTCTTAACAATATCGAGTTCTAAGGTCTATCTGACCGGTAATATTGCATGAGTAGGGAGTGAAGATACTCTCCGACTCTTTCCCACAGGGATGAGTGATGTGACAATCACTCATCTCACCAATCAAAAAGGAATAACGAGTATCAATATGAAACCTCTGAATAAGAAGCTATACGGTCTGTTGTCAGGTCTCGCTATATGCTTTGCCGTGATGCTAAGCAGTTGTGACCGTCTGCATGAAGACTTGGAGCCCTGTCCGTCAGGAGTCAGACTGCGCTTTGTATACGATTATAATATGGAGTTTGCCAACGCCTTTCCGTCACAGGTGGATTGCCTGACTCTCCTGATATATGACAAGGAGGGTAACTATCTGAGAACGGAGATAGCCTCAGCTCCAATGATTTCTGATGAGAACTGGAGGATGACTCTTGACTTGCCGAGCGGTGAGTATCGCCTGCTGGCCTACGGAGGCATGGAGTGTGAGCAATCATCATTCAGTTTCATCCCACTGCCCGAGAAGACCTCGGAGCAGGGACTTGAGGTTGCCGTTAAGCCGGAATATCTGAGTCCGAACAACGATAAGCCGATGCATAATCTCTTCTATGGGGCGTTAAGTCTCTCCATTCCGCCTGCCGGTAACGGTACGACCTATACAGAGGCTACTGTCGAGATGATCAAGGATACCAATGATATCCGCATATTGTTGGGCAACGAGCGCGGACTCGATACGGATGCCGATGATTTTGAATTTACAATCACCGATAATAACTCCATATTGAACAGCGCCAATCTTCCGGCAAGCGACGATATGGTGACGTATTACCCCTGGCATCAAGGAACTGTTATGGCCGGTTTCGACGATGAGGGTCGTGATGTGCGTATGGCGGTCGCTGATCTGTGCACTTCGCGTCTGATGGTGCGCAGTGGGGCTAAACTACTTGTCAAGCGTATCAGTGACGGTAAGGAGATTGTCAGATTGCCACTTGTCAATGTGTTGCTGCTCCTGCGCAGTGAGAGATTCAGAGATATGAAACCGCAGGAATTCCTGGATCGTCAGAGCCGTTGGAATCTAACATTCTTTCTGACCGGAGAGGGTGAATGGCTCAAGACGGAAATTAAAATCAATGAGTGGATTGTAAGAATAAACAATATAGAGGAATGGTAAGATTCACCGACATATTTTCAGTGTTGGCACGTACGCTCGCAGTGACTCTGTGCGCGCTTGCTGTAGCGTGCTCGGCTGATAAGGAAGGTGAGCCGGTCAAGGATTCGCAGGAGGGTGAACTCCAATTGCAACTTGACATCAGTGTTCTCGGCACGAATTATGCACGGCCTTACTCACAGACGAGGGTGGCTGAGCCGGATGATTATGTCAACGGTGCCAACAAATACGAGAATCTGCACCATCTCCGTGTCATAATAGTCAATAAGGAAGATGGTGTGATAGTGCACAACAGGGGTATTCTCTTCGAGAACAATAAACCTGTAGCGGACAATATGAAATTCAAGCTGAAGTGTGACAATGACTATACCATCTACCTGCTGGGTAACTGCGACGGATTTGAGAGTCAGACAGACTTCGGTATTGACAATCTTCCGGTAGGAGATGTATATCCTTCGGGACTCATCGAGGGTACTCTGTTGGAGGCGGCTGAAGGTGTCGTTTTCATAGATAATACAGGGAGCGAAAGAGAGTATGTGCCCATGACAGAAAAATTCGGTATTCATACCGATGCATATACCGGCGCGTTGGGTCAGAGTCAGTATGAACACTTCTTCATCACGCGTGCTCTCACAAAGTTCGGTTTTTCCATTCATCCGAGTGAAGACTTCACGGGAGATGAACTTCCTCCGATTACCTCAATACGGTTATCGGGGCTTGCTGATAAGGTTTATCTGCTTCCTAACGGGGCTGTATACAATCCTCCTGTGGGTACTGACAGCAACAACAAGGAGCAGGGTCGTGAGATTGTAAGTTTCAACACTCCGTCCGATGTTATAACCGGCAGTCACAACTTTACATTGCCGACACCGCTGGATATAACGGCAGGAATAGAGTCGTGGGTCTGGACGCCATCTCTCTATTTTGCAGAGAGTGCGCTGACTGACAAGGGAATAGAGTGTACAATATCATTTGATAACGGTGCCGAATGGCTTGTGCCTGTGCAGCTCCCTAATCTTCCATACGGATTGCCGCGCAATTCATTCGTCAAGATTGACATCACCATCGGCAACAATAATGCTTTTCTTGTGCAGGTGATTGTCGAACCCTGGACTACGGTCGTTTCCAATTTCGACTATGCCGATGAGGTCAATATCGCTACTGACGGGGCGCTCTCTCTTGTAACCGGAACATACAAGAGTCTTGACAAGAATACAGGTCGTGTCGTGATTAACGACAATCAGTCACCGATCACCGGCAATTTCGGTATTGCAACTCCGGTAGGTATGCCCTGGGTGGCTTATCTCGTGACTGAGAACGGTGTCACCGATGCCATACAGTTTAAGCTGCCGGACGGAACGACCTCTTCGAGTATATCAGGAATAATAGGAGCTGACAGCAAAGCTGAGTTTCAGATAGTTCCGGTGGTTAGTCCGGGTGAAACGCCCAATACGGCTATATTGATTGTTGTTGTCACCACCTCCGACGGTCGCAGCGTTCCGGCCAACATCTTGTTTGGAGCAGGATATTCAACGGATGTTCAGTATCTGACTGTTATCCAGAATCCGAGTTAATACATTTGTGCGGAAACAAACCGTCATGTCTCGCCTGTCGGTTACTGAAAGATAATAGATGTGATAGAATAATGATGAAACGATATAAGAAATATTTCAGTTCAAATATACTTCTGACATTAGTCTTAATGCTCTCGGTCATATCGTGCAGTGACGATATCGGTATAGAGCCGGATCCTTCAATCCCCGAGCCGGCACGTGAGGGATATATCACGTTACAGCTCAAATGTGGGGATGCCGCGACACGAGCTACTGAGAGTGGTGTCACTTCACTCAACGAAAATCTGCTCAAGACGGTGACGCTGTGCCTGTGGCCACGAGGAGGTGACTGGGGTGAGACACGGGAGCCCTATATCATGAATGTGTACAACGAGATGAATGAGCAGGGAGAGGTAGTAATACGTATCCCGCTCACCGATACTATCATAGACCATCTCTTCATGACCGATTCGAGTATGTCATGCAATGTCTTTGTCGCTGCCAATGTGGATCCGGGCGATATCAAGACTCCGGCGGGACTGCGTCAGATGGTTATTGGCTCCACATTCGCCGAGTCCAAGAAGCAGCAGAGTTTCGCGATGGATGGGTCAAGTGTGGCTCAACTGCAGAGTGTAAATGGCAGATTATATGTACTTACCACAGTTGAGTTGCAACGCTCGGCAGCCAAGGTCGATCTGCATCTTAAAGTTAAGGATAAGGTGACGGAGACACGTCCCAATGGTCAGGTGACTGAATGGATACCAAATCTGGATGAGATGAAGGTTATGTTCCATAACGGAGTGCGGAGCGCGACACTCGACCCGAACCCATCGGATATAGATGAGTCGCTCTACTTTCACACTCCGAACGATTTGATTTATGATATAAAGGCGGTCAGCTCAGAGGATTACGAACACGGCATTGATGCCGAGGAGTATCCATTCGTTCAGGATGTGCCGTTTTATACCTATCCCAATGAGTGGGACTCAAGCGACTCCGAGTCTCCCGGCCGCAGCTACATGACTCTTAAGCTCCCCTGGAGCGATGATGGTGGTGCGTCATACAAGACCTGCTATTATCGTGTGCCCGTCGTTGACCCCAAACTTGATGAGTTGGTGCGCAATACATCCTATCATGTTCTTCTGAATGTAAGTGTTCTCGGCAGCTTTGTCCCGGATGAGCCACTCCCGCTGGAAGATCTCAAATATACCGCTGCAGAGTGGGGCGTTGAGAATTTTGATGTCGATATAGTCGAGCCGCGTTATCTGGTGGTTGACAACAATGAGTTTGAAGTCAATAATCAGGAGAGCATCTCGATACCTTTTTATACTTCCCATCCAACAGAGGTCACCGACATCACCATGACCTTCTATCGCTTTAACTATTCGGATGAAGGTGGTAAATTTCCGGTGACATGTACCATGCAGATGAACACGCGCTCCGCAACTACCGATCGTGCCGGTGAGCCTGTATTTGAATATGACTTTGACAACAAGACCGGCGTTCTGACAGTGAGTCATCCTTTGGTGATGTACGAACCGATGCGCGGCACCGGCACAAATGCAAAAGAAATCGACCTCACAAACGGTGATGGTCCCAACAGTTCCAGAGACAAGGTCGTACTGCTTGATGCTATTCTTGCGGCTATAAATGATCCGAATACTGGTATCAGGTGGTTCCGGAAGTATAAGAATGAATCCGGTAATACCGAGCCTGAGTTCTCAAGAGTCGATTTTGATGTCACTGTCCAGCATTCGGATATGAAGGGCACCAATCACTTCAAGGAGACGGTACATATCACTCAATATCCCTCAATGTATATTGATGCGATTACAAATGCGTATACGTATAATTCGGCTGATAACTCCATCAAAGGTACAGGTGCTCAGTCCGGAACATTTATCAATGGCAATAACACCGCCTATGATTTGCAATATATCCTGGGTGGCGGCACAAATGGTTACATGACTTCGATTGGCTTGTCATCGGGCAATCTCAACTGGAATCCAAACCTCTATCTTATCACCATCACCCGTTTCGCCGACAATACCAAATATATTCTTTCTGACCCACGTGCCACAGAAGTCAATAACGATTTGAGTAACGAGAGCATGGGCACGAAGAAGGAGACTCCGTGGGAGGAGTTTGAAGTCAATGGCTTTAAGATGGCACCACCCGCGACGGCCAAGGCACTTTATCCTACGGGTACAGCCAATCGTCAATTGAAATGGTACTACCCGACACGTGAGGAGGCGGCAGCGCAATGGCTCATAGCTCCCAAACTAAGAATTTGCTCCAGCTATGCAGGTACCGGTCCTATCATGAATCGCGAAATGGCAAGAAGACGTGCAGCCGCATATCAGGAAAAGGGGTATCCGGCCGGCAGATGGCGTCTGCCGACATTCGGTGAGGTGGAGTTTCTCACGCAGCTTGCTGCCGAATACAAAATACCGCGTCTCTTCGGAGTGTGGAATAATACGACAGTATGGTATTATTGGTGCGCCAACGGATTGGCAAACATTCCCGGTAAGAAGTCAAGTGTCAAACCGAGTTTTACATTTCTCAGTGAGACTTCGTCCAGAAACAATGAAAACTTGCGTACCCGTTTCGTGTATGATGAGTGGTACTGGGGGTCTGAGACTGTGAAAGTCAATCAGTTCACATGGGGCGATATGGAAAGGAAATGATATGAAGAACAGAATAAACGCAATATTGAAATATCGTAGTCTGTTGTCCTGGATGATTATATGTCTGGCAATGGTGGCATGTTCGGAGACAGATATTCCGTCACCGGACAGCGGCGAGAATTCAGGGGCTGTGGTTTCGGGAGATGATGTGACGTTGTATGCGTCAGTATCAATGCCCGACTTCGCAGCTATCTCGACCCGCAGTCTGAGTTCGACATTATCCCTGCCGGATATGCATCTATATGTGGTGGAATTCACTGACGAGGGTAATCCTCTTCTGAATACCTATATCCGGACCTACGAGGCTGAAGATGAAGAAGTAATCGGAGATGTTGTAAAGTTCAAACTTACCATACGTGCTACGTCACAGCCGCGGATAATGCATCTTATAGCCCTTCCGAAAGATTTCCCTCTTGATATCAAGTATGGTATTGAAGCCGCGGTAATGCCGGCACTCACTACGTCTGACGGGGTTGATGCGTATTGGCGTCGACTTAGATTTCCGACAGGATATTGCGTAGACGCCGGAGGTGGCCAATGGCAGACTGACCCCAAGCTCATAGAGTCCCTGACAGGTGTGAAACTGATACGCAACTTTGCAAAGATATCGATGAAGAGTGAGGCTGCAGATTTTATACTTCAGGGTTTCGAGATCATAAATATAGCCGGAAAGGGCTCGATAGTGGCATGGAATCCTAAGACCCGCAGCTTTCCCGAATTTCTTGATGATGATGACGAGATGCTGGACTATCACTCTCTCACTAAAGAATATGAGGGATATTTGCCGGCCAATACTCCTTTGCTAAATCAGGTAGCCGGACCGGCTGCACCTTTGACTTTCAGCCTCGACGACCGATATTTCTACGAGAGACCCTTTGACCCGGTTGTACGTTCGTATATCATCGTCAAGGGATTGTATAAGGGTGAGACCAATTATTACAAACTTGATATAGGCAAGAATGACCCAAACGGTATATTTCAATACTATCACCTGATACGCAATTATAACTTCATCATCAATATCAAGAATGTGAGTGCGTCCGGTTACAGTGATGCTGAGAGTGCCGCTAACGGGTCCGTCTACAACAATATATCATTTGATATCGACCTCTCGCACCTGATGAATATCTCGGACGGCAAGGAGATTATATATGTCGAATATACCAACAAGGTCTTGACATCACCTGTTGAGCAGACCATAGATTTCCGATTCAGATATGTAGATATGAATTCGGGAGCAAGCAACAACAGCGGATATCGTCTCGTCGGTCTTGAACCGGGTGAAGTCATAGAGTCAGTGACGGAGGATAAGGCTGACGGTGATTGGCGCACTGTGTCGATGACGATACGTCCCGCGACCACAGAAACAAAGATGCAGCGTTTTGCTGTCGTAAAACCGTCATCAGGTCTCGGACGTCATATTACATTGATATTGCACTCGAAGTGGGATTTCGATAATATTTGTGCCTATCCGTCGTATACCAACGTTTGGGGTACCGGAAACAGGAATAGGATACGTAAGGAACAGGCTACTAATTTTACTCTCTTCTTTGATATCCCGGCAAATATTTCTGAGTCAGTGTTCCCCTTGGATTTCACCATAGAGAGCGAAGACCAGGTTATAGAAAATGAGCCGGGTGTAGGTTATATGGATGTCAAATCAGGTACGTCACTCTTTGGTAACGGTCAGACTCGAATACAATATCACCGTCACTTAACATGGACACAGTATTCAGCTCTAAATGCCGCTCTCTATCCTGCCACCGGTGCGTCAGACGGTGTTCTCATCAAGGATGCCGACGGTCATGATGTACATAGGATATACTGCCACTTCCGGACGACGATGGCTCTGACCGCCGGCAAGGTGTATAAGATACGTGTACATAATGAAAATTTTGAAGATGCAACGGTATCTCTGACTGCATATTAGTGTAGCATCCTCTATTACGATAAAATGATCTGAACCGGATTTTTGAGTATACAAATTTCAGGTCTATCAACAATATGAGAGGTCGTCGCTCTATCATTTGCGACGACCTCTCATATTGTTGGTCTGCTGTTGCAACAGCAATGTATAATACTTTTATTTCACACCGAGGTCTTCAAGCACCTTGTCAATGTGCTTGTCGGCAATCGCTACCGTCTCCTCATACTTATCCTTGGAGGGCATATCCTCGCGCACCTCGATATAGAATTTAATCTTTGGTTCGGTGCCGGACGGGCGGATGGAAATCTTGTCTCCGGCTTCAGTGAAGAACTGCAGTACGTTGGATGTGGTCGGGAAGTTCATCTTGGTGATCTGACCTGTGGTCAGGTCTGTGCAGTTCAGGTCGGCATAGTCCTTGATGACTGTAACCTTCGAGCCGGCTATTTCCTTCGGAGGATTTTCGCGGAAGTTCTTCATCATCGCCACAATCTCGTCAGCTCCGCTCTTGCCGGGACGTACCACCGAGATGCCACGTTCACGAGAGAAACCATACTTGGCGTATATGTCGATCAGCAGTTCGTAGAGGTCAAGGTCTTGATCAGCCGCCCATGCCGCGATCTCACACATCAGGGGGATGGCTGAGACAGAATCCTTATCACGGCAGAAGGTCTCGGCCAGGAAGCCGTATGACTCCTCACCACCACCGAGGTAGCGGGCTGTTCCCTCAAGATTGCGCATAACGTCGGCGATCCATTTGAAACCGGTGTAACAGTCATAACAGGTGACGTTGTTGGCCTCGGCGATACGCTTGATAGTCTCTGTCGTAACAATTGTCTTGACGCAATACTCCTTACCGGTGATCTTGCCAAGCTCGACATTTCGCGTGATCAGATAATAGAGGAATATCATCACGATCTGGTTGCCGTTCACCAGCTGATAGTTGCCGTTCTTGTCTCTTACCACCAGTCCGATACGGTCCGCATCGGGGTCTGAGGCCAAAACGATGCTTGCTCCCGTTTCACGGGCTTTCTCGATAGCCATCTGCATGGCCTCGGGATTTTCGGGATTGGGAGAGACTACTGTCGGGAAGTCACCATCCTGGACATCCTGTGCATCAACGTGGATAATATTATTGAAACCCCACATCTTGAGGGCATCATACATCAGTGATGAACCCACACCATGTATGGGTGTGTAGACGATCTTCATATCGCCATGACGCTTGTCTGCCTCCGGTGACAGTGACAGACCGTGTATATCTTTAAGATATGCCTCATCCACATCTTTGCCGATGATCTCTATAAGACTCTTGTCAGGAGTGAATTTAATCTGATCTACTGAGGTGATGGCATTGACGTATGCTATCGTCTCCACATCATGTGGAGCGATCATCTGCGCGCCGTCACTCCAGTATGCTTTATAGCCGTTATACTCTTTGGGATTATGGGAAGCTGTGATATTTACACCGCTCTGACAGCCGAGGTGACGGATAGCGTATGAGACCTCAGGTGTAGGACGGCAGCCGTCAAACAGATATGCCTTGATACCGTTGGCTGAGAATATATCTGCTACAAGCTCTGCAAATTTGCGTGAATTGTGACGCACGTCATGGCCTACCGCCACGCTGATCTGAGGCAGATCCTTGAAGCAATCGTTGAGATAGTTGGCCAGACCCTGAGTAGCGGCACCTACAGTGTAGATGTTCATACGGTTTGTGCCGGCTCCCATAATGCCGCGCAGTCCACCCGTGCCAAATTCCAGATCTTTGTAGAAGGCATCTATCAGTTCGCTCTTATCCTCGGCGTCAAGCATTCGTTGAACCTCGCGACGTGTCTCTTCATCATACTGCGGACCAAGCCATTTCTCCGCCCGCTCGATACATTGTTTCAGCAATTCGTTGTCCATTACTTTTATTTTTGGGTTTTAAATTTTCTTTTTTTGTCTCGGTTTCTTATTACAGACCATTGCGGTCTTGACTCTATTTGCCTTTATACCATATAAACACAAATATAACCAAAATTTTTCTCTAACGGCCCAAATTTTTTTAAAAACTCCCCAAAATACATTATATTTGCATTATAGACGCTGGCATTGTAAACGTTAAACCGCGTGTCATGTCTCGCTCCGGGAGTCGATTGGGGGATTTTATATTCTGAACAATATGATTTTATCTATGACCGGGTTCGGTAGAGGTGTCGTCTCCTCGCCGAAAAAGAAGATAACTGTAGAGATTAAGTCTCTGAATAGTAAGCAACTTGACCTCTTTATGCGATCCCCGCTACAATTCCGGCAGCTTGATGTGGAATTGCGCAATTCCATCTCCGGGGTGCTCGAGCGCGGCAAGGTCGAACTCAATGCCACCGTCGAGAATGTCGGGGCATCCTCGGATGTAAATCTCAATTTACAGGCTCTCGCAGCCTACAAGGCTCAGATAGAGAACATGGCTCGGGTGCTTGACATCGAAACTCCGACTGATTGGTACGCTACGTTGATGCGCCTGCCGGATGTGCTCTCAACGTCAAATGAGGAAATTGATGAGCAGGATATCGAACTCTATAAGCGGGCTGTCCGGGAGGCACTCGAAGCCCTCGTCTCATTTCGTACCGCAGAGGGTAAAAAATTATATGATTTTTTTATAACCAAGATAGAGAATATCCGTAAGCTGCTGACAGAGGTCGAACCCTTTGAGAAGAGTCGTGTCGATAAAATCAAGGCACGTCTTGAGGAGCAGTTGTCGCAACTCCGTGGTGTCGATTATGACAAGGGACGGCTTGAGCAGGAACTCATTTTTTATATCGAAAAACTTGATGTCAGCGAGGAAAAGTTGAGGCTGCGCACACATCTCGACTATTTTATCGAGACAATGGGAGCTGCTGACGGACAACGGGCAGAATCGGGACAGGGGAAGAAACTCGGCTTTATCGCTCAGGAGATGGGCCGTGAGATCAATACCCTCGGTTCTAAAAGCAATAACGCTGAGATGCAGAAGATCGTCGTTATGATGAAGGATGAACTCGAACAAATCAAGGAGCAGGTTCTCAACGTTTTGTAAGTCATTAGTCTTCATGATGCTGCTATAATATTATGCCCTTCGTGGATGTGTCATTATAATTCGGTAATATGATGAAAAAAGGTAAGATAATAGTATTGTCTGCACCATCGGGCACAGGCAAGTCTACGATTATTTCAAAGATAATAGATGACCCGCGGCTGAGACTCGAATTTTCCATATCGGCTACCAGTCGCGCACCGCGTGGAGTGGAACAGAATGGCAGGGAATATTACTTCTTGTCGCATGATGAGTTTATGAAGCGTGTGGCCAACGATGAGTTTGTCGAATGGGAGGAGGTATATGCCGGCACCTGCTACGGTACACTCAAGTCGGAAGTGGAGCGGGTTGTCGGTTCAGGCAATAATATTATAATGGATATTGATGTCAAGGGTGGTGTCAATGTCAAGAAAATCTTTGGTAAGGATGCCATAGATATTTTTATCGTCCCGCCGAGCCATGATGAGCTGGAACGTCGGTTGCGTGGCCGTGCCACGGACAGCGAGGAGATCATACGGAAACGTCTCGACAAGGCTGAGTTTGAGCTCGGCTTCGCACCACAGTACACATATCGCGTGGTCAATGACTCGCTCGATCAAGCTGTCGCTGAGGTGTCCGATATCATTCTCAAGGCTACGGAGCAGTAATGACAGCACGGAGGCGCATCGGAATATTGGGCGGCACATTCGACCCGCCGCATCGCGGACATATCAACGTCGCTGTCGGGGCTGTCGAGGCCGGAGCGGCCGATGAGGTATGGATGATGGTCAGTCCCGAAAATCCTTTCAAGTCCGGTGTTAAAAGATCACCGGCACGACAGAGACTGCTGATGTGCCGTATGTTGGTGGATGATCTTGCGGTCGGAGATATTGTAAAGGTCTCGGATTTTGAATTGTCACTTCCGACACCATCGTATATGATAAATACGCTGACAGGGCTCAGAAATAATTTTCCGCAATATCAATTCCGACTCATTATTGGTGCCGACAATCTTGATGATTTCGATAAATGGCGGGAGAGCGAGCGTATCCTCAGAGAATATGGGCTTATAGTGTATCCGAGGGATAATGAACTGGATGCATCTTCCGATCCTGCAATAATCACATTGACAGGACTGCCGCGTGTGGACGTCAGTGCAACCATGATAAGACAACTTGCCTCCCGACACGATGTCTCTGCGGATAATCTCGCGAGTTTGACATCTGACGAACTGGCGCGGTACATACTCCGGGAGGGTATATATCGTGACGCCTGATTAAAAGCATCAGGTTCAATTTCATATATCTCTCAATCTCTCAAAAACAGGTGTGCAATCTATCAATCTATATAGACTATTGATAATATGAATGAGATTAATAATGAATATCGGCAACAGTTATTAAGGATCACGGCGCTTTGCTCTGATTACTGTCTGACTGTCGAGAATGTCACTTCTCAGGAGCGTGATGAGTTTGTCAAGAATATTCTGACACTCCTGCCGCAGATATATTATAATTTTATCACTGTCGAGCCCGAAAATTTATCTATCGATGAGGAGGATTATTTCCCCACTTATGTAGATGAAGATTATTATGAGAGCGTGAGACGTCATATTGAAAATCTTCTGGGCCCGGATGATGCCTTTCTCGAAACGTTTGAGGAGGATATGAAATATAGCGACACGCCGATCGGGGCTTCTATTGCCGAATGTCTGGCTGATATATTCCAGCCGCTCTATAATTTTATCTCTGTTGTGAGGGAGACTGAGGGAGAGAAGATGACAGAGGCTTATACGGAGTGCCGCGAGAATTTTGTCGCATACTGGGCGCAGACTCTGTGCAATGTTTTGCGTGCATTAAATAACATATATTTTATACAACAATGATACAGCATCTTATGGATCAGCTCGATCGGTCGAGCTGTAATTTTATGGCCGTGAAATGTATCAAGGAGGATCTTGATAAGGCCGGATTCAGAGAGATTAAATTGTCCGGGATACTATCCTTGCTTCCGGGACAGAAATATTATATAGTACGCAATGACAGTGCCATAATAGCCTTCATAACCGGCACAGCGCCGGTGGCGGAATCCGGTTTCCGCATCATCAGCGCGCACAGCGACAGTCCGTGTTTCAAGCTCAAACCCTCACCGGAGATATATGGTGACGGGGGAGTGGTGTCGCTTAATGTCGAGAAATACGGAGGTGGTATCATGTACACCTGGTTTGACCGTCCTCTATCCATTTCAGGCCGTGTGGCCCTGCGTTCCGACAATCCTCTCTCTCCGGAGATGAGACTTGTAGATCTCGATCGTCCCATAGCCACAGTACCGCATCTGGCCATTCACTTCAATCGTGCCGTCAATGAGGGTAATCCGCTCAGCGTGCAGAAGGATATGAAGCCTGTCATAGGTTTTTATGACAAGGAGACATATAATGATCTGCAGGCACGCGGTGGTGTCATCAAATGTATGATAGCTGAAGAACTCGGTGTCGATCCCCATGATATCCTCAGTATGGAGCTTGTCCTGTATCCATACGCCAAGGCTGTGCTGACAGGTGCGCATCAGGAGATGTTGCAGTCGGCACGTATTGATGATCTGTCGATGGCATTCACAGGATTACAGGCACTTGTAGACTCTGCCGGAGAAACTGCGGCGCACACCCGTATCCTTGCCATATTTGACAATGAAGAGACCGGGAGTGGCACACGTCAGGGAGCCGCCGCTCCAACACTGCGCAACCTGATGCACCGTATTGCCGGCTCTGACGAGGATTTCTACCGTTCTTTGGAGCATACATTTATGGTTTCGGCTGATGATGCACATGCCTGGCACCCCAACTATAACGAAAAGTATGATCCGACCAATCACCCCGTCATCAACGGCGGCCCGGTCATCAAGATCAATGCCAACTGCAAGTATATGACCGACTCGCGCGGCGCAGCCGTCTTCGCAGCCCTATGTGAGAAGGCCGGAGTCCGATATCAATGGTTTGTCAATCATGGTGACGTGGCAGGTGGCTCGACACTTGGCAATATCCTGACTTCCCAACTCGATATCGCCGGTGTGGATGTCGGGTGTGCTATCTGGGCCATGCACTCGGCGTGTGAGACGGCAGGAGTTAACGATCATCGCGATATTACCGCAGTATTTAATCTTTTTTTCACGCAAGATTGCTAACTTTAAGATAAAAAGAGTTAATTTTGCAAATATTGTGGCTTGATATTTGTTACAATTTATGTGTGTCGATAGTGCTGTTGCACGATATACGATGCCTGAACTGAATTTATTAACAATAAAAATAGAAATGAACGTAAATTACACCCAACTTGACAATGTCAATGGTGAACTGACAGTGACCGTAGAGGCCAACGACTATGCCGACAAGGTAAAGAAACAGATCAAAGAGATAGGTAAGAACCGTCCCGAACCTGGTTTCCGCCCGGGTCACACTCCCGAAGGTCTCCTTCGCAAAAAATATGGCACTGCTGTCAAGTATGATGTCATCAACAAGGAGGTCGGCGACGCCGTTTTCAACTATATCCGTGAGAATAACCTCAAGGTGCTCGGTAATCCGGTGCCTTCCAAGGATGAGGATTTCGATATCAACAACGACAATTTCACTTTCAAATTCAAAGTGGGTGTCGCTCCCGAGATCAATACCCATGTCGACAAGGATCTTCACATCCCTTATTATACCATCAAGGTAAGTGATGAGATGATCGATACTCAGAGTGACGCTCTCCGCAAGCGTATGGGACGCCAGGTGTCCGGTGAGGCTGTTGAGGAGAATGCTCTCGTCAAGGGTGTCCTCGTTGAACTTAACGAGGATGGCTCTATCAAGGAGGGTGGTATTCTCGTGGAGAACGGTATCGTAGCTCCATCATATTTCAAGAATAAGGATCAGGAGAAACTCTTCGAGGCCAAGAAGGTAGGTGAGGAGGTAATATTCAATCCTGCCGCTACATGCGATGGTAATGCAGCCGAGCTCTCATCTATGCTCAATATCGATAAAAGCGACGCCGACAATCACAAGGGCGACTTCAAGATGAATATCGGTGAGATCATCGTTGTCGAGCCTGCTGCGCTCGATCAGGAGTATTACGACTCTATCTTCGGCAAGGACAAGGTTCACAACGAGGAGGAATATCGTGCCGCTCTCAAGGATATGCTCGCTGCGCAACTCGCAAACGACAGCTTCTACCGCTTCACACTTGATGCGAAGGACGCTATTCTCAAGGCGGTCGGTGATATCGAGCTCCCCGAAGCAGTTCTTAAGGAGTATCTCATACAGTCCGGCGACAATATCACTGAAGAGAATGTGGACGAGGTGTTCGCCTCTATGCGTGCTCAGCTCATCTGGCAGCTCGTGCGTGATGAAATCGCTGCAAAACTCGACATCAAGGTTGAGGAGGAAGATATGCTCAACATGGCACGGGCAATGGCACGTCAGCAGTTCGCTCAATACGGCATGACCAATGTGCCTGATGACATGCTCGATAAGTATGCTCACAATATTCTTGATGACAAGAAGTTCCGCGAACAACTCTTCGGTCAGACTCTCGAACAGAAACTGTTCCGTGGTATCAAGGCTAACGTTACCGAGGATCCCAAAGAGGTAACTGTCGAGGAGTTTAACGCTCTCTTCGCTCCGGCCGAATAATAATGATATAAGTAAGTACTGACTATCCCCGCGTGCGGTCACACAGTACCTGCACGCGGGGTGTCTAATTGTAATGAATATGATGAAAAACGATTTTAGAAATTTTGCTGTCAATCATCTCGGTGTCAATGGCAACACACTTGATGGATATATGCAGCACGTCAACGCTAACGCGGCTGCCGTTACAACGCCCTCCGCTGATTATCTTAACCCCTATATTCTTGAGGAGCGTCAGCTCAACGTCACTCAGATGGATGTTTTCTCCCGTCTGATGATGGATCGCATTATCTTCCTCGGTACTCAAGTTTCCGATCAGAGCGCTAACATAATCCAGGCGCAGATGCTCTATCTCGACTCAGTCGATCCCAACAAGGATATCTCATTGTATATAAATTCTCCCGGTGGTAGCGTATACGCCGGACTCGGTATCTATGACACAATGCAGTACGTCAATTCTGACGTGTCCACCATCTGTACCGGTATGGCAGCCTCGATGGCTGCAGTGCTTCTCGTGGCCGGCCAGAAGGGTAAGCGCTTCGCACTCCCGCATTCTCGTGTCATGATTCATCAGCCACTCGGCGGAATACAGGGACAAGCATCCGATATAGAGATTACGGCACGCGAGATCCTGAAACTAAAGGATGAGTTGTACCGTATCATCTCTGACCATAGCGGACAGCCCTTCGAGAAAGTGGAACGTGACTCCGACCGTGATTATTGGATGATTGCGGCTGAAGCCAAGGAGTATGGTATGATTGATAAAATCCTTGTAAACAACCGTAAGAAATAAATGGCAAAAAAAGTAACAGCCAGATGTATGATGTGTGGCAACGTCGACAGCAAAGCCACACCTGTCATCAGTGTTATCGACGGATTGACACTCTGTACAGACTGTATTCAATATATCGATAACGCGCGTGACCATGAACTGGCAGAGAGAGGTAAGGAGGAGAAAAAATCCACCGCAACCACTCTCCCCCCGATACCGACACCGCTGGAGATAAAGGCGTACCTCGATCAATATGTCATCGGACAGGATGAAGCTAAAAAGTATCTCTCCGTCGCAGTCTACAATCACTATAAACGTATCCGCCAACAACAACTCGCTGCTGAAAATCCCGTAGAGAAAAAGGTACTTAAGGATGCTATAGCTGATGGCGATGATATGGTGGATATCGAAAAGTCCAACATCATTATGGTTGGGCCGACCGGTACCGGCAAGACGCTGCTTGCCAAGACCATAGCTAAGTTGCTTGATGTCCCCTTCGCTATCGTGGATGCTACCGTGCTGACAGAAGCCGGGTATGTCGGCGAGGATATTGAGTCTCTGCTGACCCGTCTGTTGCAGAATTGCGACTACGATGTGGAACGTGCGCAGAAGGGTATAGTGTTCATTGATGAGATAGATAAGATAGCACGCAAGAGCGATAATCCCTCCATAACGCGTGATGTCAGTGGTGAGGGTGTGCAGCAGGGTCTGCTTAAGCTCCTCGAGGGCTCGACAGTACTCGTTCCCCCTAACGGCGGACGCAAGCACCCGGAGCAGAAGATGATTGCGGTGGACACAAAGAATATACTCTTCATCTGCGGAGGTGCATTCGATGGTATCGAACGTAAGATCGCTTCCCGACTCAACACACACGTTGTCGGATATGGTGTCAATGAGGAGCAGAAAAAGGAACAACGCGACAATCTGATGCGTTACGTCCTCCCGCAGGATCTGAAATCTTTCGGTCTCATCCCGGAGATTATCGGTCGTCTCCCGGTGCTTACCAGCCTTGATCCGCTCGATCGCGACGCATTGCGTCGCATACTCACCGAGCCGCGCAATGCTCTGGTCAGACAATACAGGAAACTCTTTGAAATTGATGGTGTAGAACTCGAATTTACCGAAGATGCACTTGATGCCATCGTTGACAAGGCTGTAGAGTACAAGCTCGGAGCACGCGGATTACGCTCCATTGTCGAGACGGTAATGGTCGATGCCATGTTTGAAGTTCCCTCGCTGAAGGTCAAGACATTCAAAGTTGACAAAGCATACGTCGAGGATAAACTCGAGAAAGCCAACTTCGATAAAGTCCGTCTTGCTGACTGACACTCTTCAGGCATCGCATGACAGTTGATAATTGATAGAAATCATATAAGTA
>CAMWUY010000016.1 GCA_947177615.1 uncultured Porphyromonadaceae bacterium
TCCTTCATCCAGTCAGTATTGGACATCATCATCGTACGCTCTGTATTGATATATCCGTCATACAGTCCGTCGACGGTATAGCGACGGTATTGGCCGGTGGCTATATCATAGACCGATATGGGATATCCTGTTGGAGCGTTAAAGTTGAGTCCGTATGTCGCACCGTATGCCGATGGGTCAATGCCGTCATTGAGTGCGGCCTGAGCCATTGCCGTAGCGTAACCGCTTGTGTCAAGCACCTTCATCATGGACTGCGGTGAGTAGAACTGTGCCGTTAGATTGGCAGAGAAGTTGACCTTAACGCGGTTCGCCGCATTCTTGCCGCTCTTGGTAGTGATGATGATGACACCATTGGCCGCGCGCGAACCATAAATAGAAGCGGAGGCAGCGTCACGGAGCACCTGCATACTCTCGATATCATTCATGTTTAGCGAATTGAGTGAGGAGGTCGTCGGAACGCCGTCAATGACGAAGAGTGGATCCTGAGATGCATTGAATGATCCGATACCACGTATGCGGACAGTACCTGTGCCGGCAGGTGAACCGTCGACGGTGACTGTCATACCCGGGATTTTACCCTGCAGCGCGCGCATGGGATCGGTATCAGCCGATGTCTCCAGAGACTTGGTGGAGACTACAGATACAGCACCTGTAAGGTCAGCCTTTTTAACCGTCTGATAACCTACGACGACAACCTCGTCGAGCACCTCGGAGTCCTCATAGAGATATACGGTCAGATTTTGGATAGCCTCGACAGTCTGAGTCGTGTATCCTACGTACGAGATTTTAAGGTCAGTACCCTCGGGCACCGTGAGTTGAAAGTTGCCATCTATGTCGGTTGCAGTACCGTTGCCGGTAGCGACACTCATGATGGTAGCGCCGATCAGCGGTTCGTCATCATTCTGGGAGAGGACCTGACCATAGACCGTAATGTCTTGGGCATATCCGAGCACTGAGACCAACAGCATGAATACAGCGGTGATAAGTGACTTCTTCATGTTTGTGAAATTAGGTTATGAAAGTTTTGATTTTGATGCAAAAATAGACAAGTCACTATATCTGAATATATAAAAGATGTTGTATCAAATATTAAAAAAAGTGTGATGCACTAAAATTAATATATGATACAACATCAGTGATATATTTCATCCTCACGGATGAAGTCCGGTCTTAGAGCGAGTTCCTTAGAGCGCGCTCTTAATGCCTTATCTTGGCACGTGTCTCGGATGGAGTCTCGGTATATGTCTCTCTGTAACATCGTGTGAAGTATGCCGGAGAAGAGAAACCCGAGTCATATGATATCTCAGAGATGGATTTGTCGGTAGAGAGGAGGAGATGACGTGCATGTTTGAGACGCAATGTGCGTATCAGTTCTACAGGTGAATAATTGGTAAGCGCCTTGATCTTACGGTAGAATTGTGAGCGTTCCAGCCCCATACGTGAGGCCAGAATATCCACACTTATATCAGGATTGGATATTTCGGTATTGAAAATATCCAGAAACTTATTGTAGAAGTCATTGTCAATGTCTGATTTCGGTTTCTGTGTCTTACTCCTGCTGCCGGAGAGTACGTTCGGTTGCGGGCCTTCGGTCATCTGATCATTGATGTTCTTAATGCGTTTCCTGTTCCGGATCAGAGAGGATATCTGGGCTTTCAAAACGGCGGTGCTGAATGGCTTGGCGATGTAAGCATCCGCCCCGGAGTCGAGTCCCTGCACCCTCTGCTCATCCATCGAACATGCTGTCAGCATCAGGATGGGAATATGAGAGGTCGAGAGCTCCTCCTTGAGGCGCCGGCAACATTCGAGTCCGTCCATCACAGGCATCATTACATCACACAATATAATATCCGGAACATATTTGGTCGCCTTACGGATACCGTCAGCTCCGCCGGAGGCCGTTATAACATTATATGTGTCACCGAGCAGCTCTCTGAGCAATACCCGTATATCATTATTGTCGTCAATGACAAGCAGCAGCTCCTTGTCATCCTCGAAAGTCATGTCATTCCCGATCTCCGTCAGTTCGGCCTCGACGACCTCCGGAGTGATAATGTGTTGATGGGATTGAGATGACACGGCCGCATGATGTATAGGAATGGATATGGTGAATGTGGAACCCTTCATCAGCTGACTCTCGACTGTAATGTCGCCGTCATGCAACTCGACAAAGGCCTTGGAGAGTGTCAGACCTATGCCGGAGCCATCAGGATGGACTCTGTCGGCCTGATAAAATCGCTCGAAAATATTGCCCATATCGCGCTCGTCGATACCTTGACCGGTGTCAGAGACAGATATTATGGCCTTCTCTTCAGCGACGTGATAAGCGATATGTATCTCACCCTTATCAGGTGTATATTTAAAGGCGTTGGAGACTATATTGAATATTACCCTCTCCATCTTTTCGATATCAATGGCCATGGTGCCGGTATCCTGGGCTATGTCGGTCGTAAGTCTTATGTGGCGTTTGTGAGCCAACGTATGGAATGATTCGATCCACTCGGCAAGGAGCCCGGCGACATCCGTCTCCTCAAGGTTGAGAGAGAGTTTGTCATTCTCATATTTTCTAAAGTCAAGTATCTGATTGATAAGGCGTCTTAGGATGCGCACATTCTTGTCGGCTATTTTGATAAGTGAGCGCTGTCGAGGTGTCAGGTTGTCAGCCTCGGCCAGTTGTGACACCGGTTCGGCGATTAATGTCAGCGGCGTGCGAAGATCGTGGGAGACGTTGGTGAAAAACATCAGTTTAGACTGAGTCGCTGCATTGAGTTTCTCGTTGAGTTGGTGCTCACGATCACGTTGATCCTCAAGTATCTTATTCTGTTCGATAAGATCCAGCTGATGCCGTTTACGCTGCCAATACGCTCTCAATATCAGAAACACCACTCCACATAATAATATGATGATCACCAGGCATGCATAGAAGAGGTATGTCTGAGATGAGTGTTGTGACCAGTATTCATCGATTTTCTCCTTGAGTATCTGCATCCGGTCAGTCTCATTATGCAGAGCCTTATTCTGAACGAGCAGTATATTGGCATTAGTCGGATCTACGACAGAGCCTCCCGGAAGTATGATATTTTTCTCCACCTCCTTACCATTCAGAATATCCAGGGCCGTGCGTATGAGCAGATGTCCTTCTGTCGGATAGAAGAATGAAGCGTCAATAATGGAATCGGCAACTGCCTGAATACCAATCTCCGGAGCGGCATCTATACCGATAATCTTAATCTTGTCGAGACCAAGTCTGCGCGTCACCTCTGCAGCCCCGATAGCCATACGGTCATTATGCGCATATATCAGGTCAATGTCCGGATACAGCCTCAACAGCGAATCCGTGATATGTGCTGCTACATCAGATTTCCAGTTGGCCGGAACAGAGGCGATGATTTCACCCCCTGCGGCACTGAATGTGTCAGCAAATCCCGAGTGACGTCCCTGTGCGGGTGTTGATGCTGTCAGACCCTGCAATTCTATCGCCTTGGGCGAAGCGGGGAGTATGGAGCGGGAATATTCAGCGGCGGCTCTGCCGAGTCCCACATTGTCAGCACCTATATGTGTGGT
The DNA here is from genome assembly GCA_947177615.1 of uncultured Porphyromonadaceae bacterium. Lineage (GTDB taxonomy): Bacteria > Bacteroidota > Bacteroidia > Bacteroidales > Muribaculaceae > Lepagella. The sequence goes on from CAMWUY010000016.1 coordinate 3,565, forward strand.
ATATGTATCACCAATGATGTTGCGGTCGAATAGTATCACCGGGATATCTTTCTCATACGCATCCTTTATAACAGGTGTCAGCGCTTCTGCCTCATTGGGCGAGACTATCAATATGTCGAAATCATGATCGATAAAATATTTGATATCTTCTATCTGTCTGTCGCTGGAGTCATCGGCGGAACGGATTTCAACAACAGCATCTTCGTGAAAGAGCATCTCACGTTCGATCTCATCATTCATCTTCTGTCGCCAGTCATCCTGGCTGCATTGCGAGACGGCTATCTTGTATTTATGCTCCTCGGAACAGTTGGTACAAAATAATACGATAATGGCGAGCAAGTAATATAAATATCTAATTTTCATGAGATGCAGGTCATTGGGTGTCGGCAAATATAGATATTAATTATTAAAATTATTGCATATCATACGAAAAAATGCACTTTGCAACAAAATTAATAATCCAAACACGAAATTTGATATATAGACAGGGGGTAATATATTATTTTTGTGGATGAGAAAATCGGGGAGTTTACATAGTGTGAACACTGCGGCTCTCCTGCAAATCGTAAACAAAAAAATAATATAATGAGAAAAGTATTAATCGCAATGATGGCCGGTGCAGGTATGATAGCTGCGGGTTCACTTCATGCCAACGGCAATGTGGAGGTGGAACAGCTCGGTGTCAACAATACGTTGGTGCGGGTCACCGGTTCCGGTTATCTTATGCTGCCCGTGCAGGAACTTAATGAAGATGCACGCATCAATGTGCTCGTTGATGGTAAGATCGCCGAGACTATTTATGTACGTCTTGCACAGACCAAGACCGACTATGTAGTCCCCTTCGATCTTTCACCGTACGAAGGTAAGAATGTGATACTGGATGTAGTCACTCCGCAGGGACGGAAGTCAGTGCGTGACGCCAAGGTTGATGTATGCTGGAAAGGTCTTGAGCTCACCGACACCCTTGATCTGACCGACAGGGAGACAAAGTATCGTCCCGTCTATCATCATACCCCTCCGTACGGATGGATGAATGACCCCAACGGTATGTTCTATAAGGATGGCGTATGGCATCTCTATTATCAGTACAATCCATACGGCTCCAAGTGGCAGAATATGACCTGGGGCCATTCGAGTTCTGAAGATCTCATACATTGGAAACATGAGCCGATCGCTATCCGCCCTGATGGTCTGGGATCTATATTCAGCGGCAGTTGTGTCGTGGACGGCAACAACACGGCCGGATATGGTGAGGATGCCGTCATAGCCTTGTATACTTCTGCCGGTGTGAGTCAGATGCAGAGTCTGGCCCATAGCAATGATGATGGGATGACATTTGAGAAATTACCCTCCAATCCTATCCTTACGCTTGAGACAGAAGCCCGTGATCCAAATATGTTCTGGAATGAGGAGACTGGTGAATGGAATCTTGTACTGGCCCACGCGCTTGATAAGGAGATGCTCTTCTTCACCTCACCCGATCTGAAAACGTGGACACTGCAGAGTGGCTTCGGAAAGGGTGAAGGCTGCCAGGACGGAGTATGGGAGTGTCCGGATCTTTTCCGGCTCCCTGTCGGCGATACAGGAGTGTACAAGTGGGTTCTGCTCTGTAATATCAATCCCGGCGGACCGTTCGGCGGAAGTGCGACCCAATATTTCATAGGCGACTGGGATGGCAAGACCTTCACGGCCGATAGGGATGCGTCGGGCGTCATTCCGACCAAATGGCTGGATTACGGCAAGGATTATTATGCCACGGTGACCTGGAGCGGTGCTCCGGACAACCGCCGGACCTCCATAGGCTGGATGAGCAACTGGCAGTATGCCGCCGATGTGCCGACAACCCAGTACCGCAGCGCCAACTCGTTGCCCCGCGAGATATTCCTCTTTGAGGGAGCTGACGGCGAACTGTATGCCGGCAGCGCACCTTCACCCGAGTTGCTTGCATTGCGCAGTCGTCCGGTGGTCGATAAGAGCAATGTCAGGTTAGGTGTCAAGCCGCAGAGCTACAAGTTGCCGGCCGTCAACCCCGATGTATGTGAGATAGAATTTACTCTGGAGGCTGCCGATGCAAATGAAGTGAATATCACGCTCACCAACAAGAAGGGCGAGAATGTCCGGATGACATACAAGCCTCAGGACTCGACCTTCTCATTTGACAGGACTGAGAGCGGACTGATAGACTTCAGCGATGAATTTGCCGGTGTGACCGTCTCTCCGACATTTGAGAAAGAGGGCACAGTGAGTGTGCGTCTCTACATCGACAGATCCGGCATCGAACTGTTCGGCAATGACGGACAATTTACACAGACCAATCTTGTATTCCCGACCGAAGCATATACCACAATACAGTTTGCCTCGACCGGAGGGAATGCAAAACTTAAAGAAATAAAAATCTATCCTCTTTCAATATGAGACCATTTGGAGCTTTTCTCACCGGAAATTGAGCTTTCTTGTGAGAAAAGCTTTCCGGTCCACAACCTTTCAACCAAAATCAACCCCACTCTAACATTAATATCATGACACAGACAACAGTCAATGACAAGAAATCCTTTCTTATGCAGATGATTCCGGTAATGCTCTGCTTCTTCGCGATGGGATTTGTAGATCTGGTAGGCACGGCCTCCAATTATGTACAGAAGGATCTGGGCCTTACTGACGCGCAGGCCAACCTCTTTCCCTCGTTGGTATTCTTCTGGTTTCTGATATTCTCAGTGCCGACCGGAATGCTGATGAATAAGATAGGGCGTAAGAATACGGTGTTGATAAGTCTTGTGATAACAGCCTTTTCACTCTTTATCCCTATCTTCGGTGACAGTTATGTTGTGATGCTTCTCTCATTCTCATTCTTAGGAATAGGTAATGCGGTGATGCAGACCTCTCTCAATCCTCTGGTGAGCAATCTGATAAGCAGTGACAAACTGGCTTCGACGCTGACTTTCGGACAGTTTGTCAAGGCAATAGCCTCGTTTTTGGCTCCGATAATAGCCGCATGGGGCGCAACGACACTTATGCTGACCTTCGGTCTGGGCTGGCGTATACTTTTCGTAATCTATGCGGTCATCAGTGTCCTCTCGGTAGTGGCACTTGGAGCGACTCCTATCCGCGAGGAGCGTCCTGACAAGGTGTCGGGTGTCGGCGAGTGTGTGAAGCTCCTCTCCAAGCCATTTATCCTGCTCTGCTTTATAGGTATAATGTGTCACGTCGGTATAGATGTGGGCACCAATACCACAGCTCCGAAGATTATGATGGAGCGTCTCGGTCTGCCACTCGAAGAGGCCGGATTTGCCACGAGCGTATACTTCATTTTCCGTACGATCGGTTGCCTCTCGGGTGCTTTCATTCTGCGAAATGTGTCATCCAAGCTCTTTTTCGGTTTAAGTGTAATAATGATGCTTGCAGCTATGGTGATGCTGTTTGCATGCCATACATTGCCTTTGATATATGTCGCTCTGGGTCTGATAGGGTTTGGCAATTCCAATATCTTCTCCATCATATTTGCTCAGGCGCTGATATATGCCCCGAGCGAACGCAACGAGGTTTCCGGACTGATGATCATGGGACTCTTCGGCGGTACGATATTCCCGTTGGCTATGGGTTATGCAGCCGATGGTGTCGGACAGTGGGGAGCGGTTGCCGTCATGACCGCGGGTGTGGTATATCTGATGTACTATACTCTCAGGATACACGTTGTCAATGTAAAGGATTGAATAACTGTGATTAAGTGAGACATAAATATCGAGATATCAGATAATCAGTTGTTAATCAGATAAAATATAATAATATGGAAAATTCAGAGAATATAATCGTGGGAATGGGCGAGGCTCTGTGGGATGTGTTGCCCGAAGGTAAGAAGATAGGTGGTGCACCGGCCAATTTCGCATATCATGTATCACAGTTCGGACTCCCCAGCTGTGTGGTGAGCGCCGTAGGTGAGGATGCTCTGGGTGATGAGATTATAGAAAATTTCAACTCCAAGGGTCTCAATCAGATGATAGCCCGTGTGCCGTATCCCACGGGAACGGTTCAAGTGGAGATTGATCCCTCCGGTGTGCCGATGTACGATATCAAGGAGAACGTAGCATGGGATAATATACCTATGACCGAGGAGTTGCAGCGCCTCGCCAAGCGTACGCGGGCTGTTTGTTTCGGATCATTGGCTCAGCGTAATATCGTATCGCGCACCACGATCAATCAGTTCCTGGATATGATGCCCGACACACCGGAGACGTTGCGTGTCTTTGATATCAACCTGCGACAGGGCTTCTACACCAAGGAGATACTCTGCGAGTCAATGAAACGTTGCAATATTCTAAAGATAAATGATGAGGAATTGGTGACAGTGAGCAGGATGTTTGGTTATCCGGGTATTGATCTGCAGGATAAGTGCTGGATACTGTTAGGCAAGTACAATCTAAAGATGTTGATACTGACCTGCGGCATCAATGGCAGCTATGTCTTCACACCGGGCAACGTCTCTTACCAACCGACACCCGTGGTAGAGGTTGCCGACACGGTCGGCGCCGGTGACAGCTTTACGGCGGCATTTATCTCCAGCATCCTTAAGGGAAAATCAGTTGCCGAGGCACATGCCTGTGCAGTGCGTACATCAGCGTATGTATGTACCTGCCAGGGAGCGATGCCCGTTCTTCCGGACGATATCAAGAATTAGCATAATCTGATATAACCTAATATATAACGAAGCAGTTATAAAATACTCATATATATATTATTAAAATACTCAGAGACAGGTGAAGTACTGTTTGAATTTTGGTTATACTGAGTAGGTCGGGAGTGAGTCGTAGTGATATGGCTCACTCTTTTTGTTGTGGATTTGGTTATTATGGGTAATTTGGTTACATTTGTGGCTATGTTGCTGACCACGATCTATAATTCGGTCCTGATATTAGGGTTTACTCTGGCATATTTTGCCATTATAATATCATGCATAGTCGTTGTTCTGTCGGAAAACCGCAATCCGATACGTTCGATGGCCTGGACCATTGCGTTGCTGTTTCTGCCGGTGGTCGGCCTGATATTCTATCTGTTCTTCGGTCGTAGCCTGAAGGGTCAGCATATCATCTCGCGTCATAACAAGCGCAAGTTGCTGCATAATGTCCGCCTGGCCAAGGTCAATCTTGATGATACACCCCTTTCTGACTCTGATCGTCAGCTTGTCAAACTCTCTTATACTCTCACTAAGTATCCGCTGACCAAGAATAACCGATTGGAGATATATACTCACGGTACCGATAAGTTTGAGGCTCTGATACATGACCTGGAGTGTGCACGCGATTCGATCTATATCCAATACTATATCTTCAGCGATGATGTGTTAGGCACCCGTATTGCGGATATACTGATAGACAAGGCCCGGGAGGGGGTAAGTGTGTGTGTGATATACGATCATGTGGGTAGTCTCGGCACGAGCCGCAGGTTCTTCAACCGAATGCGCGACAATGGTGTGGATGTACACCCGTTCTTTAAAGTGACGTTCCCTCAGCTTGCCAACCGAATCAACTGGCGTAATCACCGCAAGATAGCTATTATCGACAATCGTGTAGGATACATAGGTGGCATGAATATAGCCGACCGCTATTATGACAAGAGCGGTCAGCGAGCATGGCGTGACACCCACTTCCGTGTGGAGGGGGATATCATCGGCTCTATGTTGCGCAGCTTTGTGGTCGACTGGTATTTCCTGACACCCGATGGAGAGAAACTCGATATGTCACTTCCGGAGAATCCGATACGCAATGATTGCGGCATACAGCTTGTGACCGATGGTCCCGTCAATAATTGGGATAATCTGTCGCTATGTTTCCTTAAGGCCATATCTTCAGCCCGCAAACTCATATATATTCAGACTCCGTATTTTCTGCCTACCGACTCATTATTGCATGCTCTCGAGGCTGCGGCCCTATCCAAGGTGGATGTCCGTATAATGATACCCCGACGCAGCGACTCCAGGTTGCTTCAGTTCGCGAGCTTTTCGTATGTTACGCAATGCCTGCGGTCTAATATCAAGGTGTATCTCTACGAGCCCGGAATGCTTCATGCCAAGACTATGATCATTGATGATAATTTTGTGACCGCAGGTTCGACCAATTTTGATTTCCGGAGTTTTGAGAATAACTTCGAGTGTAATCTTCAGATCTACGATAGTGAGGTCAATCATCGCATGCGCGACATCTTCTTTCGTGATCTGGAGGATTGTACGAAGCTCACTTACAGTCAGTGGAAGAAACGTCCGATGCCTCAGAGGGCAGTGGAGTCTGTTGTACGACTTGTGGCGCCAATACTTTGACTTTTCTGAGTCAGAAGTCTTCTCTCAAATAAAATAAATATGAGATAATTTCCCAATTACCTCATACTCTTTGGCTTAACTAAATAAATTCTTACTAATTCAGGTTGTAGTGCTTTTGTAACTGCAAAATTAGTAAAATTTGTTTAAAACACCAAATTCTTTTGTTAAAATATGTTATCGTATTACGATTTTTTTACCGTTTACAATCCATAGACCCTTGCTCAGATCTGATATATTCTGAAGATGATGTCTTACTCCATCTATCGAATACACTGTCGGAGATTCATTGTAAGCAGAGGTGTCCGTATCTCTGGGTGTGGAAATACCGGTGACATCCCCGTGATCATCCGGATCACAGTAATGATACAGGAATGTCATCTCAACGTTTTGCTCGGCAGCCGCCATCTTGCCGTCAGCGTCCATGATAGACAACATATAAGGCATAAACCATACTGCGTAATATTGGCCATACTCCGGTGTAAAGGATAGATCGGTATAAATGACCCGGTCAGATCCTTTCCAGGTTTCTTTATTAGCGAGTGTCTGATATTTGCCCGCCAATTCGACCAAGTCGCCATTCTCATTTGAGAGATAAACCGACGGCATGAATTTGGCCATCATAGGATAGCCCCCGCTGAAGTAGCATCCCTCAGGTAATTGCAATGTGAATATGCCGAGATCGCTGACATCACCGGGCTCCGGTACGGCATACGGATTGGAGAGAACGCCTAATTTCCATACGCAATGTATGATATTGGAATTATATACCTTGTGACCGTCCGCTCCTGTGAAAATCAGGGCTCCGGCCGGTATCATCAACTGATATTTTCCCCAGATGGTCCACGGCTCCTTCGGTGTAAATGTCACTCGTGTGCCCTCAATACGGGCTGTATACATATCCTGAGACTGTTCAATCTCATCACCACCGAAGTATATGCGACCTGTCTTGTCGACCAATTCACTTGGGTCGTAATAGAGCAGAGCGTCAGCCGAGAACTCTATTGATGAGTATTCAGCCGGGAATTCGAGCACCACCTCTTCGATCGGATCATTTATAAAGCCCGGTTCGGGGAAGGTCATCACAGGATTGATATTTGTGCCGGCAGCTGTAGCGGCAATCAAGAGTGCCGACAGCACTGCAAGATAGTTGTAAAGTTTTGTCATGTCAAGTCTTATTTGTTATCGGATTGTTGTCGCAGATATTCGCGTGCGGTAAAATCAAGTTCATCATACCATTCCGTCCCAAAGTGTCGGGTGAGTGGTTCCTTCAGAAATTCAAATGCCCTGACTCCCTTAGCCCGTCCGAGCACTTCAGCCGCCTTACATATCTTCCAGCGATGGAAGTTGACTGCAGTAAACCCGTCATACTCCTTGAGTCGTACCGGATATAGCGCGCATGATATCGGTTTGAAAAATCGTGTGTCACCTGCGCGCCGTGCCTTTTCAAGGGCGCACAGGCACTTGCCATCCTTATCAAAGCATGTATAGATGCAATTCCGGCCATCTACGATCTGTGTTACCAGGTCACCGTCCGGATCTGTATATGATGGTCCCTCCTCGTTGATGGCGCGTTGAGCTGCCGGTGATAGCAACGGCAGGATGTCGGGCATCAGCTCCTTGAGACGACGATCCTCCTCATCGGTGAGGGGTGCGCCGGCGTCACCCTCGATACAACATTCTCCCAGACAGGCATCAAGGTTGCAGACGAAGTGGCGTTCTATAAGGTCGAGTGAGACAAGAGTATTCTGTATCTGTAGCATGATGATGTATTATTGTGAAATGAATGTGGCTGTTCCGAGGAGTCGGTCCGCGCGTGCACCCGGTTCGCGCAGCCACACCGCTACGTTGTATTCATTGACGGTCTCATACTTATCTCCCTCAGTCAGTGATGTCACGGGACGGTTATCTCCGCTGCGGGGTATGATGACGTATTGGTAATTATATGATCCCTGTTTCAGAGGCGCGGCAAGAGTGTACGTGCCCGTTTCGCGATCGTATGACATGCGGTTGATGTCCGAATATGTATTAAGAAAGAGATCACCGTCTACGTATACATCACCCTCGATCACCTCCGGGAAATCCAGGGTGAAGTGAGTCATGATATAGTCGGCACCGAGATCCGGATCACTCGAGTTGTATTCATCCACCTTATATCTGCCACGCTGAGTGCGGTCGTACAGATAATTGCGATCGGCACGTGACTCATCGACCGACAGCCATGCGTGATACATATTCCCCTCATATCGTGTCGAGTCGACACCCATGCCGGGATAATTGGTACGCACGGTCTCAAAACGCCGGTACTCATTGGATGCGGGGAAAATCAACAGCGGTTCGTGGTCATATATGATTTGCGACCCCTGGACACGGATCGGATGTTCGATAATGCGGCGAGTGGAGGGGCGATGATTTTGCTCGACTTCAAGTATAATGTCCGTATATGGATTGCGTATCATCATGTTCCCCGGATCCACGACCGTTTTCAGTTGTTGGAATTCAGAGTTAAGTCCCTTGTCGGTACGCGCGGATGCCTCGCCCATGATTTTTACAACATTCTCGCTGACCTTAAAGCGTATCTGCAGGAGTGTTTCATCCGGTTCGTCTCTATCGAACACCTGCAGCAGATAGTTGCCCGAGCGCAGAGGAGCCATCTCCTCATTCGGGATTGTGACCTTGTAATTGACAAAATGTATGAACGTATTGGAGGAAAATGCGTAATCCTCAATATCCATATAGTTGAAGCCCGATACATATTCATTCTCCTGGAGCATGGATGGCTGCCAGTCGGCATTGCAATGCATGAGACGACATCTCAGGTATGATCGGTCATTGCCTATCTCGTCAAATGACACAGTCAGTCTGTCATTACCATTGAGAACGAGGACCGGGTCAAGCATCAGGTCATCATCAAGTGTGACTGTGAGTGTTCGGAAGAGCGGGTCAAATATAGCCGTCGATGTGTCCGGCATATTAGTGACCGCGTGCCCGGTCATACTTATTACAGATAATATGCCGGCCTTGAATAGTATTAAGGATAATTTATGCTTCATCAGCACAATATTTATTGTGAAGTATTTCGATGGCCTGCGCTATGAGCTGGTTGCAAGGTCTGATACCCTCTTTACCTTTAAGGTCGCGACAGTTGATACGTCCACCGTTGGCTGAGGCAAAGATGCTGCACAGTTCACGTGTCGTAGCGGCAGCTGCCGCTTTGTCTGCGGGATTGGCCGAATATTGCGAACCGACAACAAGTGCGATGCCATTGGCCGCACCGCATATTTCACCGAGGCCGCCGACACCACTGCCGAGTCCGGAAGTGATACGTGCCGCCGTCTCGTCATCGAGTCCGGTCAGGTCAGGGAAACATAATATCAGGCTTTGGGTACAATTATATCCCTGACGTCTCAGGTCGTACATTCGGTCAAGTCGTTGTTGGAGTGTCATATACGATAAATATTACCAGTTGATAGGTGTAAGTCCGTGTTGGGTGAGGTATTGATTGGCCCGGGTGAAATGGTGATTGCCAAAGAACCCCCGGTGGGCAGAGAGAGGTGAGGGGTGGGGCGATGTCAGGACGAGATGTCGGTTGTGATCGATCAGTGTCCTTTTGGAGATGGCGTCGCTACCCCATAATATGAAGACGACATTATCTTTGAGTGAGCTGAGCCGGCTGACGGCTGCATTGGTGAGCTGCTCCCAACCGAGTCCGGCGTGTGACTTCGGTTGTCCGTGTTTTACGGTCAGGACTGTGTTAAGCAGCAGAACACCTTCTCTGGCCCATCGTGTCAGGTCTCCATCCGCAGGAGCCGGAGCACCGGTGTCGTCGGCTACCTCCTTCAGGATGTTTCGAAGTGACGGCGGGAGGGGAATACCCGGATTGACTGAGAAAGCAAGTCCGTTGGCTTGTCCCGGTCCATGGTAAGGATCCTGACCTATGATGACGACCTTAGTGTCAGCGAAGGGAGAGGAGTCGAAGGCAGCGAAAATCCGGGATGCCGGAGGATAGACCGGACATTGAGCGTAGTCAGCCCTCACTCTGTCAGTGAGTTGCTTGAAGTAAGGCTTGTCAAACTCATCGTGGAGGGCAAGTCTCCATCCCTCTTCCATTCTGATATTAGCCATAACCGCATAGTCAAATTACAAAATACTCCCCGTAGCAAGGCGGGGAGTAAAATTAAATCAAGGTACTCTCATGGGGAGTCGAACCCCAATCGATGGAACCGGAATCCATTATTCTATCCATTGAACTATGAGAGCATCAACACCACAAAGATAATAAATATTCCCGACATGTCCAACACCCGGGTCAATCTATATATCATTTTTGACCGGTATCCCCGAAGTGGGCTCAGTCCATAGCGAGGATGAGAGCCGAGTATGGAGCGATCGTCATCCTGCCTCCACGTGTGGCTCCGAGATCACCTTCGGGTGAGATCTTTCCGTCAATGGCCACTATCTTCCAGTTTCCCTTGGCGACATTTAGTGTCTGAGCATGGTCAGTGCCATTGAAGATGACCTTTATCTCTTTCCAGCTGTCACCGTTAGCGTTGTTTTTCAGGCTGTAAGAGATAAGGTTAGGCTGTTTGGCAGAGTCAATCTTATCAAACACCAGATGCTTGGCGATCATATCAGCCGAGGTCATACGGAAGGCCGGGTGAGCCTTGCGCAGAGCTGTCAGACCCTTATAGTAATTGAAGAGGTCAATGTTAAGGGCCTTGTTGCTCCAGTCGATAGCGTTGATAGAGTCGGGACTCTTGTATGAATTGTGTACACCCTGCTTGTCGCGGAATATCTCCTCTCCGGCGAACATGAATGGAGTGCCCTGTGAAGTGAATATAATGGTCTGTGCCAGCTTGGCGACCTCTTTGCGTATCGAGTCGGGAGTGTCCGGGAGAGACTTGCGGAGCTTGTCAGTGAGACAGAGATCGTCATGACAGGATATATAATTGACTATCATCTCCGGTGAGTCTGCGTATGCGAATTTGGAGTTGTTACCCTTAGAGTAATCCACCTGCGGATGTTTGGTGGCGGCAACGATGCCGATTTTGACAGTCTCTTCGAGTCCGGGTTTGCCGGAAGCGAAGCCACGGTCGGACGCGTCGGTATAATGACCCTTGACAGCATCACGGATGTCGTCGGAGAAGACAGCGATATCGGTCATCCGACTCACATTCTCCTTGAGCGCGCGACGCTCGACGGGGAGCGGGGAGTCACCGGCAGTCCATCCTTCGCCGTAAACGAATATCGAAGGATTGATTTTCTTGAGTTCGGCAGCTACCTTATCCATCGTCTCGGTGTCATGAATGGCCATGAGGTCAAAACGGAAACCGTCGATATGGTATTCGTCGGCCCAATACTTTGTAGAGTTGATGATGTAGTCGCTCATCTGCTTGAGGTCTGAAGCAGTCTCGTTGCCGCATCCGGAGGCATCTGAATAGCGTCCGTCATCCCAGTGGCGGTGATAATAGCCCGGGGCGGTAAGTTCGAAGTTGGAGCCGTCGTTCTCAGCAGTATGGTTGTATACAACATCCATGATGACACCTATTCCGGCATCATGCAGCGCCTTGATCATCTCTTTCATCTCACGTACGCGGGTTGCCGGATCAGAGGGATTGGTGGAGTATGATCCCTCGGGCGCGTTATAGTTCTGCGGGTCATAACCCCAGTTGTATGTATTTTGCTGTAGATTAGCCTCGTCGACAGAGTTATAGTCGTATGAAGGGAGTATATGTACGTGGGTGATACCCAGCTCCTTCAGATGATCTATGCCTGTGGCCAGACCTTCGGGAGATTTGGTGCCGGGCTCGGTCAATGCAAGGAATTTTCCCTTGTTGGCGATACCCGAAGAGGGGTGCATGGACATATCCCTGTGATGCATCTCATATATGATAACGTCAGAGAAGTTGTCCACCTTCGGTCCTTTATCCTTCTCCCAGCCCGCGGGATCGGTGATGTCGAAGTCAATGATGGCGGCACGTTTGCCATTGACGCCTACCGCCTTGGCCCACACTCCCGGTGTCTCGTTGAGCCATTTGCCGTTTTGGTAAATCTGAAAAGTGTAGAACTTGCCGTAAAGTTTCTCCGGGAACATAGCGCTCCATGTGCCTGTAGCCTCATCGTATGTCATATTGAGCGTGGTCCACGCTGATCCGGTATGTCCGTTGTCATAGAGATTGACACGCGCTTGTGTCGCCTTAGGGCTCCAAAGTTTGAAGTGAGTGCCCGAATTGTCCACCACCAGCTCGAGATCATCACCGGAATAGGTGGGATAGGTCAGAAACTGAGCATCGTAGGTGCTCTGAGCCATAACCGGTGTTGCTGCAACACCGGTCCATCCAAGGAATGCAGCGGCCATAGCCGTCAGTATTGTTTTATTATTCATATTGGGGTTTTATAGATACAAAAGTAATGTAGACACAAAAATAACAAAAATCAGTGATAAAATTTTGTCGCGACAGTAAAATTTTGTAAATTTGCGTGCTTTTTGACTGAAAGGCTGATGTGTTTCTGAGAGAGAAACACGTTATCGGATCAGATGATACGGACATTTGCTGAATGTTGACCCTGTGCCGAAAGTCTTTTGAAGAAAAGTGTAACAATTTATCAATTAACAATTTAAATTCTCTCGATTATGCATCTTTCAAACGAAGAAAAGCAGCAGATTTTCGAAAAGTACGGTTACTTCCACAAACCGACTGACACAGGTAGTCCCGAGAGCCAGATCGCTCTCTTCTCAGTACGCATCAAGCACCTGACAGAGCACCTGAAGAGCAATCACAAGGACTACGCAACCGCTCGTGCGCTTAAGGCACTCGTAGGTCAGCGTCGCAGTCTGCTCGACTATCTGATCCGCAAGGACATCAACCGTTATCGCGCCATCATCGCTCAAAAAGAGCTCGGCATCCGCAAATAATAACGGTCCGGAACAGGAATTTTCAGAGGGTGTGTTCAGACGCACCCTCTGTTTTTTTGAATTCTTGTCAATAAAGAATATATTAAATAGCTGACATGGTGAAGAAAGTAGGACAGTGTGTTGTGAGTGTGAGGCAAAAGAATTAAATTTGCAGTCTATGAAGGAGATGTCGTCGGCTGTTGAACGCCTCAGGCGTGTGTGTCGCTATATTCCCGTATGGATGCCATCTGTCATAGTGCTCGCAGCGGTGCTGTGGCTCACTTTGGCTCCACATCCTGTGGGGGATATGGATGTTCCGCTGTTTGAGGGGGCGGACAAGGTAGTGCATGCCGCTATGTTTATGGTTCTCTGCTTTGTCATACTCTTTGACCTGATGCGTGCCCGGAGATGGACACAGGTCTCCCTCCCCGTAATTTCAGCAATAGTATTCGGTGTGGGATTGATAGGGGTTGTCACCGAGGTGTTACAGGACGTTATGGGGATGGATAGGGCAATGGAGATCCTCGATATGGGAGCCGACTTTATCGGTGCGGTATTCGGTGGTGTCATCTGGATAATATATCAATCGCTCCATCTCTTTGCAGACAGAGAGAGGGAGGATAAGACCAAGATAAACAGTGAGTGAACAAGAGACAGAGAGTGTAAAGAGAGTAAAGCGGCATCTGATCAAGCCCGCATGGCTGCGCATACCCCTGAAGTGCATCGGATGCATTCTTGTGGTCATACTGATGCTGCCCGTACTATTGTATATCCCACCGGTACAGACTGCTGTCAAGAACCTGGCATGCCGGATAGTGCGCGAGAAGACAGGTATGGATATCAAGATAGACCGGCTGTCGTTGAAATTCCCTGTGGATGTGTCATTGAGCGGTGTGTCTATAGTGGAGGCCACCGGTGATACAATGGTGTATGCCAAAGAGGCTGTCGCTGACGTCAGGCTGATGCCTTTGCTACAACTGGATGTCCGGGTCAAGAAACTTTCACTCACGGACGGATACTATAGATTTGTGTCGCCGGACTCCTCGATGGTGATGAAGATGCGCGCCCGTTATATTGACGTGGACGACAGGAGTAGCGTAAGTATCTCGAAGAGTGAGATAGATCTGAACCGCGTCAATATGGATGGAGGTGACATATCGCTATATATGGATGTGTGGAAACAGCAGTACACTCCACAGGATACTACCTCGACGCCATTCATTATCAAGGTCAATGACGCTGATGTGCGCAATGTAAGGTTCGCGATGTCCATGCTCCCGACCATCGACACTTTGACAGTCAATGCGGAGGTGTTGCGACTGCGTGATGGTGTCATAAATCTGCGCACCAATGATATAACGGCTAAATTGTTGACTCTTGATAAGGGTGACTTCAAGTATATAGCTCCTACACCTGAATATGTGGCAGCTCATCCCGTGCCTGTCGATACGGTCAATCCTCCCACTCCACCGATGACAATAAAGGGAGACAGCGTGTCGATCGACAATGTGCGGGGTGTATATGCTATAAAAGGGGCTAAACCATTGCCCGGCTTTGATGCCAACTACATAGAGGTGAGCAATGTCGGTATCGGTATGCGAGACTTTTATAATCAGGCGACCACCGTCCGTTTGCCCCTCACCCGTGTCCGGGCGTTGGAGCGCAGCGGTCTGCAGGTAGTAAGCGGCAGTGGCTTGATTGCTATCGATGAGTCCGGACTAAATATTGAGGGAGCTCGACTGCGCACACCCTATTCTGATCTGCAGGCTACGGCCGCCCTGCCATTTGCATTGATGGAGTTGCAGCCTCAGGCGGAGGTAAACGTGCAGGCTGAGGCAAGTCTGGGATTGCCGGATATCGAGGCGTTCATGCCGGATCTGCATCAATATCTGGTGAAATTGCCTCAACGGTCGCCGCTGACTGCAGCCATAGATGCGGTAGGTCAGCTTGACAATGTACGGGTTAATAAATTGGATGCAGCGATGGCCGGCTTCTTCAGCCTCAGAGCAAACGGATATGCCCGCAATGCTTTAGATTTGAAAAATCTTGTCGCTCAGCTCGACCTGGACGGCGAACTGGTCAATCCGGCGCCTGTCAAGAACTTCACCGGAGATTTGGGATTTGACTTGCCTGCACTAAAGATAAGCGGCACAGCCGGAGCAACACGTCAGGACTATACCGTTGATATGAATCTGGAGACGCAACATGGTCAGATATTGGCTGATGCCTCCGTCGGTCTAAACTCGGAGCGTTATGTTGCGGATGTCACTGTCAATAATCTCAATGTCGCTAAATTCATGCCGACTCTCGGCATAGGGATCGTGAGCGGAACACTCAAGGCCAAAGGTGCCGGTTTCAACCCGCTGAAGGGGAAGGCCGGTACAGATGTGTCGCTCTGTCTCGATCATGTAGTATACAACAATCATCTGCTCAGAGATATCAGTCTGCAGGCCATTCTCAATAATGGCAGTTATCACGTCGAACTCGACTCGCCCAATCATATCGCGGATATAGAGGCTATATTGAGTGGCACGATCGAGAATGATGATTATACGGTAAACGGAGATGTCTCAATTCATAATTTAGACCTGTATGCCTTAGGTATGATGGAGGCGCCGACCCGACTTGCTACTGATATATCGCTGAACGGACGGCTGCGTCCAGAACGATGGTTATATGATGCGGACGTCAGAATCAATAATTTATCATACACGGACTCCATCAGCTCCATAGTATTGCCGGATGGTATAGATATGACAGTCACTGCCGCCGAACAGAGTGTGGCTGTAGATGTCAATGGTGACAGAACCGATCTGCAGTTCCGCAGTCCTACCGGCCTGCAACACTTGGTGGAGGGCATCATGGCCGCGTCCGATATGGCTATGCGTCAGATCGATGAACGCAATCTTGATATGGAGTCCCTGCAGCAGGCTTTGCCCCCCTTTACACTGACCGGTTCAGCCTCCGGCTCCGGTCTGATGGCCTCGTTGTTGGAGCCGTCAGGGATATGGCTTGACACACTCAGCCTGAATCTGGCCAACGACTCGCTGATACACGGACGTATAGCGGTGCAACGACTTAACACCGGCAGTATGACACTTGACACACTGAGCCTTAATCTCGCAGAGCGCGGCAAGTTGCTGGACTATAAATTTCACATGGGCAATGCTCCGGGTACGTTGGATGAATTTGCCAACGTCGATCTCAACGGCTATCTCGGTATGAATCGTCTCTCAGCTTATCTCGTGCAGCGCAATCTGCAGCGGGAGATCGGTTATCGTCTCGGTTTTACAGCAGCGGTGACGGATAGTGTAGCTACATTACACTTCACTCCGCTCAAGGCCACTATCGCCTATATGCCATGGGTATTCAACGATGATAACTTCGTGTCATATAATATGGGCACAATGGCTATCGATGCCAAGCTGAAGGCATCGAGTGCCGAGAGCAGCATCCTGTTGGCTACCGAGAATAACGATAAGGGACAGAAGGAATTGCATCTTAATCTGACCAATATCAAGGTTGAGGACTTCCTGCAGATGTCCATTACCGCACCTCCGATCAGGGCGTCGGTCAACAGCGATATGCATATACGCTATACCGGTAAGGCGCTGGTGGGCAAGGGCAATCTGGATATAGACAACTTTATTTATGACAAGACACGAGTAGGTGACTTCAGTTTCACACTGGCTGCCGGGACCAATCTCAAGACCAAGGGGGGCGGCCGTATCGGACTCAAGATCAATGGCAAGGAGGCGATGGCATTAGGCGCCGTATTGGCTGATGATAATGGTACGCTGAAACCGGAGCATCTGAAATTGCAGCTGACCGATTTCCCGTTGAGTGTCGCCAATCCTTTCCTCGACGCAGAGATGATGCAACTGTATGGCGCGCTCAACGGCACGATGGCGCTCACCGGTACACTTACCCAGCCGATACTCAATGGATCGATAGCCTGTGACTCCGTCCGTGTCAAGATCCCGATGATAGGCAGCAGTCTGAGGCTTGACGACGACAGTATCAGTGTCGCGGACAATCTGCTGACATTCGAGAAATTCGCCATCTATGGAGCCAACAAAAATCCTCTGAGCCTGACAGGTAGTGTGGATGCCCGGCAACTGAGCAATATCAGCTTTGACCTGCAGGCCAATGCCAACAATTTTCAGCTCATCGGCAATGACCAACGTGCCGGCTCGGACGTATACGGCAAGCTGTTTATGAATCTCAATGCGACAGTCAAAGGCCCGATGCGACACTTTGATGTCAATGGCAATGTCGGTATATTGGGTACGACGGATGTGTATTACACTATCCCTGGAGGAGCGTCATCAATCACGACTACGGATACTGACGGGGTTGTAAAGTTTGTCAATTTCAATGACACGACGGCTGTGGCCGACAAGGATACAGTGCCCCAGATGATGGCGATGCGTGTGCGTGCCAATCTGACCATATCTCCCGGCACACACGCGTGTGTATATCTGAGCAGCAATAAGAGCTACAAGGCTACGGTCACACCCTCCGGC
>CAMWUY010000017.1 GCA_947177615.1 uncultured Porphyromonadaceae bacterium
AAGTTCTGACCGTAGCGGTGGCAACGTCCGATGCGTTGCTCAATGCGCTGTGGATTCCACGGCATATCGTAGTTGACCACGAGCGAACAGAATTGGAGGTTGATACCCTCTGCAGCAGCCTCAGTAGCAATCATAATGGTTGCTTCATCACGGAAGTAGTCAACAAGAGCAGCACGTTTATCGGCAGTTGCCGAGCCTGTAATTTTCGATGTCCCCTTATGCTTTTCTTTCCAAGCCTTGTAAATGGCGGTGGATTGCTTGTCGGAATTAGAACCGTTGAAAAGTACCACTTTCCCCTTGTAGCCTCTCTTTTCGAGCAGGTCGAAAAGGAAATCCTGGGTACGGCGCGATTCAGTAAAGATAAGAGCCTTTTTAGGTGCCCCGAGTTCTTCAAGTTGAGCAAATCCCTGATTTAAGCCCTCAAATAGTTGCTCTGCTTTTGAGTTGCGCTTAATCTTGAAGGCAAGGTCACGGAATTTTTCAAGGTCCTTGATTTCCGCTCTTACTTGCTCAATGTCTTCGGGTGAGAGCATTTCTTCTTCGTCCGGCTCATCCTCGTCTTCTTCATCATCAAGCCATTCTTCGGTTTCACTCTCGTAGTCCTCGTAGTCATACTTGAAAAGTTCATCATCGGACTGCTCAATACCTTGTCGCTTGAGTTTCGCTTCCAACTTATCAATAAGGGCGCATAGAGTACCGTATATAGCGTGGGTTGAAGATGCAAGAAGTTTGCGGAGTATTAGCGTCATAAGTTGGCGCTGGCTATTAGGCAGCGCATAAAGGCGAGGGCGTTGCAGATACTCCGAAACGAGGTCGTAAAGTTCCTGTTCCTGTTTCGTTGGGAAAAATTCTTGCAGTATGGCGATACGTTTTGTGTATCGTACATATTCCAATACCTGTCGGCGAAGTGTACGCTTGCAAAGCGGAGCGAGACGACGACGCAGATTAGCATAATCTGTCTCATCAAGATTACGATTATACTGTATCTTGAAACTTTTGAGGTCTCCGAATGCATAATCGTCTATTATGGTAGTCAGACCGTAAAGTTCAAGGATGGAGTTTTGGAGAGGCGTAGCCGTCAATAATATCTTCTTACGATCAACAAGTGCGTTCTTGATTGTGTTGGAGATTTTGTTGGTAGGCTTATAGACATTGCGTAGGCGGTGAGCCTCGTCGATTACCACCAAATCCCAATTCGTCTGCTTAAGATATGGAGCTTTAGTCTTTGCAAATTGATACGAGCAAATGACTATTTCCTCACAGTTAAATGGATTGAGATTGCCATCCTCAATGTAGCGGTTGAAAGTTTTTGCTTCAAGAATACGCGAAGGCAAAAAGAATTTTTCTTGAAGTTCAGCCACCCACTGCTTGCGTAGGTTAGCCGGAGCGATGATAAGCAGGTGGCGGCGATGTTCTGCCCAGAACTGAGAAAGGATTATACCCGCTTCGATGGTCTTGCCAAGTCCCACCTCGTCAGCAAGAATAGCACCTTTTGAAAGTGGAGATTTGAAAGCAAAGAGAGCCGCATCTATCTGATGCGGAGTTAGATCGACCTGAGCGTCCTGCAATGAAGCTGTTAGCTTACCGAGACTGTCGGAAGGCAGACTCCGTGTAAGCCAATAAGCAAAATATTTCTGTTGCGCTGCTGTAAGCTTCATATCAAAAAAAGTGAGAATACTCAAGTAGAATCTGAAGGCAGACCAAAGCCTGTGCGACTACAAGAAAGTTTCCAAAGTTTATCGGCTCTCACCGTAAGTCGTTGTTTCTTTAGGTCATTATCTGATTTTGAATGTTATAGGTACAAATATAGCGATTTTTTGTGAGAATTGAGGTGTTTAATTGGGAAAATAACAAGAATTGAATTCAGTTATTTCTGTCAGTTATAGTGGAATTTACGATATATCTAATCAAAAATTGTTATATTTGTAACATATTTGGATATTAGGGGGTTGTCCTCTGGAGAATATGATGATGGTCACGTTCGGGCTTTCCGTGTCGGGCGTAGGATACATTTATCTTCGGGACTGCGGAGTGGGAGTCAATTATTGATGTTATGGTATTGATGTTATGGCCGGTGAGAAAAAGACTAATGCCGCTCGTATTTTAGATAGGGCGAAGGTGACATACAGGCTTGTGCCATATATGGTCGACGAGAATAATCTGGCTGCCGATCATGTGGCCGAGCAGCTTGGCGAGCCAATCGAGCGTGTGTTCAAAACGTTGGTATTACGCGGAGACCGTAACGGACTCTTCGTATGTGTGATAGCCGGTAACAGGGAGGTCGATCTTAAAAAAGCGGCTAAAGTCTCGGGCAATAAGAAGGCTGAGATGATACACCAGAAAGAGTTGCTACCCTTGACCGGATACATACGCGGCGGCTGTACAGCTATCGGAATGAAAAAACATTTTCCGACATTTTTCAGCTCGGAGTTTTGCGACTATGACAGAGTCTATGTCAGTGCCGGACAGAGAGGTCTTCAACTTGAGGTTCCTCCGGTAGAATTTATGAAAGTGGCACAGGGAGAATTGGCTGATCTTACAACCGATAATGATCTTACAGAATGAATACATTTGGCACTAATTTCCGACTCACCACATACGGTGAGAGTCATGGCGCGGCGTTAGGCGGTATCGTAGACGGTATGCCGCCCGGCGTTAAACTCGATATGCAGAGTATACAATCGATGTTGGATCGCCGCCGTACAGGACGTGACACATTGACGTCACAACGTCGTGAGGAGGATGTGCCAGAGATATTGTCGGGGATTACAGGTGATGGTGTAACACTCGGCACACCTATCGGATTTATATTCCGCAATAAGGATGCTCGAAGCGGAGATTATCGTGAGGTGGAGCATCGTTATCGTCCCAATCATGCAGATTACTGTTACGAGCAGCGTTACGGACTCAGAGATGCCCGTGGCGGTGGCCGTTCATCCGCGCGCGAGACAGTATGTCGTGTCATGGGCGGAGCATTAGCCATGCAGGCTCTACACAGTCGATATCCGGCTCTTACTATTGAGGCGCGTGTCACCTCGGTCGGAGGTGTCGGCTACGACGATGTGTTGAGATTATTATCAGAAAATGCAACCGACACACGTTTGCCATACGATGAGAAGTTGGAGGAGGATATGCGTCAGGCCGTTGCGGCGACCCGCGATCGCCATGACTCTGTCGGAGGAGTGGTGACATGCCTTGTCAAGGGTCTGCCGGCCGGTGTGGGCAACCCTGTGTTCGGTAAGCTTCACGCCGTGCTGGCTGCAGCAATGATGAGTATCAATGCGGCCAAAGGGTTTGAATACGGACTCGGATGCGAACTGGCTGCCAGTCATGGTTCAGAGGTCCTGGATATGTTTAATCCCGGTTTTGTGCCAACATTGACCTCGACCAACTATTCCGGTGGTATACAGGGGGGTATCTCAAACGGTATGCCGATATTTTTTTCGGTCTATTTCAAGCCTACCCCTACGATATCGCGACCTCTTGAGATGCCTGACGAGGATGGTAATCTG
Source organism: uncultured Porphyromonadaceae bacterium (assembly GCA_947177615.1). Taxonomy (GTDB): domain Bacteria; phylum Bacteroidota; class Bacteroidia; order Bacteroidales; family Muribaculaceae; genus Lepagella. The sequence continues at coordinate 3,513 of CAMWUY010000017.1, forward strand.
TCAGAATTGTGTGTCAAGGGCAGACACGACCCGTGTGTTGCACTCCGTGCTCCGGTTATAGTTGAGTCGATGGCGGCACTTACTCTGGCAGATCTGACATTAATAAGATGAATCCATATTACAAAGATTATTCAGCATATCTGGCAGAGAGGTTTCCGGGCGTGAAGGTCCAGAAAATATCTGTCAATGCCGGGTTAGGATGCCCCAATCGTGATGGTACGATCGGTACCGGCGGATGCATCTATTGTGACAACAGTAGTTTTACGCCCGCCTATTGTATGGCTGGAGATGACGTGGCGATCCAGCTGGAGAAGGGTAAGGATTTTTTTTCGCACAAATATCCGGAGATGAAGTATCTGGCATATTTTCAATCCTTTACCGGGACATATTCACAAGGTGTAGAGGAGTTGAGGGTACTTTATGACAAGGCGATAGCTATCCCGGATGTGGTCGGTTTGATTATCGGAACCCGTCCGGATACCTTGCCGGATGAGGTGATAGACTTATTATCCGAAATCAATGATCGTCTGCCGGTCATAGTTGAGATAGGGGTGGAGACCTCGGATAATGACACACTGCGTCTTATCAATCGCAATCACACATGGTCGGATGTGGTAAGTGCCGTACGTCGTCTTTCCGGGCGTGGCATTGATGTGGGGGTGCATCTTATTGCCGGATTGCCGGGTGAGAATATGGAGCGTACGTTGCAGAGTGTACGGGATGTGTGCCGACTCCCCATCAGTACCATTAAGATTCATCAGCTGCAGGTGATACGTGGCACGCTGTTGCACAAGGCAATCAGTCAGGGCAAAATTAATATTGAGCCATATACATTGGAACAATATCTTAAATTGTGCATTATGATAATTGAAGAGGTGCCACGTCATATAGCAATCGAACGTTTTTTGGCCTCAGCTCCTCCTCAGATGGTAGTCGCTCCCCAATGGGGCATCAAGAATTATGAGTTTGTCAACAAGCTCCGTTCCATTCTTGCGCGAAAAAATCTGTAATTGTATACCCTATTATCGACCAATGCTTAAACAGAATAAATAATAATTACATAAAAATATTTAATTATGATTAGACAGAGCGTAATATTTGCATCGATGGCTCTTATAAGTACTATGGGGCTCTATGCATCCGGCGAGTGTGCCGGACAACTATCTATTGAAATGCCGTCCTCTGCGGGACGGGACAAGGTAATAGTCGTTCATACGCTGTTGGATGATATGTTGGCCAATCGACGCGACACATCTGTATTTGACACTATCACAATAACAAACGGCATTGGACGGATGGCACTTGATCCCGCCGGTCCGGCTTATTATCGTGTCACCTTTGACGCTGAGGATGTCGCTCATGTTTATGCCGCGCCCGGAGAAAATCTTACACTTAAAGTCACCGCTGTCACACCATTGCATTATAGTGTGGCCGGCACACCGCTGATGGAGGGTATTACAGAATATAATGACATCACATTACCGCTGGAACAGGAATTTGAACAAATTACAGCCTCCGGTCAGCCATCTGCCGAGGCAATAGCGGATTTGACGAGCCGTTATGATAGCATCACCAATGATTTTGTCAAAAAATATATCAATTCTCCGGCAGTGGTCTATGCGTTGATGAATGTGCGTGGACAAGAGTTTTTAGATTTATATGATGCAATCGGTCCCGATGCACGCACCTCAATACTGATGCCCTTTGTGGAGGCGAAACGTCCCGGCGAGATAAAACAGGCTGAAGCCGAACGTTTTCAACAGAGTCTATCTTCCGGACAGATTGAGGCACCGGCATTTACTTTCCCTGATCTGGAAGGTAAGGCAGTATCTCTCTCGGATTTTCGAGGTCAGTGGGTTGTTCTCGATTTCTGGGGATCATGGTGTGGATGGTGTATCAAGGGTTTTCCGAAGCTCAAAGAGGCATACAGACAGGCCGATGGCAGATTTAGGGTAATAGGTATCGATTGTCGTGACAGTGAGGCCAACTGGCGTGCTGCAGTCGACAAGTACAAGTTGCCCTGGGTTAATGTATATAATGGTGATCCTGATAGTGCAGTGCTACGTGCATACGGTGTGACAGGTTTCCCCACCAAGGCTATCATCAACCCGGAGGGCAAACTGGTAGATCTGACAGTAGGCGAGGATCCGGCATTCTATGATAAATTGGCGAAGTTTATAGCTGAATAAAAAATTAAAGAAAAAATTCCTTATTGGTGTTGAATACATCAATAAAAATGACTAATTTTGGAGACACGCTCCGTTCTCTGTATATCGCAATGATAATATGAGATGAGAGTGTGTCTCCTTGTTTTGATATATTAACCTTAAATCAACCATAGGTCTGAGTATGGACCTTCCCTTGAAAACATGTCTGAAGCCGTCACAACAGTCGACTACATTGATCATAAAGCAATAATAGATAGAATAGACTCCGGAGCAGGTCAACTTACACTTCGGCTCAGTACAATTCCGGAATGTGAGGGGTGTGCTGCGGCTCGTCTGTGTAATCCGTCGGGAGAGCAGACCACGACATTTGTAGTCAAGGTGCCGAATGTTAAATCATATCGAGTAGGTGAGACAGTCACGTTGCGTGGCACGGAGCAGCTGCATCATAAGGCTATTCTGATCGCAACGGTTATTCCCTCAATAGCACTGATCGTTGTAATGATAGTGATATATTACATGACAGGCAGTGAGGGCGCTGCTGCATCAGCGGGTCTCGGATCAATGCTCTTGTTCTTTCTCTTGCTCTATCTGTCGCGTAACAGACTGGCTCATGAATTCAGTTTTGAGGTCATTCCTTCAGACAAACAAGACCAAACACAGCAATCCGATAATTCCGATAATTCCGATAAATATTAAATTATAGATATAAAATCTGATAATCAATGTCAACTATACTGACATCAATAATAGTGTGCGGGTGTATCGGCATCATTGCCGCCATTATTTTATATTTTGCAGCCAAACGATTTGCTGTCAAGGAGGATCCGCTGGTCGGTGAGGTGGAGGCTCTGCTCCCCGGAGCCAACTGCGGCGGGTGTGGATATAGTGGCTGTGCCGCATTTGCCCGCGCATGTGTGTCAGCCGGTTCGATGGAGGGTCTGTATTGTACCGGTATGGACGAGGAGGGTATGCAGAGGGTCGCATCGCTCCTGGGCATGCAGGCCGGAGAACATCGACGCAAAGTCGCGGTGATACGTTGCTCAGCCTCATGTGATATCCGTGAGGTCAAAAATATATATGAGGGTCTGCACAGTTGTGCATCGGCAGCCGGTCTCTATCAGGGTATGATAGATTGTGTTTATGGTTGTCTCGGCCTGGGAGATTGTGTCAAGGCGTGTCCCTTTGGTGCGATGAGTATCAGGCCGGGTGAGACACTGCCAGAGGTGGATCCTGATAAATGCACCGGTTGTGGCCGTTGTTTTGAGGCCTGTCCGCGTGCATTGCCTATGATACTCCCTGTTGGCGATACCGGCAGTCTGACATGGGTCACCTGTGCCAATCGCGACAGGGGACCTGTAGCTATGAAGGAGTGTAACCGAAGTTGTATCGGGTGTGGCATCTGTAAGAAATCATGTCTGCATGAGGCAGTGACACTTGAGACATATCTGGCTACAATCAATGCGGAGAAATGTCAGAATTGTGGAGAGTGCATCAAGTCATGTCCACGACATTGTATCAGTAAAATCACAATCTGAACTCTCTCGTAAACAGCAGATAGAATAATTATGAAATTATACAGATTTGGACGAGGGGGTGTCCATCCCAAGGAGAATAAGGGTTTTACGGCTGATAAGAGTGTGGCTCCGATCACACCGGCTGACACTCTTACACTTCTGCTGAGACAGAATATCGGTGCTCCTTCGCGTGCCGTTGTCAAGAAGGGAGATACCGTTAGCCGCGGTCAGATGATTGCCGAGGCAGGTGGATTTGTCGGTGCGCCGATACATTCCCCCATTTATGGCAAGGTCGTGAAGATAGAGAATGTCCGTGACATAACGGGTTATTGGGCTGAGGCTGTTATCTTGGAACGTAATCCGGATGATCATGTCGCTGCGACGTTATATGAAGATATTGATGATGACCTCTTTCTTAATGTAGTAGAACAACTTTCACCCGAGGATATTATCGCCCGTATAGGTGATGCGGGATTAGTCGGTCTCGGTGGAGCTTCGTTTCCGACCCGCGTCAAGTTCACAATTCCTGAGGGTAAACGTATTGATACGCTCATTATCAATGGTGCTGAGTGTGAGCCTTATCTGACGTGTGATGACAGGCTGATGCGTGAGCGGCCCGCGGATGTGATACGTGGTGCGTTATTGCTTTCGCTGGCATGTCGCTCACAACGTATCTTTATCGGCATCGAGGTCAATAAGCCGGAGGCTGTTTTACGAATGCGTAAGGCCATTGACGATTTGTCCGGATTAATAGAGAGACTCGATCGCCGTGTTGAGGTGTTTGGATTGCGTACCCGCTATCCTCAAGGGTCGGAAAAACATCTGATACAGGCTGTCACCGATAGAATAGTGCCGGCCGGAGGATTGCCGGCAGATGTGAGATGTGTGGTTGACAATGTCGCTACCGCCTTTGCCGCACTTCAGGCTGTAGTTCTGCAGCGTCCACTCACAGCGAGGATTGTCACAGTGACCGGGCCTGAATTGCTTTCACCGGGCAATTTTATAGTTGAGAACGGTACGACTTACCGTCACCTGATCGATGCGGCGGGAGGAGTGCCTGAGGGGAGTGGCAAGATCATAAGTGGCGGACCTATGATGGGAAAGGCTATTGTGTCGCTTGATGCACCTGTCACCAAGGGTGTCAGTGGTGTGGTGGTTCTGCCTGACACTCAGTCACACCGTCGTGCCGAGCAACCATGCATACGTTGTTCCCGTTGTGTCAGTGTATGTGCGATGGGACTTGAGCCATATCTTCTTATGACACTCTCGGGGCTGCATCTCCAGCAGGAGGCTGAGGCCCGTGGAGTTATGAATTGTATCGAATGTGGTTCGTGTCAGTATATCTGTCCCTCATATCGTCCTTTGCTTGACTCTATAAGACTCACTAAGTCCATAATACGAAAAAATCAGAAGAAATGATAGTTGTATCTCCTTCACCTCATATACATTCCGGCAAAAGTTCTGACTTTCTCATGTGGCAGGTCGTCCTGGCTCTGATGCCGGTTCTTGCGGCTGCGGTATGGAATTTCGGTATTCCGGCGGCTTTCATAGTCGGAGTGTGTCTGCTCTCCTGCTTGGTTACTGAATGGGTTATAGACAAACTGACCGGTCGTGCCAATACTCTGCGCGACGGATCTGCAGTCATCACGGCTTTGCTCCTGGCATTTAATCTGCCGAGTATCCTCCCCTGGTGGATGGCTGTTATAGGCTCTGTTGTGGCGATCGGTATCGGCAAAATGTCGTTTGGAGGCCTGGGATGCAATATTTGGAATCCGGCATTAGTTGGGCGAGTCTTCCTCCTCATATCTTTCCCGGCGGCAATGACCACATGGCCTGTAGATATTCCATCGGGAATAGACGGTATGACCGGCGCCACAGTATTGTCATATATGAATTCTGCTCCCGATGCTGTGTCACATGTCAATATGCTTGATATGGCTGTCGGTAAGATGAACGGTTCCCTCGGTGAGACCGGTGCTGTCGCCATATTGATAGGGGCCGTATACTTGTTGATACGCGGTGTAATAACGTGGCATATTCCTGTCAGTGTACTTTTGTCGGCTGCTATATTCTCGTGGCTTTTCGGTGGCAATCCGCTTGTCGACCTACTGGCCGGCGGACTGATGTTGGGAGCATGTTTTATGGCTACCGATTATGTCACCTCGCCTATGACCCGTCTCGGACAGGTGATATTCGGCGCGTGTATTGGCTTGATAACCATTATAATACGTCGATATGGAGCATATCCTGAGGGTGTGTCGTTTGCCATATTGCTGATGAATAGTTTTGTGCCTCTTATCAATCGCTATACACGTCCGGTCGTATTCGGTCAGCGTGAACGTAGGTCTATGGATAAAGTTACCGGAAAGGGGGTGCGGTCATGAAGAAACTCGCCTCTACATTACCGAATATGATACTTTCGCTCGGTATTATCACAGTTTTGTCCGGTCTGTTACTTGGTGTGATGTATACGGTCACCAAGGCTCCCATCGAGCAGAGTGAACGAGAGATGCAGACGGCTGCCTTGGCAGAGGTGTTACCACCGTTTGATAACGATCCTGAAGCAGAGGCGCAGAGTGTCAATGTCGGCGGACAAGTATATGAGATATATCCTGCCCGGATGGACGGTCATTCGGTCGGAGTCGCCGTCAAGGGCGTTACTATGGATGGATTTTCGGGTGAGGTGGTCATAATATGTGGGTTTGATAATAAAGGTACGGTAGTCAATTACAGAGTGCTCAAGCAGGCCGAGACTCCCGGACTCGGTGCCAAGATGGAGATGTGGTTTCGCGATCCGTCAGGTACACGCAGTGTAATCGGCAAGTCGCCCGGGATACAAAATTTCTCACCCGTAAAGGATGGGGGAGATGTGGATGCCATCACGGCTGCTACTATATCTTCAAGGGCTTTTCTATCAGTGCTTCGTGGAGCATACGAAGCCTACCGGCAATATGCTCAGACACAGGGTATGTATATTCCGGCAGTGTCCGACTCTCACACAGGCGCCTCCACGCAGCAACCGACCGACTGTCATATCGGCAGCTCGGTTCATTCTTAAATCTAAAAATCAAAAAAATAAGAACCTTACTTCACCTATAGATGAAAAAGTACTTACGTCTTCTATATAATGGTATAATTCCTGCTAATCCGGTTTTTGTCCTTCTGTTAGGCATGTGTGCGACGCTGGGTACGACTTCGTCAGCTCTGAACGGACTGATGATGGGTATTGCTACTGCAGCGGTGCTGATATGTTCTAACGCTGCGATATCACTCTTGAAGAATGTCATCCCGGACAAGGTGCGTATCCCGGCCTATATAGTTATAATAGCTACCTTCGTCACCGTGTTGCAATTGGCTATCAGTGCGTGGATGCCCGCTCTCAATGCGTCATTAGGTATATTCATACCTCTGATTGTGGTCAATTGTATATTATTGGGACGCGCCGAGGCATTTGCCGGCAAGAATGGTGTGATCGCCTCATTAATAGATGGTCTCGGTTGCGGTATTGGCTTTATTTTCGCCTTGACACTGCTGGGAGCGGTTCGGGAATTTTTAGGCACCGGTCATATTTTCGGATATGAGATATATAGCGAGGATTATGGTATGCTGATCTTTGTGCTTGCCCCGGGTGCCTTTATCGCATTGGGTTATCTAATAGCTATTGTAAGTCGCCTCCGAGGTCTGAGTTCCAATACCTGAAACCAATCTGGAATATCCGGAATTTTTACACTACAACTGATCTGTCATGGCGTATGTTTTCGTTCTAAATTATTAATTCTTAATTATAATGCTTTATCTGTCTATCATCATAACTGCGATATTCATCAATAATATCGTATTCTCACAATTCTTGGGCATCTGTCCCTTCCTCGGTGTCTCAAAACGTATCAGCAGTGCATTGGGTATGGGGGCGGCTGTGACATTTGTAATGACATTGGCTACGGTAGTGGCTTGGTTGTTGCAGACATACATACTTGATCCATGCGGATTGCAGTTTCTGCAGACTATTGTCTTTATACTGGTGATAGCCTTTCTGGTGCAATTGCTGGAGATAGTGATGAAAAAGAGTGTGCCGGCCCTGTATCAGGCATTGGGAGTCTTTCTGCCGTTGATCACGACCAACTGTGCGGTCCTCGGTGTGGCTATCCTTGTGATACAGAAGGAGTATAATCTGCTGCAGTCACTGACATACGGTGTCTCTACTGCGATAGGATTTACATTGGCTTTATGGATATTTGCAGGCATAAGAGAACAGTTGGAGTTGACAGCCGTACCACGCGGTATGCGCGGAGTCCCGTTGGCTCTAATCTCAGCAGGCATCTTGGCAATGGCCTTCATGGGCTTCTCCGGAATCACCATAGGCTAAGTATGTAGCATTAGTGATCATCATGCGTTATTAATCGTGGTGTTTGCTTACCTAAGAAACAACCTCGGCTTTACAGGATGAGTTTCTTAACGAAAGGGTATATAGATCAATAGATAATGTAACCAGCAGGAAACAACAATAAAGCTAATACCCTATGACTGAGCATTGGATGCTTCTAATTCTGTCTTCTGATGGAAATTATTGAATGTATCTTAAGAAAGGTTCAATATAGGTCTTTCTCATCTTAGTACACCTATCTTCGGCGCTGTTTACAAACTTTCTAAGATATTCTATTGCCCATTCTCTTCTTGAGTCTTTCCAACTTTGGTCTAATTCACTAACGTGGAATTGGATCTGCATACCGGCCGACCAATTTATGTACAATGTTTCAGGATTAGCTTTAAATAGTCTGCCATGATGAGTGTCGGTACATTTAAGTTTGTCACCATCTTCTATCCAGTCTATTTCAATATAATCAATTTCAATGTTGTCAAATTCTTCATTATCTAACATTAATGCACACATATTAGCCAACTTGTAGGCTGAGATAATATTGGGCGGCTGACCTCCTTTTTTAATGTTTCGAGTCTTAATATCTATGATATCATAAAAGTGGTGATCATAATAAAGTATATCGGCTGTATCATTCTGTTTCTCATCGAAGATATTTTGAGGCGACCAGTATCTTATTGCATTATCTCCCCTGCTGAATAAAAATAGGGCTGTCGGAGAGTCGAATAACTCCTTACGTTGTTTGACCGTAATATGAGTGGGATTCTTAAGATAGATATCATTCAGATATTCATATTGCTTGAATATCCTCCCCGGATATTTCTCTTTCAGTTCTTTATATGCCAGTTTTTCAAAAGGTTCTCCCGCTGCATGTCCTGATAATGTTCCGGATGTAGATTTATTTGGCCTGTCTACCTCCTGGTTTTTCATCTTATTTAAAATGTAATTGAAATCTAAATCGCTCATTGAAAAATTGTTTTAAAAGAATTATCAATTGCTTTAAGAAACTTGACATCTTTGAATTGAATATATGATTTTACATTATCGGTAATGTAATTATGCAGTTCAACTTCTTTTTCAGATTCCCAATTGATGGATTTAAATGGAATGCTCGCGATAGGTGCTTCTGAAAATTCCACGATATCCCCTTTTGCAATTCCGTTTAATCCAAGCCATTCAAATACGATATTACTATTTAAGTAAGCCAAGATATACTCTAAAGACTCTCTTGTGGAGCGTTTTTTATAGATTGCCGTTACATCTTGTGTAGAGTAATATTCCTCTTGTGCAAAACAGAATCTAAAATATTTCTTCTTGGAAATCCGCTCTTTGCACGGAATAAAAATCTTTTGTTCCTTTCTCTCGAACAGCTTTTGATTACGGGGGAACACAAACTCCCAATAAGGTATCATCCTGTTATAGGAATACCTGTCAGCAAGTCTCTTTCTATATGGTAGAAAATGAGAATAAAAATTAGGATATTTGATTTTAAATTCTTCCGGTGTGATATCTTCCTGAATGAATATATAAAAGGTGTCTGAAACATTGGTATATACATCCAAATCCTTTGCTTTCATGACCTTAATAATCTTATCTTTTTCATCATCATTCAGATTATTAATATCCTTAATCTGAAAAGCTGCATCCAATCCTGATACCATTCCGTTTCCAATATCACAGACATCCCCAATTCTGTTTAACTCATCACAAAACAGGTTATTATGGCTTTTAGTACAAGCTCTCTCAAAGGTTGCTAATTTATCTTGTTGTTCCTTTGTGGCAAGTAACCATCTGCTATTTGATTTAAATGCAGGGATTGATTCCTTCGTAAAACAAGTTCTATCTTTCAACTCTTCCTCAGTCGGAAGTCCCCTTGTTTTATTGTATCTATATAAGATGGTTGAATCTTGTTTATTCGAGCCTTTTATATACTTGAATATAATAAATGATGCTGTAACCTTTTCAAATAAGGGTGTTTCTTTAAAATGGTATATCTCTTCGAAATATCCATTTTCGCACATATAGTTCCTTAAAGAAGACGAATGTGTTGTATTCAACCAATATTCCGTGCATATAAATATTAGCTCTCCACCTTCGTTTAGGTGTTCTATACTTTTAAGTATGAATATAAAGAGATAATCGCACAGACTGTTAAAATATTTATTCCATAAAAAATTATTTTCCAACTCCTCCTTAAGTTCCGGCTCTATGTTTTTCCAGCGGATGTATGGTGGATTGCCAATTATCACATCATATTTATCTGTAGTCGGAACTGATAAGAAACTTCTATACTCAACAAAATCAAAATTAGTGGTTAAAGATGGATCGATTTCGTATGCTGTAATGTTATCAAAGCCGTGCTTAGTCAGATTATCAAGAAAGACGCCTTTACCACATGAAGGCTCCAATATTTTGGAGTCTTTAGGATGTGATATAAGTGATACCATAAAATCAGCTATCGGATTTATGGTAAAGTACTGACCATATTTATTTTTTTCTGCCATTCACCGTTATTAAGTGACAATAATGTTTTTGCTAATTATTTCAAAGATAATAAAATTTAGTAAATCGTACAAGAGGAGTCTAAATTTCGGTGCCTGGCCGGGAGACACTCGTGTTTGGAAGTAATTGTGGGAGAAACAATACAAAAGAGTTAGAGAGTGACGATAATTTTACCTATCTGACTGCGTCTCTCGGCAAGGAGATGAGCTTCAGATATTTTTTCGAGCGGGAATTTTTTTGCAATGACGGGATGTATACCACCTCTTTCTATCAACGACATCATATCTTCAATATGTCGTGCCGTAGGATTATTGCTGTAAAATCCTGTCAAATACACACCTGACGGAATATCTTTAATAGGATCAAAATTCTTTAGTCCATACACACCTCCCAAAAGTCCTGTGTGGCATACGATGCCATGTACAGCGGTGAGTTATATAGAGTCATATAGTGAGGCTATTCCCACCGTTGATGAAGCATGACACGGAGCCTGAAAAAGATAGGAGGCAATCCCATCGGGGACTGCCTCCTAAATTTATTGTTGTTATTCGAGTATTACTTAGACTCTTCGAGTGTGCAGATTGATACGCGGTTCCATGACTCTTCCTGGAACATGTTGCCGATACCTTCACCCTCAGCTACGATGCGGTTTGCAGCGATCTTGTAACGCTTGATAAGAGCATCCTTAACTGACTGTGCACGCTGGTTAGCAAGACGGATGTTAACCTCTTCAGGACCGTCGGGAGAAGCATAACCCTTGATGACAACCTTTGAGTTGGGGTGATTCTTCAGGTAAGCAGCGATCATCTCTACGTTGGGCTGCTGGTCAGCTGTGATAGCGGAAGAACCTATCTTGAAGAATACGTAACGTACTGAGTTGAGGTTGTTGGTTACCTCCTTGACTACCTCGGGCTTGCGGCTCTGACATACAGCCAGATCAGCAGCGAGAGCAGCGTTGGCGTCAGTCAGACCGGCGATCTCAACTGCCTGAGCCTCTGTAGCAAGACGGAGGTCATTGATAGTTGCGTTGAGAGCGTCAACCTCTGCCTGATTGTAAGGCTTAACACATTCGAAACCATTGCCGAATGAGTAGCTTACGCCTGCTGTCAAGTTGTAGTTGGCGAAGTTGGCATTGTAGCCGTTGTGGTGGCCATAATGGCTGGGAGCTGTGAGATTCCAGATGATAGAGGGCTGGAATGTCAGTGTCCAGTTCTGGTTGATATTGTAGTTGAAGTTCAGACCTACCTTTGTGCCGAAGTCGTTCAAGTCGCCATCACCATTCTTGTACTGGTGCAACCAACCGATACCGAGAACAGTCTCCATATCGAATGAACGCTTTTCACACTTGTAACCGCCGAAGAGGTTGAAGAGGTTGGCAGTACCGTAAACGCCTACATAAGATGCGTCAAATGCAGTCTTGCTGTAGTTGGGAGCAAAGATACCGTTAACACGACCGGTGTTGATTGAGAACAGACCCTCAACACCTGCACCGAATACGGGGCTGATCTGCTTCTCTACGTTAAGACCTACTACGGCACGCATGTCACCCCAGAATGCAGCATGCTTCATGGGAGTTGTTACACCACCGTTAATACCTACTGACCAACCGTCGGCGATGCCGGGAGTCTTGATAGCTTCCTGCGCTGATGCTGAAAGAGCTACAGCGGCAAGAGCCAGAACTGTAAGTTTCTTGTTCATAGTTGAAATTTTTAATAATTAATGTTATTTATGATTGTATAACAATAGTTGTGTAAGTTTAGTTGTCAATTCTTTAAAAAAGTTTTACAAATATCTCTTACGATACACTCTTCACACAACGGTCGTCGGGCTTTGCATACATATCTGCCGTGCAATATCAGCCAGTGGTGTGCCTTAGGAAGAACCTCGGCCGGCAGGTTTTTGACCAGTTCCCTTTCTGTCACTGTAGGGTTGGGAGAGTCGTCGGTCAGTCCCAGACGGTTGCTGACCCTGAAGACGTGTGTATCAACCGCCATTGCAGCTTTCCCCCAGACCACAGCCAGCATTACATTGGCTGTCTTGCGACCTACGCCCGGCAGACGCATCAGATTATCAATATCTGAGGGCATCTCACCGTTAAACTCTTCGGTCAGCATCCGGGCTGCGTTGAGCAGATGCCGGGTCTTGTTGTTAGGGAAACTGATACTCTTGATGTACTCAAAGACGGTCTCCTCGTTGGAGGCTGCCAGACTTGCCGGGTCCGGGAAAGCCTCAAATAATGCCGGAGTTACCATATTGACCCGTTTGTCAGTACATTGAGCCGAAAGTATTACTGCAAGCAATAGATGAAACGGTGTGTCATAGTCCAATTCGGTTTTGGGGTCAGGCATAGCCTCGCCAAAGCGCCTTGTAAATTCAGAATATCTAAATTTTTTGGATATCCGTTTCCTCATCTTCGAAAGAGTATTGATAGATTTTTATTCAGTTGTTATTGGGTTTATTTTATAGTCAGTGGATTTATGTTATTAATATGTCGATTTATACTTATACTTTTATTTTAATGTGCCGCGTCAAACTCATGAAGGAATCTTACGTCGTTCTCTGAGAACATACGTAGATCCTTGACACGATATTTGAGGTTGGTGATACGCTCGATACCCATACCGAATGCGTAGCCGGAATACACCGTTGAGTCTATACCGCATGCTTCGAGCACGTTGGGATCCACCATACCGCAACCCAGGATCTCTACCCAGCCGGTACCCTTACAGAATGCACACCCTTTACCACCGCAGATGTGACAGCTTATGTCCATCTCTGCTGACGGCTCGGTAAAGGGGAAATAGGATGGGCGCAGACGTATCTTGGTGTCCGGGCCGAACATCTCACGTGCAAAGTAGAGCAACACTTGCTTGAGGTCGGCGAACGATACATTCTTGTCGATATACAGTCCCTCTACCTGATGGAAGAAACAGTGTGCACGCGCTGAAATGGCCTCATTGCGATATACACGTCCGGGACAGATAATGCGGATAGGAGGTTTCTGAGTCTCCATTGTGCGTGTCTGTACGGAGGAGGTATGAGTACGCAATAGTACGTCTGACGGTTCACGAGATATGAAGAAAGTATCCTGCATATCGCGTGCCGGATGATCCGGAGGAAAATTGAGTGAGGAGAATACGTGCCAATCATCCTCAATCTCCGGCCCTTCGGCTATTGTGAAGCCTTGTGCTCCGAAGATCTCGAAGATTTCATTCTTGACAAGAGACAGGGGATGACGGGTGCCAAAAGGTATAGGTGTCGCTGAGCGTGTCAGATCCATCCCGGCCTTGCCTGACTCGTCGGCGGAGGCTAACGCCTCCTTGAGAGCGGCAAGACGTTCGTTGGCCTCGGTCTTCAGTTGATTCAGTTGCTGACCCACCTCACGCTTCAGCTCGGCAGGAACACTGCGGAAATCATTCATCAGAGAGGATATTTCACCCTTCTTGCTCAGATACTTTATGCGAATCTTTTCTACCTCTTCAGCCGACTGAGCCTGTAGGGCTGCAATCTCGGCTCTCAGGGCTTTGATTTTGTCAATCATGTTGTTGATTAAATCGTTTCAGCTGCAAAGGTAAGCATTTTATTCGATTGGCACAAAAAAAATCGTAATTATCACAAAATCGGAACAATCAGGATCCTCATACAAATCGGAGCTGTCAGTTATGGCCGACAGCTCCGATAATTCTGATCTTTCTTTTATTTATATTCTTTCTATGATTGCTCAGACAGTCTGTTCTATCTGCCAGACAAAGGCCCGAAGTCCAAGCAGCGGACGCTCCTCATCAAGTGCGTGCAGACGCTCAAGAAGAGGCTTGACACGATGGTCCTCGACAATTGTCAGTATAGCTGAGGCCAATGAGGGCCATGCGTGCGAGCCGTAGTGTGGCTCACCGGTTTTGCTCCCGCGACCCTGAACATTGCCGAAGGAGGTGAAACCACGACAACTTGACTTGTCGAGAATTTCGATGATGGCTTCGTGATGAGCCTGGTCGTATGATATGAATACAGCTTTCATTGTGAATTTTGATTATTGTGTTCCTACTTTTGAGCTTGCTGTGCCAACTTCTTGCGTGTACGTTTGATACCTCGTCCGGCAAATACGCAATACAGTACCGGAACGAAGAGCAGCGTCAGTATCGTAGAGAAGGTCAGACCTCCGATCACGGCTGTACCCATCGGTTGCCACATCTCGGCTCCCTGACCTGAACCGACAGCCATCGGCACCATACCGAGGATTGTGGTCAGCGTGGTCATCACTACCGGACGCAGACGTGAACGGCCACCATCGATCACAGCACGTCGTATCGACATGCCTCGTTCGCGGTTGAGGGTGATATAGTCGATAAGCACGATACCGTTCTTTACCACAATACCGATCAACATAATGGCACCAATCATTGACATCACATTGAGAGTATGGCCTGAGAGCCACAGGATAATGAATACTCCCGAGAATGCAAATAGGAGAGAGGTCATTATAATGCCCGGATAAGTCAAAGACTCAAACTGAGCTGCCATTACGATGTACACCAATATTATAATGAGCACGCCGAGCAGCAGCAGGTCGGAGAATGAATCCTGCTGATCCTCGTATGAGCCTGCGATGCCGATGCTGATGCCCGACGGGAGATGCATCTTGTCAATCTCGATCTCGGCGGCAGTTACCACTTCTGACATGGGCACACCATCGACTACGGCTGAGACTGTGATCAAGCGTTCGCGGTCCTTACGTTCGATTGTAGGTGGTGTGAAGCGCTCCACAACCTTGCCTAGATCCTTGATCTTGACCGATGCACCGGTCGGTGTCATCACATTTATATTTTCGATATCGGCGATTGTCGTGCGATGTTCGGGAGCATACATGACCTTAATGTCATATTCCTCACCGTCTTCGCGGAACTGCGATGATGTAGCGCCATTGATACGGTTGCGCAGATACATCGCCGCTGTCTGCAGATTGATGCCGTAGAGAGCCAGTTTCTCACGATCGAAGTCTACCTGATACTCGGGCTGATAATCCGAGCGGGAGATAGTGACATCGGCTGTTCCCGGGATACCCTCCAGAATGGTACGGAGTGCGACGGCTGCCGAATCGGTCTCGGTAAAGTTATAACCATATACTTCAAAGTCCACTGTAGACTGACCACCCATCCCGGCATTACGTCCGCCACCGACATTAACCTGGGCCTTCTTGTATTCCGGGAAATATTGTTTAAGATCCTTACGCATATTGTCGGCTATCTCCTTGATGCCTGTCTTACGATCACCGGGATCGGTCAATGTGACATTTATCGAGATGATGTGTGCACCATTGTCCTGCAGTGAGGCGTAAGTATTGTCTGAAGATGCGGGGCCGACGGTATAGGTCATTACCTTGATCTCGGGATATTTGGCTCTCCAGAGCGAGTCAAGCCGTGAAGTCACCTCCTCTGCAGTCTCTACCCGCGAACCTATAGGCAACTCAAGTGACACTCCTATACGACCGTTATCCTGAGTGGGGAAGAACTCTGTGCCGACAAATTTCATCAGGAATATCGAACCGACGAAGATGCCGAGACAGACGAGGATCGTGACTGTACGGTGAGCTACAATCTTGCGCAGCAGATTGGCATAGCCGTTGTCAAACTTGTCGAGCGCGCGCTCGATAGGCACATACAGAGTGTTGTATATCTTGCCATGCTTATTGTTGAGACGCAGCCACTGTGAGCAGAGCATCGGGGTGAGTGACAACGCACATGTTGTCGATATGATCATCATGATAGTCACCATCCATCCGAGCTGACGGAAGAGGACACCGGTCATACCTGTCACCAATGTCAAGGGGAAGAACACGGCTATAAGAGTCAGTGTGGAGGCTATTACTGAGATTGCGACCTCATTAGTGCCATGTACTGCTGCTTGACGCGGGTCGGCTCCGCGCTCTATATGTGTCGTGACGTTCTCGAGAACCACGATGGCATCATCGACCACCATACCGATGGATATCGAGAGGGCCGACAGCGACACTATGTTAAGCGTATTGCCGGTCGCATACAGGTATATGAACGATGCTATAAGTGACACCGGAATAGTAATGACGATAATCATCGTCGCACGCCAGCGTCCTAAGAATATGAATACCACTATCATAACAAAGAGCAATGCGTACAGCACTGTCTCCTCGAGAGATGCGATAGTGTTGCGGATATTGTCCGATGTGTCGATGACGACGCCGATTTTAACGTCGGAGGGGAGGTTCTTCTGCAATTTCGGGAGCATCTTCATTACCTTCTCAGAGATCTGAACCGAGTTGGCGCCACTCTGTTTCTGAATGATAATCATAGCGCCGGCCTCTCCGTTGATATATGTCTGCTGAGTGCGTTCTTCGAGCGAGTCCTCTACGCGAGCTACATCCTTGAGGTACACGATACTTCCTTGATATGAACCCACCGGGATATTGTTGAGCTGTGACGATTCGTCAAACTCCCCTTGTACTCGCAGTGCGTATGTGTTGGAGCCGATGTCGAATGAGCCACCGGGAATATTGCGGTTTTCCGCACCTATGACATTTGAAATACCCTCGACAGTGAGATTGTAGGCCTCAAGTCGATTGGGATCGACATAGACGTGTATCTCACGCTTGGGCGCGCCGGAGATGGACACTGAGCCGACACCGTCGATACGGGCCAATGGATTGACCACGCCGTCATCCAATATCTTATACAGACCGGCCATACTCTCTTTGGCTTCGACCGAGAGAAGGCAGATCGGGATCATGTCAGTGGAGAACTTGAAGATGATAGGATTTTCGGCATCATCCGGTAGTGATGACTCGACCATATCCAGTTTGTCACGGACATCGTTGGTCAGTACGTCGATATCGTATCCGTATTCGAATTCAAGAGTGATGACCGAGGTATTCTCTCGGCTCTGGGAGGTGATGTGCTTGAGATGCTCTACTGAGTTGAGGGCGTTCTCAAGCGGCTTGGTGACATTCTGCTCGATATCCTCGGCGCTGGCACCCGGATAGATAGTGATGACCATGATAGTGTTGGTATCGATATCCGGGAAGAGGTCGACGGGGAGTTTGGCGAGCGAGAAGAGACCCAGGATGATGACGGCCACGAATGTGAGTGTCGTCATGACCGGTCGCTTGACCGCTGATGCGTATAGACT
>CAMWUY010000018.1 GCA_947177615.1 uncultured Porphyromonadaceae bacterium
TAGTTGACCGTCACATAGATGTTGGTGATACCGCATCTCAACAGATTGTCTACATTATGATCTATGATAGGTTTGCCACCTACGGGGAGGAGCGGTTTGGGAGTGGTCAGAGTGAGCGGGCGGAGTCGCTCGCCACGTCCGCCGGCCATCAGTACGGCATCGACAGGGAGAGCCGACGATATCGCCTGCAGATCGAGAAGATCGATGATATGTCCGTCGCGGTCTACAAGCGGGAGCAGGCTGATGCCGTGTCGTTTGGCCTCAGCTACACGGCCATAGCGCGGCTCATCAACATATACACGCATACAATCCGGTCGACACGCCATCATAACGTTGTCATCAAGACTCACACCCTTTATCAGAGCACGACGCACATCGCCATCGGTGACAGAGCCGGCCAACACATCGGCATCATCAACGACAAAGAGTGTCATGTTACCACCCGACAGGGCATTGAGCACACCCAACGCCTCACGCACGGTCGCCCTCCTGTTCAGAAGATGCCTCTCTCTCATCACTTAATGCTTAATCCTTAATTCTCAATCTCCTTCGTACATCGACTCTATCTCACGGGCATATCGTTTGGCCACGACAGGACGACGCACCTTCATCGTGTTGGTAACCTCGCCATTCATGATAGAGAAATGATAAGGCAGAAGGTAGATCTTCTTAATCTTTTCAAACTCCGCCAAATCAGCCTGCACCTCATTGATCTGTTTCATCATGAAGTCATACACCTTCTGATTGCGCAGCAGGCTCTCGGTGTCATCAGTCGAAAGACCATGTTTCTCGGCCCACGCCCTCAGTTGTGACAGGTTGGGAACAACCAGAGCGGTGACATACTTGCGCTGATCGCCTATCACGGCCGTCTCATCAATATATTTATTCTCCGCAAGACGACTCTCAAGCATCTGGGGAGCTATATACTTACCATTGGAGGTCTTGAAGAGATCCTTGACACGCTCGGTCAGCACTATCGCGCCCTCAGGTGTCAGATAACCGGCATCACCCGTGCGGAAGTAACCATCCTCGGTAAAGGCAGCGGCATTTGCATCAGGATTGTTGAAATATCCCGGTGTGACACTCGCACCCTTGACCAGAATTTCTCCATTACCGTCTATACGCACCTTGACACCGGGGAGAGGGCGGCCGACTGTACCTATCTCATAACCTTTGTCGCGGAAACAGCTTACGGTAGCAGTCGTCTCCGAAAGACCGTATCCGATTATGATATCAATACCTACAGATCTAAGGAACATACAGATACGATCCGACAACGGAGCTCCCGCAGTCGGGAAAAAGTTGGGATTCGGTATACCTATTGCCTTCTTGAGCTTGGAGAATACACGCTTGTCCCAGAACTGATATTCCTTCTCCAACAGAGCCGGTACATCCTTGCCAAGCCTCTTATAGTCAATATTGCGGCGCTTGCCGACCTTGATGGCCCGCGCCACCATCATACGTTGCATGGGTGACATCGATGATATCTTCTCCTTGACACCGGCATAGACCTTCTCCCAGAAACGTGGCACACAACACATCAGATTGGGCTCTACCTCCTTGATGGTATCCTGTATGACGCGCGGGTCATAATTGACAGCGATCTCAAGACCGCGTGTTATGCAGAAGAAGCACCAGGCCTTCTCCAGAATATGCGACATCGGCAGGAAGGCCATGCTGACATCATGCTCATTGACCTGGGTCAGCAGTTTCAGGTGCATATCCATCGCCGCGTCATAGTTGTTGTGGGTGATACACACACCCTTGGGCTCTCCGGTAGTACCGGATGTATAAATGAGAGTGGCCATATCCTCCGGCAGACCGTTATCGGCACGTCGGGCAACCTCGACACCGACACTGTCATCCGCGTCCATACCGAGACGGATGAAGTCATCCCAACCTATCGAGATATCGTCATCAGCCTCAAGATCGATACCGTCATACTTATATATCACGATACGCACGATCTGTCCCGGGTGAGACTTCCAGTAATGATAAGCCAACGGATACTGATGCTTATCACCTACGAAGAGCACTCGCGCTCCACCGTTGTTTACGATAAAGTCATATTGAGACTGCGAGCTGGAACTGTATATGGGGATGACGGCGAGACGGTTGTAGTAAGCGCCATACTCCGTCATCAATATCTGCGGCGTATTGGGCGAACATATCGCTATGGTGTCCTTCTCGTTCAGACCTAAAACATACAGGGCTTTGGCCACTACACGATTTTGAGCCACAAACTCCTCGCGGGTGGTCGAAAGCCACTCCCCATCCTTCTTCCAGCAGAAGCGGAACGCTATCCTGTCCGGATGCCGGCGTGCCTTCTCCTCCGCTCGTCTTAATAATTTATTCATACCTTATCTATATAGTGATACGGACTCTCCGGCCCGGCATATCACTTCATATTATAATAAAAATCGAGAACGTCACGCGCCGCCGTAAACGACGACTGCTCATTATTGAGCACGCGCAACTCCTTCTGTTCCAAGAGGGCGGCCACTTCCGGCGTGTTGTAGAACCGGGACATCAATTGCTCATTGATGGTCTCTATCATCCAATAACGGGCCTGCTCGTGACGTTTGCGCTCAAAATAACCCGTCTTTTCAACATATTCAAAGTAGCGGTCTATCATATCCCACACCTTGTCGATATCGTACTCGAAATAGCCGGAATAGGTCACGACCTCCGGACGCCATTTGCTCGGCGTCGGCGGGAAGAGTGTAAGGGCGTTGCGGAATTGTGCGGCCGCGAGTCGGGCGCGCTCCACGTTATCGCCGTCACACTTATTGATGGCGATGCCGTCGGCCATCTCCATGATGCCGCGCTTGATGCCCTGCAGTTCGTCGCCCGTGCCGGCAAGCTGTATCAGCAGGAAGAAGTCCACCATCGAATGTACGGCGGTCTCGCTCTGTCCGACACCCACCGTCTCTACAAATATACGGTCATAACCGGCTGCCTCACACAATACTATTGTCTCGCGCGTCTTGCGTGCCACGCCTCCGAGTGAACCGGCCGAGGGGGAAGGACGGATGAAGGCATCATGCTCCTGGGAGAGCTTCTCCATGCGGGTCTTGTCGCCTAATATTGAGCCGTGGGTACGCTCGCTGCTCGGGTCAATGGCCAGAACGGCCAACTTATGCCCCTGACGCAGCACGTGCAGACCGAACACATCGATCGAGGTCGACTTGCCCGCACCGGGCACACCGGTGATGCCGATACGACGACTGCGGCCACTGTACGGGAGACACTTCTCGATAACCTCCTGAGCTATCTTCTGATGAGCCTCCACAGTTGACTCCACAAGGGTGACGGCACGACCCAATATACTTACATCCCCCTTCAATATACCCTCAACATAGTCATTGACCGACAACTCCCTGCGTCTGACGGCACGCCGATAAGGGTTGGTGGAGGGCTGAGAGCCTACTCCCGAATTAACCTGAAGTCCCTTATACTGAGTATCATTCTCCGGATGTTCCATCTTCTCTCTGTTTATTTGGCAAAAAATGTGCACGTATCAATATGTCTGTGGTGTCCTGACCGACCACCAGCGGTATAGCGAATTGACGTTCCCCGGTGCGGGCCGAAGCCGCGCCACCGCTGTTGATATATATACCTAAGGTGGCCAGTTCGCCGGGCTCGAGCACCTTGGGCGTCATGTCGACACTGATCCCCTGAGGGGCGGACACACCCGGACTCACCGTGTCTGTCGTCTGATTGACCATCGTCACGAAGGCATGACGGCCTGTACCCACAACCACATCTCCGAGATCTATCAGACGAGTGGAGAGTCGCAGTGCGCCGGCAGATACGGGATAGAGCTTGGACAACGTCTCGGGCGATCCGACTACTGTACCCTTTATCTTGATGACATGACGATCTTTATCCTCCCCTATATACACCTTCACGCTCTTCTCAAACGCGCCGGGACGACCGGACGGATTGTAGGTGAAACTGACTGTAGCCGTATCACCGGGCAGGATAAGTCCCTTGGTATAGTCTGCATCTGTGCAACCGCATGAGGGACGCACGTAGGAGATAAAGGTCGTATCCGGACCTAAATTGCAGAAACGTGCATAACCCGTCTGACGACCGGCTATCTCCTTCATCACACCGAAATCATACTCCGTCTCCACCCAGCGTATCTCACCACGCGAATAGAGAGTACTACACACCACCATAATGCCGGCAAGCATACAATACGGTATATATCTCAATATCTTCTTCATGCTATTGTCATCAGATAGGCTCAAAATAAGCTCTAATATGCGAAGATACAAAAAAAAATCCGCACGGACACCGCCATACAGATTTTTTTACACTGATTTACATCAGAGTCAGAGTCAGAGTCTAAGACCCTGTCTGAATTATAATGACTTGATATACTTTTTACCGTTCTTTATGTAAAATTGACCCCTTTGCGGATGTTTCAGTATCCGTCCCAGCATATCGTAGCATATATTATCCTCATCCTGGGTATCAACTGTACACCTTTCTACACCTGTTGTAATACCGATGATCCCCATCGCTGCAAGCTTATCTGTATTATCATATATTACCGTCCCGTGATCCTTGACCTGCGCCAACGCATACAAGCATGCCTGCCTTTCTGTCGGGATAGGGACAAGAAAGGTATGGAACTCCTCCTGCATTCCATATCCCCAGGCACTTCCGATACCCTCTATCCATTCAGCATCGAGAGATCCGTCATCAGATTTCTCGGGAGCTATACGGCGATGTTTCTGTCCGTTGATTTCGACCACCTCATCTGTCACAATTAGCCCGAAACCATTGATTGTCTCTCCTATACTTTTATTCAGATCCATGATGAGATCGAAATAAGGCTCACATTTAGATACATGATAGTTATCATCTGTCTTAAGACCGGGATTACGGTAGAAGTATATCCTGCGGTCTTTCTCATACACATATACCTCTTCTGCAATCGCTACAGGCTCGGGAATATCGATTGAATCATCACCCGGTGAGATAGCCCAATCACCTACATGCTCTCTATCCAGCCAACCATAGCATTCAGGACAGTTACCATAGGCTGACATTCTGACATCTATTTTTAACCTCTTGCAATCAATACCCTCAACTACAGCCTCTCCATCAACCTTTACATCGATAAAAGCATGCACATCATATCTCTCGAAAGGATACCTTGAGAAGAAATGACATAATGTCCACTCTTTCCCCTCTGTAAACATCTCCGAATAAGGTACATCCTCATATCCTCTTGTATGAGCTGACACGGACATAGAGCATATTATACAGACAATATATAATATGTTCGCAACAGAGACGACCCGTTGTCCTGCTAATTTTTTTATTAGACTAAAAGTAATCATAATCATTATAAAATTTTATTCAACCAACGCGATATTTTTGACATTTTGAACCTGTTACAGATGAAAGCTAAATCTATCGTTGCAAATGTAATATATTTTTCCCCCCCAACAACTGTAATTTCTTTTTTTTAAATTTTTCTTCAATTTTTTCCATATAAAGCAGAGGCAATTATATATAAACCTACACCGATTGCTCGGTGTTTTCGTATTGCCTTAGACCCCATTCCACAAAAAATGTAAAAATCCAGGGCGGACTATTTTTGAGATAAATACAACTTACTGCAAAAACAACTAAGATAATAGGGGAGAGGATGTATAATGTTCTCTTATTCATTGCCCTCATAGGGATTATGCTTGTCCTTGTGTTGATTGTAGTTGAGAGCTTGGGTGAGCTTGTTGTCGAAAGATGACAGCTGTTCATCTTTAGCTTTTTGAATTGTCCTGCTTTGTATTAGAGATGCTCGTTGTCGTTGAGCCTCTTGCTGAATTAAATTAAATCTTTCTTCTTTTGAAAGTTCTTGTGACATAAGATAGGAATTAAATCCTTGCATATTGTCAAGTATTATTAAATCTTCTAACGGCAGATAGTCTCTGTGATTTTTTCCAGAAGTGGTTAATTGAGCATGTTCCTCACTCCATTGTTTAGACGTATATCCTAATGTTGCCAAATTAATTAGCTCCGCTTCACTCGCATAAATAATGCCAATTTTATCCTTTGGAAGTGAGGAGAAAGGCACAAGATATTTTTGTATGGCATCTGTCTGTATCTTGTAGTTTGCTTTTGCCGAAAAACGGTGATACAACCATTCTGCACTTTTAAGTTGCTTCTGTTCTTCTTCCTTTAATCGTTGAAATTCCTTTATAACAAGAAGGTTAAACTCAGGACTCAACCACATACCAAAATGATATGCAATGTCCGTATGTGCGTAAGTACCTCCATACTTACCAGCTTTAGCGAGGAGTCCTATTGCATTGGTCTTTTCAGCCCATTTTTTTGCAGAGAGTTTGAATCTATTTAACCCAACTTGCATCATAATTCCGTCGAATTCGACGGAATTAAAATTGGGATTATTCAATCTTTCCCATACACCTAAAAATTCAACAGTATTTTTATTACGTAACCAATTCTCAATAAGGCTACTTCCTCCCTCAAACGTTTTAGTCATATCCGTTAAGCAGATATAATCTTTATCATCATTGGTGACTATTGTGATGGGAGAATCATATACTTGTATGACTTTATTTTTAACCATATATCAATTCTTTATAAGTCAAACGATGTTCTGTAGCATCTTTTAGACTCCTTTCCACAAAATCTGCGTCCCCAGCATTATCATTTTTTGTGGAAAGGAGTATAAATTTGCTTACCTATAATTATTTTACTGTGCCGCGGATTTTGAGGCGGACCTTACGCGGCATACCATTGGTCGTCAGAGTGACCGTCTTCTGGAACGGACCGGGTCGGCCGGAGGGATTGTATGTCACCTTGACAGCCTTCTTGCGACCGGGGGCTACCGGCTCCTTGGGATATTCGGGACGTGTACATCCGCATTCGGCCTTCGCATCTATGATTATGAAGTTGCCATCACCCTCATTGACAAATGTAAAGTCATGAGAGACAGGTCCCTTCCTCTCCTCTATCGAGCCAAAATCATAAGTAGTCTCCTCAAATACAGCCTTGGGCTCACCTGACCTCTTCTTATTGCGGGACATAGCCGGTGACGCACAACACAATACCATCGCAAGCATACCCGCACAGGTCATAATCTTCGTTATCCTCTTCATAATCCGTTATATTTTTCGTTTTATATTCCGTTTTCCCTTAAAGTATTATTTTCCCAAAAGTGACAGGACCATCAACAGACTGTCAATGCCCGGCGCTCAATGTCTGAATATTGTGGCCACACGGTTATCACCCTCGTATACCCCATATTCCCCGGGGAGCAATTCGGAAGAGTGCAACGACACTTTTCCGGACCGGGCACGGCATCTTATCACGGCATCTCCGGAAGCACCCCGCAGCTCATATTGCTCAGCGTCAATCAACCCCTCTATAATAACGTATCCACGGTAATCCGGGTCGATCACAGCCGGCACAACACGGACCTCCCTATGTATATCGGATGAATAGCCGCCACCGGCAGGCACATATTCCACCACACCCTTGTCCGTACCGATCCAGAGCGACCGCGTCTCCGGGTTGTACGCCAAGCCGACACAAACATTCGAGGGCAAACCGCCATCTTCACTGACGATATGGGCCAATAGCGTCTTGCGATCCTCAGAGATACAAAAGAGTCCGTCACCCATAGTCGCTATCCATTTGCGCCCGAGGTCATCGACGATTATTCCACTGACTTCGCATTGCGCGACCGGATGACCTAACATGCCGGAGAGATCGTGCTCTACCTCCAGCATCTCACCACGCTTGACATCAACGTCGAACAACTGTTCACGCGAGGTCACAAGCAGCCCGTCTCCGTATGATATCAACAGAGCCCCGTCGTATGGATCCTCAAACATATACACACCCCGCAACAGAGAGAGCTCATTATCCAGACTATTATATATATGATTCAGATACACCACCTTATCATCTGACGTATCATCAAGAGTGCCTTTATGATCGAGGATGGCCGAGTCAAAATAGTGACCGGCGGTGATGCCCAGCAGATTTCTGTTGCGCTCATGCGACATGGGCCATATACGGCTGCGCGTGGTTATACCATCTATCGGTATCTCTATACGCCGCGGCATAATAAACACAGAGGCATCGCGCGAGGCATTCTCGGACGCTTTACGCTCATCGGCAGTCAGATACCATAACGAATAGACCCCACCGATACCGGTGTTATCCCAGTCGCAAAAGAGCGACCACATAGTACCCCGGTCATCAAATACGGGAGTGCTGAAACAAGACAGATTGGCCCACCCCTTGCTCGAAGTATGCACCGCGTAACATCCGGCAGTGCCCACCCCCGACATATTGGATCGAGTCATACGCAGGATATCAGTCGGGTCTTCAAGATTGATACGTGTCAGACCATACTCTGTCGAACCGGACCAAATATACTTGCTGTCTGACGGATCGACACCTATCCCGCGAGGTACGGGATTGATCTGACGACGGGAGTAATTGGTACGGGGAAGCCCGTAATATCTCCATACTCCGTCACGATAGCCGCACAACGCATCGGCATGATTGGCATTCAGATCATAAAAGGTATCGAAACTATTATTTCGAAACAACATCCCATACGTAGGATCATACACGATATAGCTGGCTCTGAATGCATTGCAGGCATCAGGCATGACAGCCTCACCGGCGTCAGACCATACGGTCACGCCGCCGGTCCCTGTGACACTGCGCTGACGGTATCCCTGCAGAGGATAATACATCCAGTAATGCTCACCATCATACGAGCCGAGAGCAAGACTCGTCTCCTCAGTACCGACCGGCAACTTGCCGAAACCTCTCTTGTCGCGCTTCACGACATAGCGTGACATAAAATCGGATGCCGGATCCTCACTATCCTTATCTATATCTCCCCCCTTGATGATCTCAACGACACGGGCATTCGTATTGACAATATACCCGCGCGCACTTGATGTCAATATGCCTTCGTTCAGATGGTCATAGCGTCCCGAGGTGCCGTAGCCATACTTATTATAATCAAGCAAATCTTCCGACACATTGACTATCATCACCTTGTCACCGTCGAATGTCGCGACATTGATATATGGTCCGGTAGTCTCCTTGTCCCGGGCATGGGTCAGATAAAGGAAGGAGTCTTCTGACAGCGGGACTAAACTGTCCGGCGAATAGAGGCTCCCATCCGCATTAAGATACTTATCACCTGACGACCCGGAGATACCCTTTACCGGCTCGACTGATGACAGGCTCGACGGCACCTCATCCTGCGGGAATGCATACGCAGACGCGCCACTCACAACGACAATCCTGGCTCCTACCTGACATGCGTAGTCGATATTGGCATTCAGCCGCTTTAATTCCAGCAACCTGCCGGTCACGGCGTCTATCACCAAATAGCCAAAAGCGGTGGCCACATAGAGACGACGACCCGTGAGATCGGGTGTTATATTATTGACACTCTTGTCCGCGGGATAAATATAGTCGCGGATGGCGGTGCAGGTCACCACATCGCCGCTATCCTCCCTCACGATATCGATCACCCCGTCCTGATACACCATCGCCAAATATCGGCCTGCCGGAGAATATTCGGCCCGGCTCACCAAACGACCGGACACCGGCAGAACGTCATACAGCCACTCCATAACCCGCTCACCCTCCGGACGTGACTTATCGACACGATATATCATGGCCTCTGTGCCGGAATTGTGCTTGCTATTATATATATGAGGAAGCGACGTAACCCAAAAATAGGAGTACCGCTCGCCATCCATTATCTTCAGACTGTGATTATAGCCGTTGGATGAACCGGTATAGGAATACATATCGGCACTCGGATGGTGAACCCAACGTCCCTCCACATTGGCATAGGCCGGGAGACGGATGAGCATTACGGCAGAGAGCATAAGCGCAGCCAATACCCTTGTATTCAATTTCCTTATTATATTTTTCCTTATAATATTATTGATCGTTGACAACATATCTGTAAGAGATATAACGTCCACACCGACACTTTATTGCACACATTTATATTTGAGTGACTCTGTTTGAATAGGTACATACGCCATGATTTCAAAAAAAATACTATCTTTGCAGACACCATGACAACACCTCAATTACCCGGACAACCTAAACACTGGTATATCGCCATAGTCAACTACAACACCGAGAAGGCTGTTGAAGCCAGACTTGCCGGACTCGGATACGAGGCATACGTCGCCAAACAGACCGTAACCCGTGTACGCCCAAACGGCCGGAAGGTCTCCATCGACAAGGTCTTTATCCCACTGACGGTGTTTATACATTGTACGGAGACGGAAAGACGGCAGATCGTCAACTTGCCTTATATCAAACGCTTCATGACCAACAGAGCCGCTGCTGCCCATGGTTCTACTGCTCCGATCGCCACTCTGGAACAGAGAGAGATCGATAAACTCAGATATATGCTCGGACAAAGCGAGATACAGATAGCATTTGTCAATACCCCCATCAAAATCAACGACAACGTAACCGTAGCCAGAGGCCATCTCAAGGGTATATCCGGCAGGGTCATAGCCACCGATGATACCAAAAGCGAAGTGATAGTCGCCATCGGAATGCTCGGAGCCGCCAAAATGACCATCAACACTTCACACCTCAAGCTCACTGAGTGACAGCAGCATCTCCCGGGCGCACTCCATCATACGACTCTACAAGATACACCGGACGCCCCTTGCTCTCCATAAAGACCTTGCCGAGATACTCACCGATAATCCCCAACGACAGCAATTGTACACCCCCCATAAAGAGGATAGTCACCATCAGCGTCGGATAACCGGCCACCGGATCACCGTACAACACAGTCTTGACTATTATATATATCAGGTACAGAAACGCTATCAGACTGACACTCACCCCGAGAAGGGTCGCCATCCGCAACGGAGCCACAGTATAGCTCGTCAAGCCATTGACAGCAAGATCGAGCAGTTGCATCACGCTCCATTTGCTCTTACCCGTCTGACGCTCCAACTGTTCATATTCTATCCCTTTCTTGCGGTAACCGATCCAGGAATACAGACCCTTCGTGTTGCGTTCCGTCTCGCGCAGACGACGCAGAGCACTTACGCAACTGCGGTCCAGCAGGCGAAAATCACCCGTATTCTGCTGTATCGGAACTCGCGTCGAGCGCTGCAGCAGACGATAGTACCATTGACTCGTCTTACGCTTGAACCACGACTCCCGGCTCGTCTTGCGCTCTGCATAAACATCGTCATAACCCTCCTCCCAATTCCGCAGCATCTCCGGTATCACATCGACCGGATGCTGCATATCCGCATCCATCACGATCACCGCGTCACCGGTACTGTAATCGAAACCGGCCAACATGGCGGCCTCCTTGCCGTAATTGCGCGACAAGTCTATATAATGCCAATGCTCGGGATCTGAATTATACAGACGTATCATCTGCTGCAGCGTACGGTCAGTCGAACCGTCATTGACCATCAGAAACTCCCACTCATAATCAGGATTGTCGGCCAGCACACGCTCCATACGTTCACGCAACAACTCGAACGACCCCTCCTCGTTATAAGCCGGCAATATTATCGTAACCTTCCTCTTATTCATCATCATCATTATATAATCCACCCCTGCCGCTACATCAGCTCTATCAACTCCGGCTCAATAGTCACAGTGGCCGTCAGAAGCCCCTGTAGGTCAAGCACCAACCGCTTGTCACGCAGGCCGCGACGACTCAACAGCCGACCGACTGTCCCATCCAGCGGACCACCGATAATGCGCACCTCCCTACCCAACATATCCGCCGTGATCTCACCTGCAGTATAATAACGCACTCCATCAGAATATTCCGAGACAGCCCGCATAAAGAGAGCCATATCCGAGTCGCGGACCGTCATCGGCACGCCACGACCTTGACCCTTGACATATCTGTACTGCAATGTCGGTGTACGGGCTATCAGCACATCAAGCACCGGCCTCTCACCCTCAACAAAGAGCAGATCGGGCACTATCGGCCGACGCTCCTTGACAACCTTGCCATGACGGCTGACACGTTGCTCACTCATCGGAGTAAACACTCGATATCCCAACGTCGGAAGTATCTTCCATGCCGGTTCCAAAGCATTCGGACGTTTCAAGTCACGCAATACAAACCACGCCATCACTTATGATATTTTATCACTGCTGTTGTTTAATTCTGTTATTAATCGTGGACTGATGTACACACTTAGAGTCCCCTTACCTCCGACAAATATAGCTATTTTTTTTCATTCTCTGCCCCACTGTCACATTATTACATTATCTTTGCAATAATATGCGCAGTCTAATAACACTTCTCCGACCACAGCAATGGCTTAAAAACCTGTTCGTTTTTCTGCCGGCATTCTTCAGTGGTAATATCTTCTCCCTCCCGGTTCCGGTTGAGTCTGTCATCGCATTTATCGCATTCTCGCTGGCAGCGAGCGCCATATACTGCCTCAACGATCTCATAGATGTCGAGGCCGACCGACTACACCCCACAAAGTGCAACCGGCCCATCGCCGCCGGACTCATATCCACACGGCAGGCACTCCTCATAATGCTTCTAACAGCCGTCGCCGCGCTCATACTCCCATTCCTGCTGATTCCTCTACAACAGCACTACACCCATCCTCAGACTGACTCAGACGGGATCATCCACGTTCAAGCGGCAATATACACATCCACCGTCATCGCGATATACCTGCTGCTCAACATCGCATACTGTCTCAAACTTAAACAGCTATCCCTCATCGACATATTCATAATTGCAATCGGATTTGACCTGCGGGTGGCAGCCGGGGGCGCAGCAACAGGAATTATGATCAGCCACTGGATCATAATAATGACATTCCTGCTCGCCCTCTTTCTCGCGCTCTGCAAACGGCGTGACGACATCGTCATATATGAGAACTCCGGACGCAAGATGAGACGCAATATCGACAAATACAACCGCACATACATCAATCAGGCCATCACTCTCGTGGCCACCATCATGCTCGTCAGCTACATCATGTACACCGTCTCACCCGAAGTAGAACAACGGTTTAACAGCGATCTGGTATATATCACCTCCATATTTGTACTTGCCGGGCTGCTCAGATACATGCAGTTGGCCACCGTCTTCGGCAAGACCGGCAGCCCGACCAAGATCCTGTTGCACGACCGCATCACACAGGCCTGCATAATAGCATGGGCTCTGACCTTCGCAACAATCATCTACCTCTGATCACACCCCGTCACGCCCGGAGTCCACATGTCGTGGCTACTTGACAAGGTTAGAGCGCGTTCCTTAAAATTTCGGGGTCGTAGAGGCGGCGATTTTTGAGCAGATTTTTCGAGTCGAAGAAGGAGCGATGCGAGCATCGTGACTGATGAGATCTCGAAAAATATGCCAAAAAGCGGCGGACAAATGGCATATACAGACTGCCATCGAGGATTAGTCGTCTTGTTCTTCGGTCAATCCGTGGAAAATGAATATGTACGTTATTATATTCTTTTATCAAAAACCTCAGTAATCTGTGAAAAGTACATAAAAATAGACATAAAGATAGAACGGGGATTTAACATTTACATTATTATATTTGTAAAAGAAGTTCCAACCGACTCGCATCCTTGGGCACCTTTGACTTCTTGCATTCAGTCACATACCTCGGTATGCTCTTTTCAGCAAGAAACCAAATACACTCCAAGGCTGCTACCTCTACGACCCCGAAATTTTAAGGAACGCGCTCTAACGATTGCTCAGATTATATCTTTGCTTGAAAAGCATTTTAACTATAAGTATTCCGGACATGGCGCATCTCGCCTGCCAACCATTGCAGTTTATGCTGCCTATCAGTGCATGATGGGGAAAGTTGCGAGATATGAAGATAAAATTCTGTGTGATTTGGAATCATATACTTCTTCCGATGTACAATCGGGGCAAATCGGTGAAATACAAGTGAATAATTCTGATGGCACGCCATTTGAAGACGTTGAGATAAAGCATAAAATTGTAGTATCCCCAGATCTTGATAAACATGCTTTCTCAAAACTGATGCTCCACCGAACAGATCGATACTATATATTTACCACTGCAAATATGGACTCGGCAAACTGGGATGAAATTAACACGGGAATTGATTTAATTGACAGGTGACACGGCTGTCAGTTGATTGTTAACGGAGTATATTCGACACTTAAATATTATCTCCGCTTACTCAAAGACACTGCAGAGTTCATAGAACGCTATGTTGAACTTCTTAAATCTGACGAGAATGTTAAGTATCCCCAGCTGTTTGCACGTAATGAACTTAATAACAACTGAATTATATCGTCCGTGACTAATGGATATTATCAGTTGAATCATCAAAGGTTTAATGAGTTGGTACGACAAGTTAAATGGCCGGAGTACAACTTGATTATTATATTTACGGCTCATAACAAAAGTTCCGAAAAAATTTCGTACCTTTGTTATTACATAAGGTTCATAATCTGAAAATGACCGTCTAATAACATAGAGATACGGCAATAGCCGAAAATCTGAATCGTTACCGGCTATGGTCAGCCTTCAGATGTAACAGAGGGAGTTTTTTATAATGGACATCATTAACATCAACAACCGACGCTATCTTGGTAACAAGTATAAGTTACTTCCTTTTATAAAGGGAGTGGTTGAACGCGAATGTGGCGATGTTCGTTCTTTCTTTGATGTTTTTGCTGGTACAGGAGCTGTTGCTTCTGCTTTTACCGATTGTCGCCTGATAGTTAACGATCTAATGCGAAGCAATTATATTACAGCTTTAGCATGGTTTTCATCTGAACATTTTGATAGGGTTAAAGTTGCTGAAATTCTTTCATCTTTCAACAATTTCAATGCGTCTAACGAAAGCAACTATTTTAGCGAGAATTTTTCTGACACCTATTTTAGCAAAATTGTATGCCAAAAAATTGGATATATTCGTGACTCTGTAGACGAGTATCTAAAATCCGGAGTAGTTAATCGGCGTGAATGGGCGCTAATTATAACATCACTGTTCTACTCAATGGATAGAATCGCTGCAACCTGCGGTCATTACGACTCGTTTATTCAAGGGGCAGAACTTCCACAGGAAATTATTCTTAGATTACCTAATATTGATTACAATTTAGCAGAGGATAATCTTATTCTTAACTGTGATGCAAACGCAGTCGCTAACACGGTTAACTGTGATATCGCTTATCTTGATCCTCCATATAACTCACGTCAATACTGCGATGCGTACCATCTATTAGAGAACATTGCCATTTGGAATAAACCGAAAGTCTTTGGTGTCGCTCGTAAAATGGATAGATCTAATATGAAAAGTGAGTATTGTAGAACGACGGCAACTGCCCAATTGGAAGAATTAGTTAATAATCTAAAGACTCGTTACATTCTACTGTCTTACAATAATAACGGCAAAAAATTACAAGTAAGAAGTAACGCAAAGATTTCTGATGACGATATTTTGCGTATACTATCTTCTCGCGGAGAAGTTAAAATTTTCACTACCGATTACCGACCTTTCTCCGCCGGTAAAGGTGAGAATACCGGAAACCAAGAAAGATTGTTCTTATGCGTCGTTCAGAGATGAATAAATTCTTTACAGTTTCTCCTTTAAACTATATTGGAGGAAAGGCACGGATACTTGACCAAGTATTGCCATGCTTTCCTTTGCATATAGATTATTTCGTAGATCTTTTTTGCGGTGGTTGTAATGTGGGTATCAATACAAGAGCAGACCGCCATATATATAATGATAAATCTCCTCAACTAATTGGACTTCTACGGTTGCTCGCATCCAAAAGCCCGGATGAATTTATTGACGATATTAATTCAGTAGTTGAAAAATTTGGATTTTCGCGTACCTCAGAACATAACTTTGCTTATTATGGCGGCAATTGTATGAAAGGTGTGTCCGAGTATAATCGTCATAAATTTATTGAATTGCGCGATGAATTTAACAGTCGCCTTGAACACGACGATTATTACTATACGTTGCTGTATACATTGATTGTTTTTGGTTTCAATAACCAAATGAGATTCAATGCACAAGGTGAATTTAATCTGCCCGTGGGAAAACGAGATTTTAATTTGGTTTTACAACGTAAGTTAAGGAAATTTATGCTTGCCCTACAAGACCAGAACTTGGATATCTTAAATTATGATTTCCGGGATATCAAATTAGATTTTCTAACAAGAGATAGTCTTGTTTATGTTGACCCGCCTTATCTTATTTCAGGTGCAACGTACAATGAAAATGGAGGGTGGACCGAACAGGACGAAGTCGATTTATTGCTTTTTCTTGACAACCTTAATGAACGTGGTATACAATTCGCGCTTTCTAATGTACTTAGCCATAAAGGTAAAGAAAATTCTATTTTACACGACTGGGTACGTACTAATGACTATTATTTGAATCAAATCCAGATGGATTATAGCAATTCAAATTATCAGGTAAAAGGCAAAAACTCCGGAACCAAAGAAGTCCTAATAACTAATTTTAACAATCTTGAAGAATATGGCCGACAAGGATTTAGAGTATATTGCCAACCATTTGGAGTATAATACTTATGTTTGGAACTTTGGCACAACATCGTTCCGAACTAAACAAATGAACTTTTCTATTGAGCGGCAACTCGAATTGCTCTCTGAATTTTGGAAGAACAAAGAAAATGCCAAATGTGGATGGGAAAGGGAGTTTCTTCGTCCTGATCAGCCATACAATATTTATGAAATTAAAAACCGGTATTATGATTTTATGCGAGAAAATGGTTTTACCACCGGCGATGATAAAATCAAATATAAGGCAGCGCGTCAGAAAACTTCAGGGCTTGTTGATATTGGTGTTATAAACCGAAACCATCGTCTTACTGAGGTTGGCGATGCTATTCTTAAAATAGCTCATAGCGGAGACTATTCTTCAAAGAATGCCCTCTCTATATCAACAGACAGTCTTATTTATCTCTCCCAACTGCTCAAATATTCTATCCCATTAAAAGACGGACATGTGCGTCCTTTTATAGTTCTCCTTTACCTTCTTTCAGAGGTAGGACCTCTTTCCAATGATGAATTTAAATATCTTGCACCTTTATGTACTTCTGAGGAGACAACTGCAAGGATTATTGAATCCATTGTTAAATTACGCAATGGTGATTTATCTTTGAACGATATTATTTATCAGCACATAATGCGTCAAAAAAATTATCAAGACGCTTACTTTGTATGGACTAACTCAGAAGTGTCTGAGGACATCGTTACTTCTATTGGAATAAATAGAAAAAGTCGCGATTACGATAAAATATACTACCGATTTTATCTCTCACTCAAACGACTTTTCGTAGAAAAAGATGCCAACGCGGCTATCGAAGTGTTCATTATCTCTAAGAAGATTAATGTTGGTGGGCTATGGAGAGAGTTGCTTTTCGACACCATCTCTAAAAAAGCTATTAAAAATGCTCCTTTAGATCACCTTAATGTTACTGAATTCTCCTCAGTAAGTTCTGAGGGTGAACTTAAAGATGTCTTCTTCAAATACCTGCATTTATTTAAGGCCAAATCTACCTTAAATGATTATTTTGACCTTAACCGAAGATATATAAAGTTGTCTAATATTATCCTATTTGAAGACGGAGAACTTAAATATGACCTCATACCAAAGCAGTTTTTTAATTCTGCAATGACTGAATTATACAAACTTGCTTATACCAAGGCTGACAATCTGGAAAAGCTAACTTTTTTGGAAGAAATTTGCCCCTCATTGCAACTTAACGACAAACAGCTGCTCGATGCTCTGAATAATGAATTAGGCACAAGCCTTAATTCTATTGCTGAGGTTTATTCCGAAGTAGAAAAACAAAGATATGATCGTTTCAAAAATATGGTTGATACACGTTTTTCTGACACCCAACTCATAGAATTACTTGACAATTTCGATTTAAGAAATGACGATGCTATTTCTAAAGCAGTGACAGACAATGCAGATATCCCCACTATTTTCGAGTACGTACTTGGAATTATGTGGTATAAAATAAGCGAATATAAGGGTCATGTCCTTGATTATATGAAACTATCCTTAGATGCAGATTTACTTCCCGTAACTCATGCTGCTGGTGGAGAGGCAGATATTGTATATGAGTATAAGGCTTGGCCTCCTTTCTATCCAAAACACAATCTTCTTCTTGAAGCGACTTTAGCAGATGGTAACAATCAACGTCGAATGGAAATGGAACCAGTTTCTCGTCATCTTGGAAGACATCTTCTTCGTACCAAAGACTTTAATAGTTATTGTGTATTTGCAACTACAAATCTTGATGTTAATGTGATTAGCGATTTCAAACATCGCAAAAACATTCCTTATTATGATACTCAGAATGAAGATGATTTTATTCCTGGCATGAAAATTATTCCGCTTGATACCTCAGATCTGAGAGAAATTCTCAGGCAAGGGAAAACGTATCGTGAACTATATCCCCTTTTCGAGGCCGCCTATCAGCAAAGTGATAATTTTCATCCCAAAAAATGGTATGAGAAATTAGTGAAGATTTCTCTCATTAATTAAGTTATATAATAGCGGTCTATTGAAAATCCCTGTGACCCAAAAATTTTAAGGAACACGTTCTAAGAGGTGTGACGATGGTTTAAATTTAAAGGAAAAGAGTACAACCAATTTTAACAAAAAAAATTATCAATTAAAGAATTTTTTATGTAATTTTGCAAACCGAACCATAACGAACATTTGTTATTCAATAGAAATAAAATATTATAACCCCAAATATATTTACATTGTAAAGTATCATGGCAGAAATCAATCTTAGCCAGTATGGCATCAAGGATGTGAAAAACATCATCCACAATCCTTCTTACGATCAGCTCTTCAAGGACGAGACCAACCCCGCCCTCGAAGGTTACGAAAAGGGTATACAGACCGACCTCGGTGCTGTAGACGTTATGACCGGCATCTACACCGGACGTTCACCCAAAGATAAATACCTCGTCAAGGACGAAATCACCGAAGACACCGTGTGGTGGACTACAGACGAGTACAAGAATGACAACAAGCCTATCTCTACCGAAGTGTGGGATCAGCTCCGCGAAAAGGCTGTCAAGGAGCTCTCTGACAAGACCCTTTACGTCGTTGACGTCTTCTGTGGCGCCAACCCCTCTACACGTCTCGCCGTTCGCTTCATCATGGAAGTCGCATGGCAGGCTCACTTCGTGACCAATATGTTCATCCGCCCCTCTGAGGAGGAACTCAAAGAGTTCAAGCCTGACTTCGTTGTCTTCAACGCATCCAAGGCTAAAGTCGAGAACTATAAGGAACTCGGTCTCCACTCCGAGACAGTGGTAGCCTTCAACATCAAACAGCGCGAACAGGTCATCATCAACACTTGGTACGGTGGTGAGATGAAGAAGGGTATGTTCTCTATGATGAACTACTTCAATCCTCTCCGTGGCATCGCTTCAATGCACTGCTCCGCCAACACCAACATGGACGAGACCTCTACAGCTATCTTCTTCGGTCTCTCCGGCACAGGTAAGACTACACTCTCCACTGACCCCAAGCGTAAACTCATCGGTGACGACGAGCACGGCTGGGACGACGACGGTGTCTTCAACTACGAAGGCGGCTGCTACGCCAAGGTCATCAACCTGGACAAGGAGTCAGAGCCCGACATCTACAACGCTATCAAGCGTGACGCTCTGCTCGAGAACGTAACCGTCAAGGAGAATGGCGAGCCCGACTTCGCTGACAAGTCTGTCACTGAGAACACTCGCGTTTCTTATCCTATCTACCACATCAACAACATCGTCAAGCCTGTCAGCAAGGGTCCCGCCGCCAAGCAGGTCATCTTCCTCAGCGCTGATGCATTCGGTGTGCTGCCCCCGGTTGCTATCCTCAACTCCGAGCAGGCTCAATACTACTTCCTCTCCGGCTTCACCGCCAAGCTCGCAGGCACTGAGCGTGGTGTCACTGAACCCACTCCTACATTCTCCGCTTGCTTCGGCCAGGCATTCCTCTCACTCCACCCGACCAAGTATGCTGAGGAACTCGTGAAGAAGATGGAACGTTCCGGCGCACACGCTTACCTCGTGAACACCGGTTGGAACGGCACCGGCAAGCGTATCTCTATCCGCGATACACGTGGCATCATCGACGATATCCTCAATGGCGATATCGATAAGGCACCGACCAAGGTTCTCCCCTACTTCGACTTCGTTATCCCCACTGAGCTCCCGGGCGTCGATCCCAATATCCTCGATCCGCGCGACACTTACGCTGACCCCGCTGAATGGGATAAGAAAGCCAAAGAACTCGCAGAGATGTTCATCAACAACTTCAAGAAGTTCGAGACCAACGCTACAGGCAAAGCCCTCGCAGCCGCAGGTCCCCACATCTGATCAAATATACCGAAAAGATAAGAAGAAACCGTATCGGCCGTCGGCTGATACGGTTTTTTTATCTCATTACATCCTCTCCACTCCCCTTATAATCTCACTCCATTCTCACTGTATTCTCACTGCGGTAGATCAGACCAATTTTAACAATTTCACCAAAAAAAATTTCATTTTTCCAAAAATTATCACTAACTTGGCATCAAAATACCAATAAACACTATCAAAATGAAAAAATCTCTACTTGCATTGCTTATGCTCGGTGCAGCCTCAGCAGCCTCCGCGCAAGCCCTAACAGACTATTTTACTGTCTCTTACCATGGTGAAGAAATCAAAGACGGCGACATCGTTTATATAACAGAACGATTTGACGAAGGCGAGGGCGTCGGTTTCTCATACATTTCACATATCAGTATGGTGAATAAGACCGACAAGCCTATGGCATGCTCCGCCGCTTTCCTATATGACAATCCTACCAAGGAGGAGACACTCACCAACTCTGCTTACTGGGGCAGCCCGTCCATGTGTTTCTCCGGTGCTGTTTCTATCAATGGCAGCGCTCAGAACTCCTGCCTCGCTCCCGGAGCTATGAATGCCGGTGCCGGCACAGTCTGGGTACCCGCCAAAGGTAATG